>NZ_LLWH01000111.1 GCF_001411475.1 Pseudomonas endophytica | reverse complement strand
AGACCCTTAGTGCCATCAAGATAAGCCTTGATGGCGTTGAGCTTAAATTGCTCTGTGTACTTGCTCATGTTGAAACCCCAAAAAGTTGGATATGTGTCCAACTTTTTGGGGGCAGTCCAGGGCTGTTTCGGCTTTTCACCGCGCTGCTTTAGCTTTTCGTAGGAGCTGCCGAAGGCTGCGATCTTTTGCTTTTAAGGATCAAAAGCTCGCAGCCTGCGGCAGCTCCTACGCGAGAGCGTCAGCCAAGCCGCTGTAGCAGGTGGCCAAGTGGTATGGCGTGGTTGATGGCATGTCGGCACGACTGACCTTACCGTCGCTGTCGCGGCACTCGTACCAGCCGCTAGGGTGCAAAAAGCGTTGTTGCAATGCCAGCAATTGGTGTTGCACTCGGGCCAAGCCGTCGGGGCGTAAGGTCAGGGCGCGCAGGTATTCGGCTTGGGCCCAGATGCGTTGGGTGCCATCGCGTAAGCTGCCATCCGGGGCCAGCATGCCGCACACCGCGCCGGTATGCGGGTCTACACCGACCTGTTCTGCAAAGCTAAACGCGCGGTCCAGCGAAGCATGCAGGGAGGTCTGACGCAGCAGGGGCGAGGACGCCAGCAAAAACAGCCATTCAAACTGATGCCCCGGCTCAAACCAGTTATCCACAGCCCCGCGTGGCTTCTCCAGCATCACGTTATGCACAGGCTCGATAAAGCGCTGTTGCATGCCGTCAGCCAACGCTAGCAAGGCGTTCTGCACAGGCTCGTCGTTGCGCACCGACAACGTCGCTAAGAAGGCTTCGGCCAAGTGCATCAACGGATTTTGCAAAGGGCCGCTGCCCAGTGATGACCAGTCTTGATCGAGGCTGGCTTCATATAAACCGTTGCCATCACTGAAACGCTCGGCCACCACTTGCAGTGCGGCATTGAGCACCGATTCGACCAATGGCTCGCGCACCTTGGCCCAGTAATGGGCGCAGGCGAAGATGATGAACGCGTGGGTGTATAAGTCTTTGCGTTGATCCAGCGGCGCGCCGTGCGGGTCGATGCTGTAGAACCAGCCGCCATGGTCGGCGTCGTGAAAGTGTCTTTTCAGCGAACGAAACAGCGCCGCCGCACGGTCGGCAGCGCCGGGAAAGGCCGGGTCGTCGATCAGGCTGGCGAATACATACAGCTGCCGTGCACAGGCCATGGCGCGATAGCGCTGGGGTGCCAGCGGTTGATGCGTGGGGCTGAGGGCTTCATAAGGCAGCGCCAGCTCGGCGTTCCAGCCGGGGACTTGCCATAGCGGCACGATGATCTGACGAAAATGCGCCTGTACGGCCGCAAAGGTTGCGCTCAGTTCAGGTGAAAAAGAGGTATTGGCTACATCACTCATCGGCGGGCGTCGTCACGGCTGGGGCGTTTGCGCGACATGATACACCGTCAGTATCCCCGTAGGCGCTGCCGAAGGCTGCGATCTTTAGGTCTTGAACATCTAAAGATCGCAGCCTTCGGCAGCTCGCGATGTTAAGAAATCAGCAAGCCCTGTTTCTCGATAAACGCCACGATGGTGTCTAGACCATGTCCGGTCTTTTGGTTACTGAACACAAACGGTTTGCCGCCGCGCATGCGTTGGGTATCGCTGTTCATCAACTCCAGCGAAGCGCCGACCAGTGGCGCGAGGTCGATTTTGTTGATGACCAGCAAGTCTGACTTACAGATACCTGGCCCGCCCTTGCGCGGCAGTTTATCGCCTGCTGAGACGTCGATAACGTAGATAGTCAGATCGGACAGCTCCGGGCTAAAAGTGGCCGATAAGTTATCCCCACCCGACTCGACCAGAATCAAGTCCAGCCCCGGAAAGCGTCGGTTCAGTTGATCCACGGCCTCAAGGTTAATCGAGGCGTCTTCGCGGATCGCCGTGTGTGGGCAACCACCGGTTTCGACGCCCATGATGCGCTCAGGCGCCAGTGCTTCATTACGCACCAAAAAGTCTGCGTCTTCGCGGGTATAAATGTCGTTTGTGACCACTGCCAAGTTGTACTTGTCACGCAGTGCCAGGCACAGGGCTAAGGTCAATGCGGTTTTGCCGGAGCCCACCGGGCCACCGATGCCGACGCGCAAGGGTTGTGTGTTCATTGCATTCTCCTAGGAACGAAATAGGCGGCTGTACTGGCGCTCGTGGGCCATGCTTGTCAAAGAAAGTCCGAAAGCGGCACTGCCCAAGTGGGATACGTCGAGTGAACTGGCTTGCTGCTGGGTCTGCTGCAACGTGGGCGATAACTCGCTGGTTAGGCGCTGAGCCGCCTGTTGGCCCAGCGGCAGGGTTTTCATCAACACCGCGAGCTGGTTTTCCAGCCAGCTCCACAACCAAGCGGCGAGGGCATCTTGTGGGCTGATGCCCCAAGCGCGAGCGGCCAACGCCCAACCGAGTGCCAGATGCGGCTCATGTTGTTGAGTGAGAAACAGGCGGGCGGGGTCATCCAGTTCGGGTAAGCCGTTGAGCAGTTGCTGCAAGGAATAGCCCATTTGGCGGCTCTCCAGATGCAGTTCGCGAGTTTCACGGCTGGCGCGGTGTTCGTCGCACAGTCGCTGCAACGTCGGCCAGTCGTGGTCCGTGGCGGCCTGGCAATGGGCAAGCAGCAGCGGCGCCTCAAAGCGTGCGAGGTTGAGCATTAACTGGTCACGGATCCAACGTGCAGCGCGGGCCGAGTTGGTCACGCGACCTTCGTCCACAGCCATTTCCAGCCCTTGGGAGTAGCTGTAACCGCCAATGGGCAGCTGCGGGCTGGCCAGACGCAATAGCGCCCATGCCGGACTCACAAACGCACACCAAATTGATGCAGGCGCGGGGCGTAGTTGAAGTCTTCTTCGCCAGCACGTGAATGATGATGCCCACCGCCGTAAGCACCGTGTTCGGGGTGGAAGGGCGCCTCAATAGACTCAGTATGTGCGCCCAACTGTTCCAACATCGCCTTGAGTACGTAGTCATCCAGCAAGCGCAGCCAGCTATCACCCACTTGCAAAGCCACGTGGCGGTTACCCAAATGATAGGCCGCGCGGGTCAGCTCAAAGGTGTTGAGACATGTCACGTGCAGCAGGTTTTCGGGGCTGGCGCCC
>NZ_LLWH01000110.1 GCF_001411475.1 Pseudomonas endophytica | reverse complement strand
TTGCGTAACCGCTTGGCAGACCTTTTTGGTGCTTTAAATGGACTAACAATCACGAGCAACCTCGCCGAAAACAGATGATGAAACCAACGGCCAGCGATCAAATTGCCGGGTTGGCGAGCACTGTTCCGACCGCCGAAGGGAAGAATGATTCCCCAGACGCGCCGGATTAGTGTCTATGGTAGCGCGGGATTATCTAGTAGCCCGCGTTACAACGCATCTAGTGTCGCCAAGTATTTCTCACGAAAAGCACCTGTTTTCAGACAAAACAAGGGTTTTCAGAGTTTTAGATCTGTAACAAAAATGTAACGGGGCCATCATTGACCAAATGCACCTGCATATCGGCCCCAAAACGACCTGATTCGACCGTCGAATGCTGGCGTTTGGCTTCGGTTAAAACGTGATCAAACATCGCCTCGGCCATCGCCGGAGGTGCCGCAGTAGAAAAGCCAGGTCGCAGGCCACTGCGGGTGTCTGCCGCCAAGGTAAATTGCGACACCAATAGCAAACCGCCCTCGATATCCTTCAACGACAGATTCATCTTGCCGTCAACATCGCTGAACACCCGGTAATTGAGCAGCTTGTGCAGCATTTTGGCCGCATGTGCAGGGGTGTCGTCGGGCTCGACAGCCAGCAATACCAGCAAGCCTTGGTCGATGGCGCCGACCACCTCCCCGCCGACTTCTACTCGCGCGCCTGAAACACGTTGCAGTAAACCCCTCATGCTTCGTCCGGCTGCAAGTTGAGCAGGCGTTGAGCCATTTGCTCGGTCGCCCGCACTAAAGCGTCGGTAATCCCGACCTCAGACGCAGAGTGCCCCGCCTCGCGGATCACTTGCAGCTCGCTGCCCGGCCAATTTTGATGAAGCTCCCAAGCGTTATCCAGCGGGCAAATCACGTCGTACCGCCCATGCACGATCACGGCCGGCAAGTGGGCAATTTTGTGCATGTCGCGGATCAACTGATTAGGTTCAAGGAACGCGCTGTGGGTGAAGTAATGGCATTCGATACGGGCAATCGACAACGCCCGGTGCGGATCGCAAAAACGCTCAACCACTTGTGGATTGGGGCGCAGGGTCGCGGTGCGGCCTTCCCACGTCGACCACGCTTTGGCCGCGTGCATTTGCGCGATCTGATCATTGCCCGTCAAGCGCTTCTGGAACGCAGTGAGCAAGTTACCCCGTTCCTCGGGTGGGATGGGCGCGATGTAATCCTGCCAGTAATCCGGGAATAGACGGCTGGCGCCTGCTTGATAGAACCATTCGATTTCTTGCTCACGCGCCAGAAAAATCCCGCGCAGAATCAGCCCATGTACTCGTTCCGGATGGCTTTGCGCGTAGGCCAGCGACAACGTGGAACCCCATGAGCCACCGAACAACACCCACTTGTCGATGCTTAGAAACAGACGAATCCGCTCCATATCAGCGACTAAATCCCACGTAGTGTTGTTATCTAGACTGGCGTGCGGGGTTGAGCGACCACATCCGCGCTGGTCGAACGTAATGATGCGGTACACGCCCGGATCGAAAAAACAGCGGCTATTGGCATCACACCCTGCCCCCGGCCCGCCGTGTACAAAAACCACCGGCAAGCCGTCGGGCGTACCGCTCTCATCGACATACAAGACATGCGGCCCATCGACAGCTAGAGCGTGCCGGGCGTAGGGTTTGATCTGCGGGAACAAAGTCTGCATTACACACTCCGCGGGAGGGTTGAGGTCATCCCTGGTGGGGACTTCAAGAAAAAGTGCCGTCTGGCATCATAAACCCGATTAGCAGAATGAGCATGGAGTATAGCGGCGAGGTTTCAACCCCCTCCCGGCGGGCAGCCCCCTCTACACATCGTGCGAGGTCGGGCTGTTTGCCTAACCGCTGTTTATCGTTGTGAAGCGTCGGCACATCCATTCCGATAGCTGACGCATAACGGGTGTTCGGTTTCTCAGGCTTCTGACGTCAACCTTTGGCGTAGCGCTCTTCACCCCACGTGATAATCCGCGCCAGCAGTTGCTTGAGCACCACTTGAGTTGGGGTAGCTAGGTCTTGGCGGTAGTTAAAAGGCTCAAACTCCTCCATATAAGTGCTTTGCGCCAGCTCCAGTTGCACCGCATGGATGTTGTCCGTCGGGCTACCGTAGTGCCGGGTGATGTGGCCGCCTTTGAAACGGCCATTCAAAACATGGCTGTAAGCGGAGTGCTCGGCGCAAATCGCCTCTAGATCTCGGGCAAGTTGCGGGTCGCAGCTCGCACCATTGAACGTACCCAAGTTGAAATCAGGCAAACGCCCATCAAACAAATGCGGCACGTGTGAGCGGATCGAGTGCGCATCAAACAGCAGCGCATACCCAAACTCGTCTTTCAGGCGCTTAAGCTCTTGTTGCAAGGTCTGGTGGTAAGGCTTCCAGATGGTTTGTAAATAGGTTGCACGCTCTTGTGCGGAGGGTATTTGCCCTTCACGAAACAGCGGCACACCGTCAAACAGAGTGGCCGGAAATAACCCGGTGGTTGCGCCTACGTACATCGGCGCGTCGTCTTCTGGGCGGTTGAGGTCGATCACAAACCGCGAATACTCGGCCGCCAACGTGCTGGCCCCCAGTTCAGCGGCAAACGCGTAAAGCTTAGGAATATGCCAGTCGGTGTCGGGCAGGCTTTGCGCCTCAGGGATCAAGCCTGTCTCGACCGCAGGCGTTAGCTTTAAACCTGCGTGGGGCATGCTGATCAGTAATGGCACGCGGCCTTGTTTGAATGTCAGAACCTTATCCACAGCCTTTTCTCCTAAAGCGTGACGTCGACGCCGTTACGCACGACGCGCTTGTCCAGATCTCCGCCTAGCCAGTACGCAAGGTCTGCCGGACGATCAATGTTCCAGGCCACAAAATCAGCCATTTTGCCCGGCTCCAACGAACCATGGCTGTCGCCCAAGCCCAAGGCCGTCGCGGCGTGCTGGGTGACGCCTGCCCAGGCTTCTTCCGGGGTCATGCGAAACAGGGTGCATGCCATGTTCAGCATCAGACGCAACGACAACCCTGGCGACGTGCCGGGGTTGAGGTCGCTGGCGATGGCAATTTTGACCCCGTGTTTGCGCAGGGCCTCCATCGGCGGCAGTTGGGTTTCGCGTAAAAAGTAAAACGCACCCGGTAACAACACCGGCCCGGTTCCCGACTGCGC
>NZ_LLWH01000109.1 GCF_001411475.1 Pseudomonas endophytica | reverse complement strand
TGATGCAGCACGCGCCTGAGTGCAAGCAGGCGCGTCAATTTCAATCAGTAAGCCGCCGTATAAATCGCCAACGCATCCTCCTCCAGCACTTCACGCGGGTTATTGACCAGCAGACGCTGCTGTTGCATCGCATTGCGCGCCAGTTCTGGCAGGCTTTCGCGCGTAACCCCAGCGTCGCGCAAGCGCAGTGGCAGCTCAACAGCGGTGTGAATTCGCTGTAACTCCTCGATAAATTGTGACGCAGCATCGTCTGAAGTCAGCCGTTCTCCTAACACGCATGGTGCCAATTCGGCGTAAAGCGCCTGCGCATGGGAGCGGTTAAAAGCCAGCACGTGATTGAGTACCAGCGCATTAGAGAGTCCGTGAGGCAAGTGGAACTGGATGCCCAGCGGGTAGGCCAAAGCATGCACTGCCGCCACCGGGGCGTTGGCGAAGGCTTGTCCGGCCAGGCAGGCGCCCAGCAACATGGCTTGGCGTGCTTCAAGGTTGTGCGGTTCGCGCACGGCTCGCTCAAGGTTGGCACTGAGTAAGCGCAAGGCTTCGCGGGCCAGTAAGTCGGAGATCGGGTTCTTACGCAGTTTGCTGGTATAAGCCTCGATGGCGTGGACCATGGCGTCGATGCCGGTTGCGGCGGTGACCGGGCCTGGCAAGCCGACCGTTAATTGCGCATCTAGGATGGCCAAGTCCGGTAGCAGTTGGGGGGACACCACGCCGGATTTACCGGTGGCGGTAGTGACGATGGAAATGGGCGTAACTTCCGAACCGGTGCCCGCTGTCGTCGGCACTTGGATCAGCGGCAGTCGGGCACCGCTGGCTTGATTGACGCCGTAAATGTCGCTCAGGCTCTGGCGTTGTTGCGGGTGAGCTAGGTAGGCGACCAGTTTGGCGGTGTCCATTGAGCTGCCGCCGCCAAAGCCGACGATCAGTTCGGCGTCGATTGCCCGCGCTTGTTCAGTCGCGGCCAACACCAGTTCCTCAGCCGGATCGGCCTGCACGTCGCTGTACACGTGTAGGTTGATACCCGCAGCGGCGAAGCCCGGCAATACCGCGTCCAACAGGTTGTGGCGCAGGATCCCGGCGTCGGTTACTAGCAATACATTGCGCGCGCCTCTGGCGGCACAATCTTCGGCCAGTTGGGCAGCCGCGCCGCTGGCGCAGATCAGATGAGCGGTGGTGCTGAAATTGAACGCTTGCATATAAAACCTCTGCGTATTCGTGGGTGCACTGACATGCTTATTCGGGTTGAGGGGGCAGACCGGCGTCAATAATGGTCTGCGCCACCGCTTCCATGCTGGTACGGCTGGCCATGGCGTCTCGTTGCAGGCGGCGATGGGCGTCGTTTTCACCGATACGATGACGCGCCATCAGCAGGGCCTTGGCCATGGAAATCTTCGACACCGCCGGTTGCCGGGTCTGCAACTTGCGCAGCTGGGCCAGCATGTCGATGCGCGCGCGCCAAGCAGCACGGGCCATCAGCAACTGGGTCAACAAGCCAAAGGGCCGTAACGGGCGCTCGATCACCGCAGCGGGCTGGGTTTCTAGCACCAATTGCAGCATTGACGGGTTTTCATAGCCGACCACAGCGATAATCGGCGGCGCCTGCTCACTCAAACTTTCGACCAGCGCCTGAGTGTTCAGACGCTGGCTGAGTTCAACTGCGAGCAGCACCACGTCGGTGTTTGCGGGCAACTGCGCGGGTACCGGCCAGCATTGCTCGACGATGCAGCCGATGCGCGGCAACTGGTCCAGCACCACGCGGGCTTCGGCGTCTACCGGGTGAATCACCAGTACCCGCAGGCCCTTGAGTTCACGCAACAGTGAAGGAGCGCTGGTCATCTGGCCCTCCTGCCACTCATGGCTGCACGTCCAGTTTGTAGTCGATCATGTAGGGGCTGGGTTTAACTGGCTGCTCACTTTGCACCACCAGTTCAAAACGTCGCTGATGGTCGAGGCGAGCAATGCGGGGCCACAACCAAGTGTGCTGAGTGTGTGTGTCAATCTGCACCCGGCCCTGCGGGGCGTCGAACTGCGCACCGGCCAGGCTTTCGCGCAGCGCCTCAATGGACAAACGCTCTGCGCGGCGTGCCGCTTCGGCAAACAGGTGCACTTGGAAGTACGCCGCCTCAGCCCCAGCCGTTAAGGGTGCCGCTTCACCGTAGCGCGCCCGGTAACGCGCGACGAACGCTAGGCTGGCGGGTGTTTGCAACGTCGAGAACCAAGGCGCTGCCGACACATGACCTTCGGCTTCTTCAGCGCTCATGCGCAGTACGTCGACCTCGTTGGTGGCGAGGCTGACGATGGGCATGCGCGCCGGGTCGAATCCGGCTTGGCGATAGGCGCGGTGCAAGGCCGGGATGTCACTGCCAACGATGGTCGAGTAGATCGCATCCGGTGCCGTGGCACGCGCCTGCTGCATCACCCGCTCAAAGTCCTCGGCGGTGGCATGGAACGGCAAGTAAATCTCGTCCACCACTTCGCCGCCCGCCTGCTCGAACAGTTCTCGCATGATGCGATTGGACTCAAACGGATACACATAAGAGCCGCCGACAAACAGCACGCGATTGCCGAAATGCTCCAACACGTACCGGGCCAGTTGCACCGAGTTTTGGTTGGGGGCGGAGCCGGTGTAAAAACACCAAGGCGAGTATTCAAACCCTTCGTAGAGCGTGGGGTAGAACAGCAAGCGACGGCGACTTTCTACCACCGGCAACACCTCTTTGCGGGTGCTCGACATATGCGTGCCAAACAGCACTTGCACCTGATGTTCGTCGCACAGGCTCACGGCGCTGTCGCGGTAGTCCGCAGGCTCTGCGCCAGGGCGCCCGTCCACCGGCACCAGCGGTCGGCCTTGGATGCCACCGCCAGCGTTGACCTCGGCGATGGCCAAGTGCGTGGCATTGGCCTGAGTTGTTTCTGAGGCCGCGGTCAGGCTGCTCTCGGAAAACAGTAGGCCAACTTTGTATTCAGAAGGGTTCATGACGTCAGGCTTTCCCAGTCGATATGCTGCTCAAACGCGTGCCCCACTTGATACAGGATGGCTTCATCGTAGTCCCGCGCCACCAACATCATGCCCACCGGTAACCCGTCGGCAAGCCCGCAAGGAATCGACAAGGCTGGGTGCCCAGTGACATCGAACGGCGCAGTGTTGGCGTTCATTTCCAACGCACGCTGTACCCATTCGCTGGCCGAAGCGTCTGCGGCAGGCAGTTTGGGGGCCTTCAACGGCACGGTCGGCATCAGTAGCACGTCGAAGTCTTGCAGGT
>NZ_LLWH01000108.1 GCF_001411475.1 Pseudomonas endophytica | reverse complement strand
CGACGCGTAAGCACTTAGCCTCTATAGGAGCTGCCGCAGGCTGCGATCTTTTGTTTTTAAAGATCAAAAGATCGCAGCCTGCGGCAGCTCACACAAAGCAGAGGCAGCGCAGATGACACAAAAAAGATCATAACGATGGCTGTAGCTCGATTGCTCCAACAAGATCGGGGTGCAGCCACAAATTCATCTTCATCCATTCCTTATCGGCAACGTTGGCGGGCATACTAGGCCGTCTCGTTCCTCCAGGTGTCGCCCGCCCCATGCTTCGCGCCCTTATAGCTCTGACCTTCGCATGCCTGCTCCAACCGGCGTTTGCCGACGAGCGCGCACAAACTCAACAGCAGTTAGACGCCACGCGCCAGGACATCGGCGAGCTGAAAAAACTTCTCGGCAAGCTCCAGGAAGAAAAATCCGGCGCCCAAAAAGACCTGCGCAGCACTGAAACTGAAATCGGCAAACTAGAAAAACAGGTGGAGGACCTGCAAAAAGAACTAAAAAAGAGTGAAGGCGAGCTGTTGCGCCTAGACAGTGAGAAGCAAAAACTCAACAGCGCAAAAATTGAACAGCAACGTCTGATCGCTATTCAGGCCCGAGCCGCCTACCAAGGTGGCCGCCAGGAATACCTCAAGCTGTTGCTCAACCAGCAAAACCCCGAAAAGTTC
Source organism: Pseudomonas endophytica (assembly GCF_001411475.1). Taxonomy (GTDB): domain Bacteria; phylum Pseudomonadota; class Gammaproteobacteria; order Pseudomonadales; family Pseudomonadaceae; genus Aquipseudomonas; species Aquipseudomonas endophytica. The sequence goes on along the minus strand of NZ_LLWH01000108.1, from coordinate 2,732 downwards.
GCCCGTACCCTCACCTATTACGACTACCTGAGCAAGGCCCGCTTGGCCCAGCTCAAAGGCTTTAATGAAACCCTGCGCCAATTGGCCGATGTCGAAACCACTATCAACCAGCAACAAGCGCAACTGCTGACGCAAAAAAGCAGCCTAGACAGCCAGCGTGCCGAGCTAGACAAAGTCCGCGCCGAGCGCCAGCAAGTGCTGGCCAAGATCAACACCGACGTCAAAAATCGCGATCAAAAGTTACAAGCCCGCGAGCAAGATCAGGCAGACCTGACTAAAGTCCTCAAGACCATTGAAGAAACCCTCGCTCGCCAGGCCCGCGAAGCCGAAGCGGCGCGGCAAAAAGCGCTGCTTGCGCAACAAGAGGCAGAGAAGAAACGCCAGCGAGAGGCTCAGTCGGTGGCTAGCGACGCCCCACGCAAACCGGTCCAATCGACCCCAGGTGCCTTGGTTTCAAGTGCGGGCGTCTCTTATGGCGGACCTTTTTCTCAGGCACGGGGCAAACTTCCGTGGCCGGTTGATGGTCGATTACTTGCCCGCTTCGGTGAAAGCCGTGGCGATGACGCTCGTACCAAGTGGGACGGCGTAATGATCAGCGCCAACGCAGGCACCCAGGTGCGTGCGGTACACGGCGGTCGAGTGGTGTTTGCCGACTGGCTGCGCGGCGCAGGCCAACTGGTCATTTTGGATCACGGTAATGGTTACTTAAGCTTGTATGGTCACAATCAGACCCTGCTTAAGTCCGCTGGAGATATTGTGAAAGCTGGCGATGTGATTTCCACCGTGGGTAACAGCGGCGGGCAATCCTCACCAGCACTGTACTTTGCTATTCGTCAGCAGGGCCGCCCTAGCGATCCTGCACAATGGTGCCGCACTCAGGGATGAGTCCATCACCTTTAATACGTAGGAGTTCGTTCAACATGCCGCACTTGCCCCGCCTCAACTCGCTGGCCCTGACGACCGCCCTGGTGATGGGATCACCACTGGCATTTGCCGCCCAGCCAGTCGCTCAGCCGGCAACTGCCGCTAGCGCTAAGGCGCCGCTGCCACTGGAAGAGCTGCGTACATTTGCCGAGGTCATGGACCGCATTAAGGCCGCGTATGTTGAACCGGTTGACGACAAAACTCTGCTGGAAAACGCCATCAAAGGCATGCTCAGCAACCTTGATCCACACTCGGCCTACCTTGGGCCAGAAGATTTCGCTGAACTGCAAGAAAGCACCAGTGGCGAATTCGGCGGGTTGGGCATTGAAGTCGGCTCTGAAGACGGCAATATCAAAATTGTTTCGCCCATTGATGACACTCCGGCCAGTAAAGCGGGCGTCCAGGCCGGCGACTTTATCGTCAAGATCAATGGTCAGCCGACTAACGGCCTGAGCATGACTGAAGCCGTGGACTTAATGCGCGGCAAGATCGGACAGAAAATCACCCTGACCCTGGTTCGCAACGGCGGTGCGCCGTTCGACGTCACCCTGACCCGCGCCAATATTCAGGTGAAGAGCGTCAAGGCTCAGTTGCTCGAAGACGGATACGGTTATATCCGTATCACCCAATTCCAGGTCAAGACCGGCGAAGAAGTCGCCGCTGCGCTGGCCAAGCTGCGCAGAGAAAACGGCAACAAGAAGCTCAAGGGCATCATTCTTGATCTGCGTAACAACCCTGGCGGCGTCCTGCAATCAGCGGTTGAAGTGGTTGACCACTTCATCAAGAAGGGCCTGATTGTGTACACCAAGGGCCGCCTGCCTAACTCCGAACTGCGCTTCTCGGCCACCGGCAAAGACTTGAGTGAGGCCGTTCCGCTCGTCGTATTGATCAACGGGGGTAGCGCTTCGGCCTCCGAAATCGTCGCCGGCGCCCTACAAGATCAAAAGCGCGGCGTGGTAATGGGTACACCTAGCTTCGGTAAAGGGTCGGTGCAAACCGTCTTACCACTGAACAACGACCGCGCTTTGAAGATCACCACTGCGCTGTACTACACCCCCAACGGGCGCTCGATTCAGGCTCAAGGCATCGTGCCGGACATCGAAGTCAACCGCGCCAAAATCACTCGCGAACAAGACACCGAGTACTACAAAGAAGCCGACCTACAAGGCCACCTCGGCAACGGTAACGGCGGGGCCGACAAACCTACTGGCTCTGGCACCAAAGCCAAACCCATGCCGCAAGACGATGACTACCAGTTGAGCCAGGCTTTAAGTCTGCTCAAGGGTTTGAGCATCACTCGCGGTAATTGATGATGCGTTTGTGGTCTGTCATCGCCCTGCTCTGCTGCCTGTCCGGTGCCGCCTTTGCGGCGCCGGACAGCCACACGCAAACACCGCGCAAAGCCTACCTGACCTTAATCATCGACGATTTAGGGCAAAACCTACCCCGTGATCGCCGGGTATTGGCTTTCCCCGGCCCGGTCACTACAGCGGTGATGCCCGATACCCCGCACGCGGCCGAGTTTGCCCGTGAGGCGCACAAGGCTGGGAAAATCGTCATCCTGCACATGCCCATGGATCCGGCCACCGGACCGTTTGCCTGGCACCCCGACTTGCCTCTGGAAGAGCTGGCTAAACGCTTGGACGCTGCGTTCAAGGCCGTGCCTTACACCAGCGGCATCAACAACCATGAAGGCAGCCGCATGACTGCTCAGCCTCAGGCGATGGCTTGGTTGATGGGTGAACTGCTACGGCGCCACAAATTCTTCGTCGACAGCCGCACCAGCGCGCAAACCGTGGCTGCGGCCG
>NZ_LLWH01000107.1 GCF_001411475.1 Pseudomonas endophytica | reverse complement strand
CGTCCGTAGACCCTTAGTGCCATCAAGATAAGCCTTGATGGCGTTGAGCTTAAATTGCTCTGTGTACTTGCTCATGTTGAAACCCCAAAAAGTTGGATATGTGTCCAACTTTTTGGGGGCAGTCCACCCCGTAGGAGCTGCCGCAGGCTGCGAGCTTTTAAAGATCAAAAGATCGCAGCCTTCGTACCTCGGCAGCTCCTACGCGGTTGTGGTCTGCGCCCCAACATCTTGGGCGCAGTTCAGTATCAATCGCGCAGTGAAATCACCTGCCAGCCGCGTTGCTCGGCTTCTGCACGAAGCTTTTCATCTGGGTCGACGGCCACCGGGTGCGTTACTTGCTCCAGCAGCGGCAAGTCGTTTATCGAATCGCTGTAAAAATAGCTGCCTTCAAGGCTGTAGCCGTTTTCTTCGATCCAGCGATTCAGGCGGGTCACTTTGCCTTCACGGAAACACGGCACATCGGTGCTGCGTCCGGTGTAACGCCCCTCTACCATTTCGCATTCCGTGGCGATCAAGTGTTCCACGCCCAGCTTTTTAGCAATCGGTGCGGTGATAAAGCGGTTAGTCGCAGTGATGATGACCAGCGTATCCCCCGCCTCACGATGTTTGGCCAATAGCTGTGCCGCTTTTGGCAGCATCAGTGCGTCAATGCAGTCGCGCATGAATTCGCGGTGCCATTGATCGAGTTGACGCATGTCATGTTTACCAAAAATTTCCATGCTGAAATTAAGATAGGCGGCATTGTCGAGCTTGCCGGCTAGGTAATCCTGGTAAAACTCGTCGTTGCGGGCTTTGTAGGCCGCACCGTCGAGAATGCCACGTCCGCACAGGTAATCGCCCCATGCGTGGTCGCTGTCACCGCCTAAAAGGGTGTTATCCAAGTCGAATAAAGCCAGACGCATTGAAGTTACTCGCTGAAATGTTTATTAAAAAGGCCTCAAGAATACGGTCTTTTCACAAGAGTGCACATAAGGTAGGACGGTGCGTTGCTGCTTTCACAACCTTTGTGGAACAATGCGGCGACATGCGTTTGCGAGGTTGTTGCCGTGATCGACCCCGATGGTTTCCGTCCTAATGTCGGGATTATTCTGACAAATGATGCCGGACAGGTACTCTGGGCTCGCCGTATCAATCAAGACGCGTGGCAGTTTCCACAGGGCGGTATCAACCCTGATGAGACGCCAGAAGACGCCTTGTACCGCGAGCTGAACGAAGAAGTTGGCCTTGAACGCGAAGATGTTGAAATACTCGCCTGCACGCGAGGCTGGTTGCGTTATCGTTTGCCGCAACGACTGGTCCGAACCCACAGCCAACCGCTGTGCATCGGTCAGAAGCAGAAGTGGTTTTTACTGCGCCTGGTCTCGAATGAGCAGCGGGTGCGGATGGATTTAACCGGTAAACCGGAGTTCGATGGCTGGCGTTGGGTCAGCTATTGGTATCCGTTAGGCCAGGTGGTGACATTCAAGCGCGAGGTCTACCGTCGCGCGCTCAAAGAGCTTGCACCGCGCCTTTTAACGCGCACCTGACACGGAGTTCGACCCCGAGCCATGCTCAATACGCTGCGCAAGATCGTCCAGGAAGTTAACGCCGCCAAAGATCTCAGGGCGGCGTTGGGGATTATTGTGTTGCGCGTCAAAGAGGCCATGGGCAGCCAGGTCTGCTCGGTCTATTTGCTTGATCCAGAGACCAATCGTTTTGTGCTGATGGCCACTGAGGGCTTGAACAAGCGCTCGATCGGCAAAGTCAGCATGGCGCCCAACGAAGGCCTGGTCGGTCTGGTGGGCACCCGTGAAGAGCCTCTGAACCTCGAAAACGCCGCCGATCACCCGCGCTATCGCTACTTTGCCGAAACCGGTGAAGAACGCTATGCCTCCTTTCTCGGCGCGCCGATCATCCACCACCGTCGTGTGGTGGGGGTGTTGGTCATTCAGCAAAAAGAACGCCGCCAGTTCGATGAAGGCGAAGAAGCCTTCCTCGTGACCATGAGCGCACAGTTGGCGGGCGTTATTGCCCACGCCGAAGCCACCGGCTCGATTCGTGGCTTGGGCCGTCAAGGTAAAGGGATTCAAGAAGCCAAGTTTGTCGGTGTACCCGGTTCGCCCGGCGCGGCGGTGGGTACGGCAGTGGTCATGCTGCCCCCGGCCGATCTGGACGTGGTGCCGGACAAAACCATCACTGACATTCCTGCTGAAATAGCTTTGTTCAAAACCGCGCTTGAGGGCGTGCGCAACGACATGCGAGCGGTGTCCAAAAAGCTCGCCACGCAGTTGCGGCCTGAAGAACAGGCGTTGTTCGATGTGTACCTGATGATGCTCGACGATGCATCGCTGGGCAGTGAAGTCAAAAATGTGATCAAGACCGGTCAATGGGCCCAAGGCGCGCTGCGCCAAGTGGTGACTGATCACGTCAACCGTTTCGAACTCATGGACGACGACTACCTGCGTGAGCGGGCATCAGACGTACGTGACCTGGGGCGTCGGTTGTTGGCTTACTTGCAGCAAGAACGCCAGCAAACCATGGTCTACCCCGATAACACCATTTTGGTAAGCGAAGAACTGACCGCGACCATGCTTGGCGAGGTGCCAGAAGGCAAGTTGGTCGGTCTGGTGTCGGTGTTGGGGTCGGGCAACTCCCACGTAGCGATTCTGGCCCGGGCGATGGGCATTCCCACCGTGATGGGCTTGGTTGACCTGCCGTATTCCAAGGTCGACGGTATCCAACTGATCGTCGACGGTTACCACGGTGAGGTGTACACCAACCCCAGCGACTTACTGCGCAAGCAATACGCAGACGTTGTCGAAGAAGAACGTCAGCTGTCCCAAGGCCTCGACGCCCTGCGCGAATTGCCGTGCATCACCCCAGACGGCCACCGTATGCCGCTGTGGGTCAACACCGGCTTGCTGGCTGACGTGGCGCGTGCGCAACAACGTGGCGCAGAAGGCGTAGGTCTGTACCGCACCGAAGTGCCGTTCATGATCAACCAGCGCTTCCCGAGCGAGAAGGAGCAGTTAGCGATTTATCGCGAGCAACTCGCCGCCTTCCATCCGCAACCGGTGACTATGCGCAGCCTCGACATTGGCGGCGACAAGTCACTGTCGTATTTCCCGATTAAAGAAGACAACCCGTTCTTGGGCTGGCGCGGGATCCGCGTGACCCTCGACCACCCAGAAATCTTTCTGGTGCAGGCCCGGGCGATGCTCAAGGCCAGCGAAGGGCTGAACAACCTGCGTATCTTGCTGCCGATGATCTCCGGCACCCACGAGCTCGAAGAGGCCTTGCACTTGCTGCACCGTGCCTGGGGTGAAGTGCGTGACGAAGGCACTGATGTCCCGATGCCACCGATAGGGGTGATGATCGAAGTCCCGGCGGCGGTGTACCAAACCAAAGAGCTGGCACGTCAGGTGGACTTCTTGTCGGTGGGTTCTAACGACTTGACCCAATACTTGCTAGCGGTGGACCGCAACAACCCGCGGGTGGCCGATTTGTATGACTACCTGCACCCGGCGGTCTTGCAAGCTTTGCAAGCCGTGGTACGTGACGCACATGCCGAAGGCAAACCGGTGAGTATCTGCGGCGAAATGGCCGGTGATCCTGCGGCGGCGATCTTGTTGACGGCAATGGGTTTCGACAGTTTGTCGATGAACGCCACCAACCTGCCGAAAGTGAAATGGATGTTGCGTCAAGTCAGCTTGAGCCGCGCCCAAGAGCTGCTGGCCGAAGTGATGACCATCGACAACCCGCAAGTCATTCGTAGCACCGTGCAGTTGGCCCTGA
>NZ_LLWH01000106.1 GCF_001411475.1 Pseudomonas endophytica | reverse complement strand
TTAATCTTGCCCCGGCCCTCTACAATGGCTTGCTGCACGATAAACGTTTTGCCGATGAGCTCGTGCCCGCGACTGTTGAGTTCAGGCTGGTCATTGCTGGCAATAGTGTTGCGCTGACGCTTCCACCAAAACACTGCCGTGAGGAGTGCCAAGATGCCAAACAGCGGGAGTTGCAGCGCCCAAGACAGTGTGGGCACAAAGAAGGTCACGGCCCCAACGATGAGCCCGGCGAGGCCCACCCATAACAGGTAACCACCGGTGCCAAAGACTTCTAGGATCAATAGCACGGTGCCCAGTGCCAGCCAGTCCCAGTAGTTTAGGTTTTGCATGAACTCCCACATGCATCAGGCCTTTTTGTTATCGAAAGTGGCTTTGACGATCTCGCCGATTCCCCCCACGGCACCGATGACCTGACTGGCTTCCAGCGGCATCAGGATGACCTTGCTGTTATCGGCAGAGGCCAGTTGGCCCAGTGCGTCGATATATTTTTGCGCGACAAAGTAATTGATTGCCTGCACGTTACCCGTTGCAATGGCTTCAGAAACCACTTGCGTCGCCCGGGCTTCTGCTTCGGCCTGACGTTCGCGGGCTTCTGCCTCAAGAAACGCCGCCTGACGACCGCCTTCTGCTTCGAGGATCTGCGCCTGCTTTTTACCTTCGGCGGTCAAAATGGCCGAGGCGCGCAGACCTTCTGCTTCAAGGATTTGCGCACGTTTGATCCGCTCAGCTTTCATTTGCCCGGACATCGCGGCCATCAGGTCTGCGGGTGGGCTGATGTCTTTGATTTCGATACGGGTGATCTTGATGCCCCAAGGCGCGGTTGCTTCATCGACTGTACGCAGCAGCTTCTCATTGATCCCGTCACGCTGGCTGAGCATTGCGTCCAGTTCCATTGAGCCGAGCACAGTACGGATATTGGTTTGCAGCAGATTGCGAATGGCGTGTTCGAGGTTATTGACCTCATAAGCAGCCTGAGCCGTATTGACCACTTGGAAGAAGCACACGGCGTCGATTTGTACGGTTGCGTTGTCAGAGGTGATGACTTCTTGCGGCGGGATATCGAGCACGCTTTCCATCACATTGATCTTGCGTCCGATCCGGTCCATCACCGGGATGATGATGTTGAGGCCCGGTTTTAGCGTATTGGTGTAGCGCCCGAAGCGTTCTACCGTCCATTGGTAACCTTGTGGTACGACCTTGAAGCCCATAAAAAGCAGGGCAATAGCCAAGGCGACAAATAACAGAACAACAGTACCCACTTGCATAACCATTCCTTGTTTGAATGTATAAGAGCGATAAGCGGGTCAAAGTTTAACCATCGGCTTAAACAGACATTGTTTAAATAATAGTCAAAACAATTCAATACGCAGGCGTCACGCGCAATGTTTCTACCAGAGTTGTCAAACCGGCGCTCACTTTTTGAGCGGCAGCGACTCGCAAGGGGCGCATGCCTTCTTTGCACGCTTCGTGGCGCAGCGTATTGATGTCTGTGTGTGGGGTTATCAGCCTGTTGAGATTAGCGCTCATCTGCATGATCTCGTACACGCCTGAGCGGCCGCTATAACCCGTATCACGGCACGCCATGCAGCCATTTGCCTGACAGGTCTTGAGCGGTGGCGGCGTCAACCAGCCAGGGGCAAAGCTCTGCCAGTCAGGCGTTGATATGGGGTGCTCGGTTTTGCATTCAGGGCACAGTGTGCGAACCAACCGTTGCGCCATGACGCCTAGCAACGTGGCTTTAATCAAGTAAGGCGCCACGCCCAGTTCTAGCAGGCGGCTGATCGCGCTGGGCGCATCGTTGGTGTGCAAGGTGGAAAGCACCAAGTGCCCAGTCAGCGCGGCTTGAATGGCAACTTCAGCGGTTTCTAGGTCACGTATCTCACCGAGCATGATGATGTCTGGGTCTTGACGCATTAATGCTCGCACGCCGTTGGCGAAGGTCAGGTCAATGTTCGCTTGCACCTGCATTTGATTAAACGCGGGTTCAATCATCTCAATCGGATCTTCGAGAGTGCACAAGTTGATCTGTGGCGTGGCCAGTCGCTTGAGCGTTGCATACAGGGTGCTGGTCTTGCCTGAGCCAGTCGGGCCGGTGATTAAGATGATGCCGTTAGGCCGGCGAATCATCTGCTCCCAACGCAGTAGGTCTTCGCCTTCAAAACCTAATTGGTCGAAGCGTTTGAGCATGATCTGCGGGTCGAAAATACGCATGACCATTTTTTCGCCAAACACAGTCGGCAAGGTAGCAAGGCGCAGTTCGACTTCGGCGCCAGCAGGGGTCTTGGTTTTAAGGCGGCCGTCTTGGGGTTTGCGTTTTTCGGCAACGTTCATCCGGCCTAAGCTCTTGAGACGGCTGACGACGGCCATCGTGACTTGAGCGGGAAACTGGTAGACGGTGTGCAGTACGCCGTCGATACGAAAGCGTACTCCCCCCTGCTCGCGACGTGGCTCGATATGGATATCGCTGGCGCGTTGCTCAAAGGCGTACTGCAACAGCCAGTCGACGATATTCACAATGTGCGCATCGTTGGCATCAGGCTCTTGGCTGCCATTACCCAGGGTTAATAAATGTTCCAAGTTGGCTGAGTGGCTGCTTTTTTGATCATTGAGTGCCGCGCCTGTGACCGATTTGGCCAGTTGGAAAAACTCCACGCTCAGGCGTTGGATCTCCAAGGGGTTGGCGATCACCCGCTTGATCGGGCGCTTGAGCACGTGCTTGAGGTCAGCCTCCCAACTGCGGACCCACGGTTGGGCACTGGCAATCGTAATGGCCTCTTCATTGGCCGCTACGGCGAGGATTTGGTGGCGTTGGGCAAAGGCAAACGACATCAGCCCAGTCACTGTCGCCACCTCAATTTTGAGCGGGTCGAGCCGTAGGTACGGTTGCGCAAACTCTTCGGCAAGCCATGCAGTCAGGGTTTCAAGGTCGAGGGTTTTTGTCGGTCGTGTAGGGTCTTGGAGCTGTTGACTGGCCAGAAACACCAGTGGATGAAGAGGACTGTTGAGTGGCTCTCGACTGCGGATCAACGCCTCTTCAGCGCAGCCTTGTAACAGGCGCCCTTGAGCCAGTAGGGCGGGCAGCAGTTGCTTAAGGGTGAGCCATTGATCATGAGGCGGGGCATTGCGCATCGACAGCTCCTGGGGACGGCTTCAAACACGAGGGCAGACGGGTCCTTGTCTGCATAGTTTGAAGCCTAGCCCTGCGAGCCTGACCACGCGTTGCTCAATGGTTGCGGGCTGTTACCCGGTGAGGGCTGCTCTAGCCGGTTGAGCGGGTTCCAGTGTCAGGTCGAACACGCTGACCAGATTGCGCAATTTTTCACCTATCACCTGCGCGCGGTGCCAGCTTTGCTCGTCACTGACGATTTCAATGCTGAAACTGTCGTCATCGCGCATCACATCAACCTGCTGCGGGATGAGCTGCTGCAAAGCAAACACATTCAAAACCCGGCACAACACATCCGCCTCTGCTTCGGCCTGAATATGAAATCGCACCGCACACAGTGGGGCATGGCTGGCCCAGACATCGGGGCGGGTAGGGGGTTGAACGGCTTCCAGTGGCGACATGCGATGACTCCTGATTTGGCTGGAGAAATATTTACACGTCGGGGGAGGTTTTTTTTATCTAAGATGCATCAATTACGCTTTAGAAAGACTTATCCAAGTCGTTATTGGCTAACAAAAAGGTATTTTTATGCAAGGTGAACTGGACGCTTACGATCGACGCATCCTCGCGCTGCTACAAGAAGACGCTTCGCTGTCCAGCGCACAGATCGCCGAACAGGTGGGTTTATCGCAATCACCGTGTTGGCGGCGAATTCAGCGGATGAAAGATGAGGGGATTATTCGTGGCCAAGTGACCCTGCTGGACCGCCAGAAAATTGGCCTTACTACGCAGATTTTTGCC
>NZ_LLWH01000105.1 GCF_001411475.1 Pseudomonas endophytica | reverse complement strand
GGAAGGTCCGAGTCTGACTTGGTTAGAAGAATCGCAGATCGGCGAAACCACCAGCGGCAGCGAAGTATTGGCCAGCGCACTCAAACTCGACTTCGGGCACTGGGGCAAGCCTGAGCAAATGCGCGTCGGCGCGATCATGCATCGGCTTGGATGGCGTCGTGTGCGCCTGCCTGCTCTTGCGAAAAGCGGGCAGCGCCCTTGGGCGTACAAAAAGCCGGACAACTGGGGCGGTCACTCAGCCTTGAAGGTGCAAGCATTCGAGGAACCCTGCTTTGATTAAGCACATCGACAGCATGCTCAAACTCTGGGCTGAGGATCTGCACAGCGCAGCCCCCGAAGGCACTGGCGGCGGCAACATGATCGCCATGCTGATGGAAACTAAGGGCGAGTTGATTCGCGGTACACGGGGCAGCCGAGTGCTGCTCGATGAGTCGGCCGACATTGAGTTGATCGTTAACAAACATCTGCCGCCGCAGCTGTCGGTGGTTGTACGCGAACATTACTGCAATCACGACAGCTTCTTGTCACAGAAGTACATGCACTGCGGCTGTAGCCGCGACACCTATTACCAGCGCTTGCATCAAGCGCATGAGTGCATCGCAGAGCTGCTGCTCGGGAAAAAAGCAGCGTGAGCCATACCTTCGCCATTCGTTTGCCCCGTCAACTAACCATGGCCCGCCTTGTCCCGCTGCGTGTAATAGCAGTGGGTCAAGCGCAGCCCGCGCCGTTACTGGGCTGTCCCACAGTCCCACCTTTAAATGACCCTCGCCCATGTGAGCGGAGCGGGCAGCAATACGCGCGTTTCACGCGCATGCGTGTTCTTAATAATTTCTCTATATACGAGGAAAAAGTAAAAGAAGTAGGACAGTGGGGCAGAGCCTTTGATTTAGGGACTCTCCTTTGTCCCACCTTGATCCAGAGCAGTGGGGCAAGGCAGACAGCCCCCAAAAGCGCTAGCCGGGGTGATGTATTCGCCGATATTCGCCGGGCGTTCAGCTACCAAACCCACATATTCACCGATGGCATTAAAAGGGGCTTGCTGCCACCGGAATCCACCTGTAAAAAGTAGCCATCTTCGATAGGTGCGACCGCAGAGAGCGGTAGACACCACCACACTAAACCCGGCCATTGCGCCGGGTTTTTTGCGTTTAGGGGCAGGCAATGACAACAGAGCAACAAGCGTTAGCGGAGATGCCGATCTGGCTGGTGATTGCACTGTCCTTGATCGGCGGGGTGTCGGGTGAGATGTGGCGAGCGGATAAGGACGGCGCACGGGGTTGGTCGCTGGTTCGGCGTTTGGCTTTACGGTCGGGTGCCTGTATCGGCTGTGGACTGTCCACGATGATGTTGCTGCATGCCAACGGCGTGTCGATCTGGGCGTCATCGGCGGTGGGTTGCCTCACGGCGATGGCCGGGGCGGATGTTGCTATTGGCCTTTACGAACGCTGGGCTGCCAAGCGCCTAGGGGTTTGCGAGGTTCCGACCCCGACTGATCGCGCTGACTAAATGCCAAGTCGAAATCCTGCCGGGGACCCTGGGGAATATCCATGGGTACGGGGCAGGAAACCCGCGGGAAAACGTTAGCCGCAGGGCTGACAGCTTATTGAAATTCAATCCATTGAAATTGAAAGGCTTGCATTGAAAAGCCATTGAAAAGGAGGGCTTGTGACAGCCCCTATCTTTCTGTCGAAGAGTGCCTTTGCGGCCCATATCGGCAAGGCTCCGAGTTACATCACCTGGCTTAAAAACAACAATCGGCTGGTTCTGTCGACGGATAAAAAGCTGGTCGATGTCGATGCAACCATTGCCCTGATCCGTGAAACAGCCGACCCCACCAAGGCCGCCGTTGCCGCTCGGCATCAAGAGGGTCGAGTGCAGCGCGACGTGACCAGCCAGCTTTCCCCTTTGGCCGAATCCACGCCGAACATGGCTGCGCCGCAGCCCGTCATCGGCCCGGCTGGCAAGCAAGCTGACTTCCAAAAAGCCCGTGCCCATCGTGAGTACTACCTGGCGCAACTGGCCGAGGCTGAGTTTCACAAGGTTCAGGGTTCACAGGTTGAGCTGGAAGCCGTCAAAACCGGTGCCTTCAACGCGGGACGCTTGCTGCGCGATCAGTTGTTGGGGATGCCGCCGCAATTGGCACCCGAACTGGCCTCCATGACCGACCCTTGGGAAATCGAACGTCGTTTGACTGACGCTATCCGCGCCTCGCTGGAGGACGCCGAGCGTATGTCGTCGGCGGATCTAATCACAGCACTCAACAACAAGAGCTAACCCATGCACACGGAAAACCCGAACGGTGCAGAGGTGTACCGCGAGGCGTATTTCCGTGGGCTGCGGCCTGACCCGTCACTGTGGGTCGACCAGTGGGCCGACGAGTACATGCGTATCCCGCGTGATGCCGGTGCCGCTGAGCCTGGCAAATATCGCACTTCGCGTACGCCTTATGCTCGTGAGCCGATGCGCTGCCTGTCGCCGGCTCACCCCTGCAAGCGTGTGGTCACGATGGTGGCCTCGCAACTGATGAAAACCCAGATCGCGTTGAATTGGATCGGTGGCCTGATTCACATGGTGCCGTCCAATATTCTGACCTTGCTGCCGAGCCTCAGCTTGGCCAAACGGGTGTCGTCGCGGATCAGCAAGACCATTAAGGCTACGCCGGTTTTGTCCGAGCGCGTGGCGGCCAATCGTTCGCGTGACTCGCGCAACACGATGGACACCAAAGAGTTTGAAGGCGGCTCGCTGTACGTGACCACAGCGGGCTCTGCGGCCAACTTGGCCGAACTGTCAGCGCGTTACATCTACGGCGATGAAATCGACCGCTGGGATGTGGACGTGGGCGAAGAGGGCGACCCAATCGAGCTGGCTGAAACCCGAGGCAGTACGTTCGGGCGCAACGCCAAGTTTTACTTCTCCAGTTCACCGACGATCAAAGGCGCGTCGCGGATCGCTGATTTGTTTGAGGCCAGCGATCAGCGTTATTACTACGTGCCATGCCCGCATTGCGGCCATATGCAGACGCTTGAATGGGAGAACTTGCTCTACTCGGCCGACTTCAACGTGGTGCATTACAAGTGCGCTGCGTCTGGGTTGGATTGCGATGTGCTGATTGAGGAACATCACAAGGGCCAGATGCTCGCCCGCGGTGAATGGCGTTCACACGCGCCGGGCGACGGCGAAACCATCGGCTTTCACCTTAACGCCCTGTATTCACCGCTGGGCTGGACGGACTGGCGCTCGCTGGCCAAGCAGTTTGAGAAGGCCAAGAAGGCACAGAGCCGGGGCGACTTGGAGCCGATGCAGGTGTTTTACAACACTCGCTTGGCCAAGGTCTGGGACAGCGCCCAAGAGCAGACCAAAGCAGACGTGTTGAAAGTGCGCGCTCGCCGTGAAAGTTACGGCCTCGGCGCGATGACCCTGCGCGTGTTAATGCTTACTGCGTCGGTCGACGTACAAGCCAATCGCCTAGAGCTGATGGTGATGGGCTGGGGCGTCGGCATGGAGCGCTGGATCATCGACTATCAGGTGATCTGGGGCGATCCGGCGGACGAGCGTACGTGGGCCGTACTCGATGAAAAGCTCAAGGTGCGTTACCCGCACCCTTGTGGTGTCGGGCTCGGCATTCTGGCCACCGCGGTCGACTCTGGCGGTCACCACACAGACGAGGTTTATCAGTTCTGTCGTATCCGCAGGTGGCGCAACATCTTCGCCATCAAGGGTGCGAGCAAGCCGGGTAAACCGGTGATTGCGCAACGCCCGTCAATGGTCGACGTGACTTGGAAAGGCCAGACCGAACGCAACGGTGCCGAGCTGTGGTTTGTCGGTACTGACACCGCCAAAGACTGGATCTACAACCGCTATCCAGTTGAGGACGGGCCGGGAGCGCTGCACTTCGCCAATGACCTGCCGGACGACTTCTTTGACCAGTGCGTTGCCGAGCGCAAGG
>NZ_LLWH01000104.1 GCF_001411475.1 Pseudomonas endophytica | reverse complement strand
CCACCGGCCCGGCCTGCGTCGAGGTGTGTATGTCGTCTCCGGTACGGTCCAAGAAGCCAGTGTTGATGAACACCACGCGCTCGCTGGCGGCTTTGATGCACGCCTTGAGGTTGACGGTGGTGCGGCGCTCTTCGTCCATGATCCCGACTTTAAGCGTGTTGCGCTCAAGCTTGAGCACATCTTCGATACGTCCAAACAGCTCGTTGGTGAACGCCGCTTCTTCCGCGCCGTGCATTTTCGGTTTAACGATGTAGACCGAACCGGTACGGCTGTTTTTACGCGAGGTTTGACCGTTGATGCTGTGGATCGCCGCCAAGCTGGTCAGCAGGCCGTCGAGGATACCTTCGGGGACTTCGTTGCCGTCTTTGTCGAGGATGGCGTCGATGGTCATCAGGTGGCCCACGTTACGCACGAACAATAGCGAACGGCCATGCAGGCTGACGGTATCGCCATTGGGCGCGGTGTACTCGCGATCCGGGTTCATGGTGCGGGTGAACGTTTCGCCACCTTTGCTGACTTGCTCGCTTAGGTCGCCCTTCATCAGGCCGAGCCAGTTGCGGTAGATCAGCACTTTGTCATCGGCATCGACCGCGGCGACGGAGTCTTCGCAGTCCATGATGGTGGTCAGGGCGGCTTCCATCAGCACGTCTTTAACGCCCGCCGCGTCGGTTTTACCGATTGGGCTGCTGGCGTCGATCTGGATTTCAAAGTGCAAACCGTTGTGTTTGAGCAGTACTGCGCTTGGGGCTGACGCCGCCCCTTGGTAACCCACCAGTTGCGCGGTGTCGCGCAGGCCCGAGTAGGCGCCGTTTTTGAGGGTGACCTGCAACGCGCCATCAACCACGGTGTAGGCGCTGGCGTCTACGTGCGAGCCATCGGCCAGCGGTGCCGCTTGGTCGAGGAAGTCGCGAGCGAAAGCGATAACCTTGTCGCCGCGCACTTGGTTGTAGCCTTTGCCTTTTTCGGCGCCATCGGCTTCGCTGATGGCATCGGTGCCGTACAGCGCGTCATAGAGCGAGCCCCAGCGGGCGTTCGACGCGTTAAGGGCAAAGCGCGCATTCATCACCGGTACCACCAACTGTGGGCCAGCCATGCGGGCTATTTCGTCATCGACGTTTTGCGTCGTTGCCTGGAAATCTGCGGCTTCTGGCTGCAGATACCCAATGTCTTGGAGGAAGGCTTTGTAAGCCACGGCGTCATGGGCCTTGCCGGCCTGAGCCTGGTGCCAGGCGTCAATGCGCGCCTGCAAATCATCGCGTTTGGCGAGCAGTGCTTTGTTCTTGGGCGCCAGATCATGGATGACCTTATCGGCACCGGCCCAGAACTGGTCGGCGTTGAGGCCGGTACCGGGGATTGCTTCGTTGTTGACGAAGTCGAACAGGACTTTGGCGACCTGCAGGCCACCGACTTGAACGTGTTCAGTCATTGCTTGCCTCACTCATTATTATTTAAAGCCTGGAGCGCTTCTCAAAACACCGCCTAAGCGGGTTTGTATGGGGGTAAAGCAGACGCCTTGACCGACCTTGTTGCCAATCATGTAGTGGTCGCCGAGGCATACTACATGATCACTTGCCGATGTAAAAATCAGACTATAGACGTCGTTCTGCGACTTTTCAGTAGCGGTCAGTCACGTAGGAGAACAGGATGTTCTCAAGAAATGAGTGGGTTGTTCCAGATAATTCTAAAAACAGTACACAATTTGTGTGGGAGGCGTGCTAATTGTCTGTGGGGCCGGACGGGCTCCCACAGGCATAAATAGTCTTTTAAATCAGGCTTTTCGGCGCAGGCTAAGCCAAGCGTCGATGCTGTACACCGCCAGACCGGCCCAGATGAACATGAAGGCGATCAAGGTGCTGTCGGACAAGTGTTCACCAAACATCGTAATCGCCAAGATCAACACGATCGTGGGGGCGATGTACTGCATAAAGCCGATGGTGGTGTAAGGCAAATGCCGGGTGGCCGCGTTGAAGCAGATCAACGGGACCAGCGTGGCTGGGCCTGCGATCACCAGCAGCCAAGCTTCGGGGGTGGCCCAGAAGTCGGCGTGGGCGCTGTTGGCTTCCGGGTGCAGCAGCAACCAGCCCAGTGCGATGGGCACCAACAGCCACGTTTCGACCACCAACCCCGGCAATGCCTTGACTGGCGCTTGCTTGCGGATCAGCCCGTAAAATCCAAACGTCAACGCCAACACCAGTGACACCCACGGCAAGCTACCGGCTTGCCACACTTGCTCGGCGACGCCGATGGCCGCCAGCCCCACGGCAACCCATTGCAGACGGCGCAGACGCTCACCCAGCAGTAACATCCCGAGCAATACGTTGACCAGCGGGTTGATGTAGTAACCGAGGCTGGCTTCGAGCATGCGATCGTTGTTCACCGCCCACACATAGGTCAGCCAGTTGACCGCGATCAGTAGCCCGCTGCCTGCCAGCACGGCGATGCGTTTGGGGTGGTCGCGCAGCTCTTGCCACCAGCCTGGGTGTTTCCACACCAGTAACAATAAAGAGCCAAACAACGCAGACCAGAGCACCCGGCTGACGATAATTTCCACAGCGGGCACGCTGCTGAGCAGTTTGAAATAGAGGGGGAACAGCCCCCAGATGACATAGGCACTGAGACCTAAAATGTACCCGCGACGCGGGTTGGCGGCTTGCATGCAGGATCCTTGGTTGGGCAGTTGACAGGGTGGGTTTTAAAATAACTTCAACGGTTCTTCATTGAGGGCAGAAAGCTGTTCACGCAATGCCAGCACTTGGTCGCCCCAATACCGCTCGCTGCCAAACCACGGGAAACTGTGCGGGAAGGCTGGGTCGTCCCAGCGCCGCGCCAACCAAGCGCTGTAGTGCATCAGGCGCAAGGCGCGCAGCGGTTCGATCAGGGCCAGTTCACGCGGATTGAAGTCGTGGAACTCGCTGTAGCCGTCCATCAACTCGGACAGTTGGCCTAAGCATTCTTGGCGATCACCGGCCAGCATCATCCACAGGTCTTGCACCGCTGGGCCCATGCGGCAGTCGTCGAGGTCGACGATGTGGAACACCTCGTCGCGGCACATCATGTTGCCGGGGTGACAGTCGCCGTGCATACGAATGTTGCTGTGCGGGGTGGCGGCATACACGTCTTCGACGCGCTTGAGCAGGTCACGCGCCACCGACTCGTAAGCGGGTAGCAGGCTGCGTGGGATGAAGTTGCCTTCGAGCAAGGTAGTGAGCGAGTTATGGCCGAAATTTTTCACGGCCAAGGCTTCGCGGTGTTCAAACGGCTTGGTGGCGCCCACCGCATGCAAGCGGCCGAGCAACTGGCCAAGACGGTACAGTTGATCGAGGTTGCCCGGCTCAGGTGCGCGGCCACCGCGACGCGGGAACAGGGTGAAGCGAAAGCCTTGGTGCTCAAACAAACTGTGGCCGTTGTGAATGATCGGCGCCACGACCGGCACTTCACAGTCGGCCAGCTCGAAGGTGAAGCGGTGTTCCTCGAGGATGGCTTCGTTGGTCCAGCGCTGTGGCCGGTAGAACTTAGCGATGAGTGGCTGCGAGCCTTCGATACCGACTTGGTACACGCGGTTTTCGTAGCTGTTAAGGGCGAGCACGCGGGCATCGCTCAGGAAACCAATGCTTTCGACGGCGTCGAGCACCAGGTCAGGGGTAAGCGTTGCGAACGGATGAGACATACTGACTCCTGCGCGCAGCAGGCTGCCGCGTCCGGCCGAGCATGTTAACGCAGACTGCACACACAATCTCGGTAGGAGCGCAATTGCGATCTGTTAAAGATCAAAAGATCGCAGCCTGCGGCAGCTCCTACGCGGGATATTTGTCTGCTAACACACCCTGTGTAAAAACGGCTGGCAGTCGTACCACCCTCGCGCACGGTGTTTGGGTGCCTCTGTGTTTTTGGACTGCCCCCCAAAAGTTGGACAGGTTAGCTAGCAATCTGCGCAGCCCGGGTCCTGTACTCCACAGGGCTTAGGTTGTTGAGCGTCAGTTTGATGCGGTGATGGTTGTAATAG
>NZ_LLWH01000103.1 GCF_001411475.1 Pseudomonas endophytica | reverse complement strand
AACGCTCCCCCATCAACGGGTACAGCGCCGAACGCAGCGCCAGCGGCTGGTTATGACGGTAGGCGAAGTAAGCCACGGCCAAACCGACCAAGGCATAGATCGCCCAGCCGTGCAGCCCCCAATGCAGGAAGGTCAATTGCAACGCTTGCTGCGCCGCCTGGTGGCTGGCCGACACGCCTTGTGGCGGGTTGAAGTAATGGTCCAGCGGCTCGGAGGCGCCGAAGTACAGCAAAGAGATGCCGATACCCGACGAGAACAGCATCCCGGCCCAAGCGCCATAGCTGAAGTCGGGTTTATCTTGTTTGGTCCCCAATTTCAGCTTGCCGTAGGACGAGAACGCCAAGCCGACGACAAAAATCAGGTAGGCGGCGATGACCACCATGTAGTACCAACCGAAACTGCGCGACAGCCATTCTTGGGCCACGCCCAGCATCTGACCCGCGTCTTCAGGGAACGCGATCAAAATAGCGGTTAACAGCAGTATCAAGACGGTTGAGGTGTAAAACACCGCACCATTGACCGTCACCTTTTGCGGAGGGGTCTTTATCAGAGAAGCAGAACTCATTGCACGGGTGCTCCAGGCAAGTGCGACACAAGGGCTTAAGGCAACGCGTCACTCGACCAACGGTCGAGTGATATAAAGACACCGCAAAAAACCGAACCCTGCCTGTCCCTGAGTAAGGCTGGTATCTAGAGGTATTTACCGTGTCGATTTTTCGCCACTTGTTGTAGGAAGAGCAACACAGCGCGCGACGAATTGTCGCAGAGCTTATTCTTTGTTGATTGAACGTTCAATCAAAACAAAATAGACTGGCCGTCGTTCAGTGATTGTTATGCACCGCGCGTCGGCCTAAGGAGATGCACACAATGCCCAAGGTCGGTATGCAACCCATACGCCGCCAGCAGTTGATCGAAGCCACGTTTACGGCGGTCGATCAGGTTGGAATGGCAGATGCCAGCATTGCGCTAATCGCCCGTTTGGCGGGCGTGTCAAACGGCATCATCAGTCACTACTTCAAGGATAAGAACGGTCTAATCGCCGCCACCATGCGGTATTTGATGACGGTGTTGACCGAGAACGTCGCCGAACGTCGCCTAGCGTTGAACGACGACAGCCCTAGGGCGCACTTGCAGGTCATCGTTGACGGCAACTTTGACGCGAACCAAGTCAGTGGCCCAGCAATGAAAACCTGGCTGGCTTTTTGGGCGGCCAGCATGCATCAGCCGTCGTTACACAGATTGCAGCGGATCAACGACCACCGCTTGTACTCCAATCTGTGCTGCCAATTTCGGCGCGTCTTGCCGCAGGCTCAAGCCCGCAGCGCAGCGCGAGGCCTGGCAGCTCTCATTGATGGTCTATGGTTGCGCGGTGCCTTGTCGGGCGATGCTTTCGACACCGAACAGGCACAACGTATCTGCTACGAATACATGGATCTACAACTGGCGAAACAGGAGCGTTAGGCCTCAGTTAGCGCTTGACCCCTGAACTGTCGTGAATCTGCGGTGCCACAGTTAGATGGCACCTGATTGACGATCAACGCCCACCACTTTCAGCACTTGCGAGGAATTTATGGCCCGTTTCGAATTGCAAAAACTCTACATCGACGGCGGCTACACCGACGCCGGTAGCGACGCTACTTTCGATGCCATCAACCCGGCTAACGGCGAAGTCCTCGCACAAGTGCAACGTGCGACCAAGGACGACGTGGAACGCGCCGTTGTCAGCGCTGAAAAAGGCCAGAAAATCTGGGCTGCGATGACCTCCATGGAGCGCTCGCGCATTCTGCGTCGTGCGGTTGATATCCTGCGTGAGCGCAACGATGAGCTGGCGGCCCTGGAAACTCTGGACACCGGTAAGTCGTACTCCGAAACCCGTTACGTTGACGTCGTGACTGGCGCCGATGTGCTGGAATACTACGCAGGCTTGGCGCCCGCCATTGAAGGCGAGCAAATCCCGCTGCGCACCAGCTCTTTTGTTTACACCCGTCGCGAGCCGTTGGGCGTTGTGGCCGGTATTGGCGCCTGGAACTACCCGATCCAGATCGCACTGTGGAAGTCCGCCCCAGCTTTGGCTGCCGGTAACGCCATGATCTTCAAGCCGAGTGAAGTGACGTCGCTGACGACCTTAAAGCTGGCAGAGATCTTCACCGAAGCGGGCCTGCCAGACGGCGTGTTCAACGTTCTGACCGGCAGCGGCCGTGAAGTCGGCACGTGGCTGACCGAGCACCCGCGTATCGAGAAAATCTCGTTCACCGGCGGCACCGACACCGGCAAAAAAGTCACCTCCAGCGCCACCAGCTCTTCTTTGAAAGAAGTGACCATGGAATTGGGCGGCAAGTCGCCACTGATCGTTTTTGAAGACGCTGATCTGGACCGCGCAGCTGACACCGCGATGATGGCCAACTTCTACAGCTCGGGCCAAGTGTGCACCAACGGTACTCGGGTCTTCGTACCGACCGCACTCAAAGCCGCTTTTGAAGCCAAGATTCTGGAGCGCGTTGCGCGTATTCGCATCGGCAACCCAGAAGACGAGAACATCAACTTCGGCCCGCTGGTCAGCTTTGCTCACATGGAAAGCGTGCTGGGCTACATTGCCAAAGGTAAAGAACAGGGCGCCCGCCTGCTGTGCGGTGGCGAACGCTTGACCGAAGGCGAGTTGGGTAAAGGCGCATTTGTGGCACCGACCGTGTTCACCGACTGCACCGACGAGATGACCATCGTCAAAGAAGAGATCTTTGGCCCAGTGATGAGCATCCTGGCCTACGACAGCGAAGAAGAAGTGATCCGCCGCGCTAACGACACTGAGTTCGGCCTGGCCGCCGGTATCGTGACCCAAGACCTGAACCGCGCTCACCGCGTAATCCACCAGTTGGAAGCCGGTATTTGCTGGATCAACACGTGGGGCGAGTCTGACGCAAAAATGCCGGTAGGCGGTTACAAGCAATCGGGCATTGGCCGTGAAAACGGCATCAGCTCGCTGGCTCAGTACACCCAAGTTAAATCGGTACAGATTGAGATGGGCGAGTACGTGTCGGTGTTCTAAATCGACACGCATGACCTGTAGGAGCTGCCGCAGGCTGCGATCTTTTAAAAGATCAAAAGATCGCGAGCAAGCTCGCTCCTACAGGGTTCAAGTGATCTGACCTACTTCAAAGAGGGTGCATCTTATGTCCCAAGAATTCGACTACATCATCATTGGTGCCGGCTCTGCCGGTAACACCTTGGCGACCCGTCTGACTGAAGACCCAGGCGTCACCGTGCTGCTGCTTGAAGCAGGCGGCCCGGACTACCGCTTAGATTTCCGTACCCAGATGCCTGCGGCATTGGCGTTCCCGCTGCAAGGCCGTCGCTATAACTGGGCGTTCGAGACTGATCCAGAGCCGCACATGGACGGTCGCCGCATGGAGTGTGGCCGTGGCAAAGGCTTAGGCGGTTCTTCGTTGATCAACGGTATGTGCTACATCCGCGGTAACGCGCTGGACTACGACGGCTGGGCAAAAAACCCTGGCCTGGAGGACTGGTCGTACCTGGACTGCCTGCCGTACTTCCGCAAGGCTGAAACCCGTGACATCGGCCCGAACGATTACCACGGTGGCGAAGGCCCGGTCAGCGTGACCACGCCTAAAGCCGGTAATAACGTGCTGTTCCACGCCATGGTTGAAGCAGGCGTGCAAGCCGGTTACCCGCGCACCGAAGACTTGAACGGCTACCAGCAAGAAGGCTTCGGCCCGATGGACCGTACCGTAACGCCAAACGGCCGTCGCGCCAGTACCGCCCGCGGTTACCTGGACATCGCCAAGCAGCGTTCAACGCTGACAATCGTCACTCACGCCTTGACCGACAAGATTGTGTTTGAAGGTAAGCGTGCGGTCGGCGTGCATTACATGACCGGCGATAACCATGTGCGCATTGAAGCCCGTGCGCGCAAAGAAGTGCTGCTGTGCAGCGGCGCGATTGGTTCGCCTCGCGTGCTGCCACGCCCGGCTGTTGGCCCGGCCGCGCTGCCCAATAGCCCCCACCCCCCCGTGGCTC
>NZ_LLWH01000102.1 GCF_001411475.1 Pseudomonas endophytica | reverse complement strand
TCAAGGGCGAAGAAACCTTCGCCTTCGACCCGGCCAGCAACCTGCTCGACCCCAAAGCCCCACGCCAGCCCAGCCACTACCCGCCGCCCAAGCTGCTCGACAACCTGCTGCGCGACTACGTCGGCCAGCACTACACCTACGACACCCGCGGCAACCTGCTGGAAAAGATCGACAACGGCAAAAAGGCCACCTTCACCTGGGACCTGTACGACCGCCTGATCCGCTACGAAGACGACCGCCTGACTGCCAAATTCGCTTACGACGCCTTAGGGCGGCGGCTGTTCAAACTGTCAAAGTCCAAATACCAGCCAAAACGCGAAGCCGGCCCGATTTGGAACCAGAACGAAGAGCGCAAACTGGATGAAAAATACGGCTGCGGCTACACGATTTATGGCTGGGACGGCGACACCTTGGCCTTTGAAAGTCGCAACGGCGAAACCCACAGCGAAGACCGCCTCACCCACTTCTTCTACGAGCCCGGCAGCTTCGTGCCCGTGGCGCAGGCCGTTAAACATCGCTGCATTGCATTACTGCCCGAACCTACTTACGAGGGCGGTTACAACATCGACCGCGACCCGCTGTGGCTGCACAAGCCGCAGGCGCAACCGTTCAGCGCCGTGGCCTGGTACCAATGCGACCACCTCGGCACGCCAATGGAACTCACCGACCAGCGTGGAGAGATCGCGTGGAGTGGGACCTATCAAGCATGGGGGTTGGCCAAGGAACAGCGTACTGACAGCGCAATCCGCGCAGACATCCGCAACCCGCTGCGCTTTCAGGGGCAGTACTTCGATGTAGAGACTGGGCTGCACTACAACCGCTATCGGTACTATGATCCACAGGTCGGACGGTTTATCGGTAAAGATCCGATCGGGTTTGCGGGTGGGCTGAATGTTTATGCGTATGCGCCGAATCCGGTGGGGTGGGTTGATCCGTTTGGGCTTAGCTCCTGCCCCTGTGAACGTGACTGCGAAAAAGTCCTTACCGATGCTGGGCTAGACGTTGACACCCATGGCAATCTCACGAAACGAAACAAAGGTACACAATATGACTCTCACCACATTTACCAAGACAACACTGTCGCCTCCGTACCCGGCTACAAACACCGTTCAGCAATCGCCATAACACTACAAGGAAGAAATGCGGACGGGACAACCAGAGGCACACAGCATTACAACGCCTCTCAGACCCAAAACAATAGTACTGCTGGCGGTTTAGTTGGTTCTGAAACTGTAGTAGCCTTCAAAGCTCTACGCTCTGCCGGCATTGGCAGTCAAGAATCAAAATGTGCAGTCCTGAAAGCCCGAGGCTACTTAAGCGGCCTTGGAGCGAATGCTGGAACAAGAACCAACCTCCCAAAAAACAGAAGAGGCCGATAACAATGATTATGAATCAAAAACAAATATTCGAACTCTCTTACAATATGATAGAGAACTTTATATCCATATTTAATAAAAAAAATCTTACCGAACTTGAAACCAAGTACGGAATGACCCCAGCAATATATAATGAAGCACGCGAATATCTGGATGACTATTTTGGAAATGAGAACTACCAACTGAAACCACCACCCAAGAAAGGAAACCCCCCTCATCTTCTAGAAGATAATATCTTGGATATTTATGGTGCCGATGAAGATACCGACTGCTGGAGAATAAACTGCAAACTATTTAGCGAACAGGGCGAAGAAGAAATTTCAGCAAATTTTGATCTTTTTCATGATAGCGGACAATTTAAATTAAAGTATTTGTATACCGCATCTTAGTAAGTTGAGTAGACAAATGAAAAACATAATACGCTTCTACAACACCACGAACCACGACGGAGTGCTCATTAAATCTATCCATCACCAACCTCAATGGGAAGCCAATGGCGGATAAAGGCACCTAGTGAAGTGCCCATTGTGCAAGGGACTTCCTGACTACTGAGGACAGTAGTACCGATTCCGTCAATGGCGTTGCGTTGATCAGGTTCAAGACGGAAATAATGAGGCCATTTATGCAAATTCAAATAAGCGGGCAATATGGCGACCCCAAAGCAGACGGGATTTTTTGGCCAATTCAAAAGAAATTAAATGATTGCTTCAAAGCCAACATATCCGACGGCTACTTTCAAACTTTATCAAAGCTCGCAATTGCGTTCCGAGTATCAGGCAAAGCGCAAAATTTCGACTCAAAAGGTTCTGAACGCATGAAATATCTAAAAAAAGATAAATGCATAACCATCGACCTAGTGTTTCCTATCGAACAATGGGTCAACACCGCAAGCGAAGACCTCATAAAAACTATCACAGCCGGAGTCCTAAACTGCCTGAACTTAATGATTGATAAATCTAAAATATTAGGGGAGCTGCGCGATGAAAAGAGACTTTTATCCAACATCAGCAACGCACTTCATGACTTCGAAGAACACCAATTAAAAACTAAAGCGAGCACCGTGAAATGAAGAGCGTAGTCCGCCTCGGCGACACCACCGACCACGGGGGCTCGGTCATCGAATCCATCCCTCACACCAACCTCAACGGCAAGCCGATGGCGGGTAAAGGCAACCTGGTGATGTGCCCCTTGTGCAAGGGGCCATTTCCAATTGTCGAGGGCAGCAGCACCTATTCCGTCAACGGCGTTGCGGTGGCACTGGATGGTATGAAGACCGCCTGCGGTGCCAGCCTGATCGCCAGCGGCTCGCGGGCATCGGTGCACCGCTGAGCATGTAAACCACTGCCGCTCTTTAACAAACCAGCATCACCGGCATTGGCCCAGCGTCGCCAATGCCTGCGACACCTAATGGGATTACCACTACCAGCACCACCTAATCACCCGCTACACCGACCGCACCGGGCGCGGCATGAACCTGCAATGGCAAGGCGACGGCCCGGCCGCCAAAGCCGTGCGCGAGTGGGCCGATGACGGCAGTTACGACACCCGTTTGGAATGGGACCCCAATATCCGCCTCACCTACGTCACCGACGCCCTCGGCCAGGAAACTTGGCACTACTACGACATCCTTGGTTACACCTATCGCATCATCTACCCCGACGGCAACGAAGAGTGGCTGTTTCGCGATGCCGCCAAAAACGTCACCCGCCATATCCACACCGACGGCAGCACCGACGGCTATGCCTACGATGATCGCGGCAACCTGCTGCAACACACCCGCGCCGACGGCAGCAGCATCCACCACGCCTACGACGACCAAGACCAGCGCTTTAAAACCCGCGACGCTGAAGGCGGGCTGTGGAAGTACGACTACGACCCGCGCGGCAACATCATCGAGACCCTCGACCCGCTGGAAAACAAAACCCAGTACGCCTACAACGCCGATAACCTGCCCACTGTCATCACCGACGCCCTCGGCGGCAGCAAGCAACTAGCCTACAACACCGATGGCCAACTGATCCGCTACACCGACTGCTCGGGCAAAGTCAGCCAGTGGCAATACGACGCCCTCGGCCAACTCAGCCGTTTTACGGATGCCGCGGGCAACATCACCATCTACCACTACAGTGCCGGGCATCTGGTGCGCCTGACCTTGCCGGACAAAACCGAAGAGCATTTTGAGCGCGATGCCGAAGGCCGCCTGCTCAGCCACACCGACGCTCTGGGCCAACGCACGGTGTGGCAGTACACCGAAGCCGGGCTGATCAAGCAACGCCAGCAGGCCAACGGCACCACCTTGGACTACCGCTGGGACCGCCTCGGTCAACTGCTGGAACTGCGCAACGAAAACAACGCCTGTGCCACCTTCAAATACGACCCCGCCGGGCACCTGCTCAAAGAGACCGGCTTTGACCAGAAGACCACCCACTACCTGTACGACCACGGCAGCCAGCAACCGACCCGCCGTCTCGATGGCGACCGGGTCTGTGAGTACGACTACGACCCGCTCGGCCGCCTGACCGCCCACCATGCTGGGCAAAGGGAGGGCCAGGTGAGGCAGACCGAAACCTTCGCCTACGATGGCAACGGCAACCTGCTGCTGGCCGAAAACGCCGCCTGCAAGTTGCAATGGTTTTACGACGCCGCAGGCAACACCACCCGCGAACACCAGCACCTGCGCTACCTGTCGCACCCGCAGGCCGCGGTCTGGCAACACCAGTACGACGCCCTCAACCCGCGCATCGAC
>NZ_LLWH01000101.1 GCF_001411475.1 Pseudomonas endophytica | reverse complement strand
GCGTTTGCCTGAGGTGATGACTTTGGGCGTGCTTTCGGCTAATCAACTGATGGGCGTGTTGGCTCAGGCTTCGGTGTTGGTGTTAGGGCCCGGCTTGGGGCAAGCCGCGTGGGGCCGGAGTTTGTTGTCGGCTGCGGTTCAGGCAAAAATTCCTCAAGTGTGGGATGCCGATGCGTTGAATCAGTTGTCCAACGCGGACTTTGCTGTGCCGCAAGGCGCTGTGCTGACTCCGCATCCCGGCGAGGCTGCGCGTTTGCTAGGGCTAAGCACCGAGCAGGTGCAGGCAGATCGCCCAGCGGCGGCTCGCGCGCTAGTTAAAAAATATTCAGCGGTGTGTGTTCTTAAAGGGGCAGGCACGCTGATCGCAGGGTTGGACGGCGAATTGGCCCTGTGTACGCAGGGGCATCCGGCGATGGCCACGGCCGGGTTGGGTGATGTGCTAGCAGGGGTGGTCGGGGCGTTGTTGGCCCAGGGCATGAGTGCATTTGAGGCAGCGAGCCTAGCGGTGTGGTTGCACGCGAAAGCAGGGGAACAGCAAGGACAATTGGGCCGTGGGCTGGCGGCCAGTGATTTGATTCCAGCCATTCGTCAGTTGTTGGAGGAGCAAGCACCGTGTCTGAATTAACACTGCACTTGGCGAATGAAGACGCCATGGTCGCCTTTGGCGGGCATTTGGCTCGTATCACCCAAGGACATGGCCTTATCTTTCTTGAAGGGGACTTGGGGACGGGTAAAACCACTCTGTCACGCGGCATTATTCGCGGTTTGGGGCACACAGGGGCGGTTAAAAGCCCGACGTTTACCTTGGTCGAACCTTACGAAATTAACGACATTCGGGCATTTCATTTCGACCTTTATCGGTTGGTCGACCCCGAAGAACTAGAATTTATGGGGATTCGCGACTATTTCGACGAAGACGCCCTATGCTTGATTGAGTGGCCCCAGCAAGGTGCAGGCTTTTTGCCAAAGGCCGACCTGACCATTACCATTGGGCAGCATAATACTGGGCGCCAGCTGACATTGTCGCCTCAAGGCGCGCGTGGCGAGTCTTGGTGCGCCGAAGTGGCGCTGGAATACAAATAATGATGGGGTTTGGTATGCGCTTTCGCGCGTTAGTGAGTGTTGTGGGTGTGTTGCTCAGTGTCATGGCGGTGAATGCTTGGGCGGCAACACAGGTTAAAAGCGTGCGTTTGTGGCGCGCCCCGGACAACACGCGGCTGGTATTCGACCTGACCGGGCCGGTGCAACATAGCGTGTTCACGCTGACAGCGCCGGATCGTCTGGTGATTGATATCAACGGCGCTACGCTGGCGGGGCCTTTGAATGTGGCAACGGCCAACACGCCGATCACCAGCCTGCGCTCGGCACAACGCACACCGACCGATTTGCGGGTGGTGATCGACTTGAAAAAAGCGGTCACGCCTAAAAGCTTTGTGCTGGCGCCTAATGCTCAATACGGTAATCGCTTGGTGGTCGACTTGTTCGACCAAGGCGCTGATCTGACGCCAAGCTTGCCTGCAACGACGGTGGCCAAGGTGCCTGCGGTGCCGGTAACGCCGGCCCAGCCTGAGATCAAACTGCCGGCCGTGCCGAGTGGCAAGCGCGAGATTATCGTCGTCATTGACCCCGGTCACGGCGGTGAAGACCCTGGCGCCTCCGGCTCTGCCGGACAACGCGAGAAAAACGTGGTGTTGGCGATTGCCAAAGAGTTGCAGCGCCAGATCAACGGCATGCGAGGCTTTAGGGCTGAGTTGACCCGTACCGGCGACTACTTTATTCCGCTACGTGGGCGTACCGAGATCGCCCGTAAAAAAGGTGCTGACCTATTTGTGTCGATCCACGCCGATGCTGCCCCGTCTAGGGCGGCCTTTGGTGCGTCGGTGTTTGCCTTGTCTGAACGCGGCGCCACCTCTGAGACAGCACGTTGGTTGGCTGACAGCGAAAACCGCTCTGACTTGATCGGCGGTGCGGGCAACGTCAGCCTCGATGACAAAGACAAAATGCTTGCGGGCGTACTGCTTGACCTGTCGATGACTGCCTCTTTGACTTCCAGCCTCAACGTGGGCCAAAAGGTACTGAGCAACATTGGCCGGGTAACGCCGCTGCACAAACAGCGCGTGGAACAGGCCGGGTTTATGGTGCTTAAGTCGCCTGATATTCCGTCGATTCTCGTCGAAACCGGGTTTATTTCTAACGCTAACGAGGCCTCGAAACTGTCCTCGTCTAGCCACCAGCAAGCACTGGCGCGCTCGATCAGCAGCGGTGTGCGCCAATTCTTCCAGCAAAATCCGCCACCTGGCACTTACATAGCTTGGCTGCGTGACACTGGCAAAATTGCCCAAGGTACTCGCGAGCACACGGTTCGCCCCGGCGAAACCCTGGCGATGATTGCGGTGCGCTATCAAGTGGGCGTGGCGACGCTGCGCTCTAGCAACGGTTTGAAAACCGACGAACTCAAGATTGGTCAAAATTTGAGCATTCCGGCCACCGAGCTGGTATCCAAGCAATGAGTGATGAGGTGTTGAGTAGCAGCACGCGCATTGAACTGCTTAGCCCGCGCCTGGCCAACCAAATTGCCGCAGGTGAAGTGGTTGAGCGCCCAGCCTCGGTGATCAAAGAGTTGCTAGAGAACAGCCTCGACTCCGGTGCCAAGCGCATTGATGTTGATGTTGAGCAGGCCGGGGTCAAGCTGCTGCGGGTGCGTGATGACGGCAGCGGTATTTCCAGTGACGACTTACCGCTGGCATTGGCTCGGCACGCTACCAGCAAGATTCGCGACCTTGAAGACCTTGAGCGGGTGATGAGCTTGGGCTTTCGTGGGGAGGCGCTGGCGTCGATCAGTTCGGTAGCGCGCCTAACCTTGACCTCGCGTACCCGCGGCGCCGATCAGGCGTGGCAGGTCGAAACCGAAGGCCGCGACATGGCTCCGCGGGTTCAGCCTGCGGCGCACCCGGTCGGTACATCGGTCGAAGTCCGTGATCTGTTTTTTAACACTCCGGCGCGGCGCAAATTTCTCAAGACCGAAAAAACCGAATTCGATCACCTGCAAGAAGTGATCAAACGCTTGGCGTTAGCGCGCTTTGATGTGGCATTTAACCTGCGTCACAACGGCAAAAGTATTCTCAATCTGCACGAGGCCCACGACGACATCGCTCGCGCCCGGCGTGTGGCGGCGGTGTGTGGCCCGGCGTTTTTGGAACAGGCACTGCCCATCGAAGTGGAACGCAACGGTCTGCATTTGTGGGGGTGGGTAGGCTTGCCGACCTTTTCCCGCAGCCAGGCCGACCTGCAATATTTTTATGTGAATGGTCGCGCCGTCCGCGACAAGCTGGTGGCGCACGCGGTGCGTCAGGCGTACCGCGATGTGCTGTTTAACGGTCGGCACCCCACGTTTGTGTTGTTTTTTGAAGTTGACCCTTCGGTGGTCGACGTCAACGTTCACCCGACCAAACACGAAGTGCGCTTCCGTGACGGGCGAATGGTGCATGACTTTTTATACGGCACATTGCACCGAGCGTTGGGCGATGTGCGCCCCGAAGACCAGTTAGCCGCGCCTGCGCCGGTCCCGGGGGCTGAACGCCCAACGGGTCTCGACGCCGGAGAGTTCGGCCCGCAGGGCGAAATGCGCTTGGCGACTCATCTGCTTGAGCAGCCTCAAGCGGCACCGGCCGCGCATGTGCCAGGTTCTGGGGCCGGGGCGGGTTATCAGTCTTACTATCGTCCGCCGTCTTCGACACCTTCTGTACCGGCCGCTGAAGCGAAAAATGCGTACCGCGAATTCTTCGCGCCTTTGCCCGAAGCCAACGCAGCGCCGATGCCCGAGGGCCAGGGTGATATTCCGCCATTGGGCTTTGCACTGGCGCAGCTTAAGGGCATTTATATCTTGGCTGAAAACGCTCACGGGCTGGTGTTGGTGGACATGCACGCGGCTCACGAGCGGATCATGTATGAGCGCCTCAAAATTGCGATGGCCAGCGAAGGCTTGAGCGGCCAGCCGTTGCTGGTGCCTGAGTCGATTGCCGTGAGTCAGCGCGAGGCAGATTGCGCTGAAGAACACGCAGACTGGTTCCGCCGTCTTGGTTTTGAATTGCAACGGCTGGGGCCGGAATCGCTGGCGATTCGCCAGATTCCGGCGTTGCTCAAACAGGCCGAGGCGCAGCGTCTGGTACATGACGTGTTGGCCGATTTGATGGAATACGGCACCAGCGACCGGATTCAGGCTCACCTCAATGAACTGCTCGGCACCATGGCCTGCCACGGTGCGATAAGAGCTAATCGGCGCTTAGCAATACCGGAAATGAACGGTTTGTTGCGAGATATGGAAAACACCGAGCGCAGTGGTCAGTGCAATCATGGTCGTCCCACTTGGACCCAGATGGGTCTGGACGACTTGGACAAACTCTTTTTGCGCGGTCGCTGATGACAGGTTCCAAGGTTTTACCTCCGGCCATTTTTTTGATGGGCCCGACCGCTGCTGGCAAAACTGACTTGGCGATTGAGCTGAGCAAAGTGTTGCCGTGTGAGCTGGTGAGTGTCGACTCGGCACTGGTTTTTCGCGGCATGGACATTGGTACGGCCAAACCATCAAAAGAAATTTTGGCCGCCCATCCGCATCAGTTGATCGACATCATCGACCCCGCCGAGAGTTATTCAGCGGCTGATTTTCGCCGTGATGCGCTGCAGTCCATGGCCCAAATCACCGCACGCGGAAATATTCCGCTGCTGGTGGGCGGTACGATGTTGTATTACAAGGCGTTGCTTGAGGGCCTGGCTGACATGCCAGCGGCCGATCCGCAGGTGCGTGCGCAGATTGAAGAACAAGCGCAACGTCTTGGCTGGCAGGCGTTGCATGATGAGTTGGCGACGATTGACCCTGAGTCTGCGGCGCGCATTCACCCCAATGATCCGCAGCGTCTGACTCGCGCCTTAGAGGTTTATCGGGTCAGTGGTCAGAGCATGACCGCCCACCGTCAGAAACAATCTGAAGAATCTACTCAAGCAGCCGCCTCTGGAGGCGGGCAATTGCCCTATACTGTCGCCCAACTGGCCATCGCTCCGGCGAACCGGCAGGTGCTGCATGAAAGAATCGCACAAAGATTCGTGCAAATGCTGGAACAGGGGTTCATCGACGAGGTCTTAGCTCTGCGTAATAGAAGTGACCTGCATGCAGGGTTGCCGTCTATACGTGCAGTGGGTTACCGCCAAGTTTGGGATTATCTGGACGGCAAGCTGACGGCAGCCGAGATGCAGGAGCGCGGGATTATCGCCACGCGCCAATTAGCTAAACGTCAGTTCACTTGGTTGCGCAGTTGGGATGATCTACATTGGCTGGACAGCCTAGACTGCGACAATCTGCCACGAGCCTTGAAATACCTAGAATCGGTCTCCATATTGAGCGGAGTCTAGGAAATTGCCGTCTATCCTATGGGTATGGCGACACAGCCATCTAATTTTTGTTTCTATTTTTTATCCTTACAGGAGTGCGGCATATGTCAAAAGGGCATTCGCTACAAGACCCTTACTTGAATACATTGCGTAAAGAGAAGGTTGGCGTTTCCATCTACCTAGTCAACGGTATCAAACTGCAGGGGACGATCGAGTCCTTCGACCAGTTCGTGATCCTGCTGAAAAATACTGTGAGCCAAATGGTTTACAAACACGCTATCTCAACAGTAGTGCCGGTACGTCCAATTCGTCTGCCTAGCGCAAGCGAATCCGATCTGGCAGACGCTGAACCAGGTAACGCTTGATAGGAGTCTCCTTTGTTCTTTGAGCGCCACGGTGGTGGTGAACGAGCGATCCTCGTTCACTTGGAAGTTCAGGACCCTGAGGCGCACGAAGATCCGCAGGAGTTCCGGGAGTTAGCAGCATCGGCTGGCGCCGAGACCGTCGCGTTTTTTAACGTGCCGCGTCATCGGCCATCGGCCAAGTACCTGATTGGCAGTGGCAAGGTCGAAGAGCTACGCGACCTGGTCAACGCCGAGAAGGTCGATATTGTGATTTTTAATCACGTCCTCACGCCCAGTCAGGAGCGTAACCTCGAACGTGTTTTCGAGTGTCGCGTGCTTGACCGTACCGGGCTGATTCTCGACATCTTCGCTCAACGCGCCCGTACCCATGAAGGCAAGCTGCAAGTCGAACTGGCTCAGCTTGATCACATGAGCACGCGTCTTGTGCGTGGCTGGACTCACCTTGAGCGTCAAGGTGGCGGCATTGGTATGCGCGGGCCGGGTGAAACTCAGCTCGAAACCGACCGTCGTCTATTGCGTATACGCATCAGTCAGATCAAGGCCCGGCTGAAAAAAGTCCGCAGTCAACGCGAGCAATCCCGTAGAGGGCGCCAACGCGCCGATATTCCTACGGTATCGCTGGTGGGTTACACCAACGCCGGTAAATCCACGTTGTTCAATGCGGTCACCGGGTCTGAGGTGTTCGCCGCTGACCAGTTGTTCGCTACGCTCGACCCCACCTTGCGCCGTCTCGATTTGGACGACCTGGGGCCGATTGTGTTGGCCGATACCGTGGGCTTTATTCGTCACCTTCCGCACAAGCTAGTTGAAGCATTCCGGTCTACGCTCGAAGAGTCGAGCAATTCTGATTTGTTGCTGCATGTGATTGATGCGCACGAGCCTGACCGTATGCAGCAGATCGAACAGGTGATGGTGGTGTTGAACGAGATTGGCGCTCAGGACTTGCCGATCCTCGAGGTGTACAACAAAATCGACTTGCTTGAAGGTGTCGAGCCGCAGATCCAGCGTGATGCCGATGGCAAACCGCAACGGGTCTGGTTGTCGGCTCGTGAAGGTCAAGGGCTGGAGTTGCTTGAACAGGCCATTGCCGAGTTGCTGGGCAGTGATTTGTTTGTGGGCACCCTGCGCTTGCCGCAACGTTTAGCTCGACTGCGTGCACAGTTCTTTGAACTGGGGGTTGTGCAAAAAGAAGAGCATGACGATGAGGGGTCCAGTCTGTTGGACGTACGCCTGCCGCGTTCTGAGCTCAATCGCTTAGTCAGCCGTGAAGGGATGCAACCGCTGGAATTCATCGAAGAACACACTTTGCAATAAAAGCCTCTCAAAGCGGCCGTGCCGCTGTGGTAGGCATTCTGTAGCATTGGTCGGCGCGCCGTGGGCGCGTCTTTGCTTTATCAGATGGAGAGCGCTATGGCTTGGAATGAGCCGGGTGGCAACTCGAACAATCAAGATCCTTGGGGTAGCAAACGCCCTAAAAATGGCGACCGTAAGGGACCACCGGATCTCGACGAGGCCTTCCGAAAGCTGCAGGAAAGCCTGAATGGGTTGTTCGGTGGTGGAAAAAAACGTACTGGCGGTGGTGGCAACGAAGGTGGCTCGGGCGGTAAGAGCGCAGGCTTCGGTGTACTCGGCCTAGTATTGGTCGTGATGGCAGCCGTTTGGTTGTACAGCGCGGTCTATGTTGTCGACGAACAGGAGCAAGCCGTGGTGCTGCGCCTGGGCAAGTACTACGACACGGTTGGGCCGGGTCTGAACATCTTCTTGCCGCCGTTCGACAAAAAGTACATGGAAAACGTGACGCGTGAGCGTGCGTACACTAAGCAGGGCCAGATGCTCACAGAAGACGAAAACATCGTCGAAGTGCCGCTGACCGTGCAGTACAAGATCAGCAACCTGCGCGACTTCGTGCTGAACGTTGATCAACCAGAAATCAGCCTGCAACAAGCCACTGACAGTGCCTTGCGCCATGTCGTGGGTTCCACCTCGATGGATCAGGTGCTGACGGATGGTCGTGAACAAATGGCGGTAGAAATCAAGGATCGCTTGCAGCGCTTCCTCGATACCTACAAGACCGGTATTACCGTGACTCAGGTCAACGTACAGAACGCTGCTGCGCCGCGTGAAGTGCAAGAGGCCTTTGATGACGTGATCCGTGCCCGTGAAGACGAGCAACGTGCCCGTAACCAAGCTGAAAGCTACGCCAATGGCGTTGTGCCGGAAGCTCGTGGTCAAGCTCAGCGCATCATTGAAGATGCCAACGGTTACCGTGATGAAGTGGTTTCTCGCGCCAAAGGTGAAGCGGATCGCTTTACTAAATTGGTGGCTGAGTACCGTAAAAATCCTGACGTAACCCGTGACCGTCTGTACTTGGACACCATGCAGGATGTCTACAGCAACACCAGCAAAGTGCTTGTGACCGGCAACAAAGACGGCCAAAGCAACCTGCTGTACTTGCCGTTAGACAAAATGATTGATGGTCGTTCGGGTGGCAGCACCACGGCAGCCGGTTCGGCAGCGTCTTCGAGCAGTTCTGATGCTGGCACGCACAGCAATACCGATATGCCGACACCACCGCGTACCAGGGAGAGCCGCTGATGAGCAATAAATCGCTGATCGCCCTTATTGTTGCCGTTGTCGTGGCGATCGTTGCCTGGAACAGCTTCTACATCGTCTCGCAAACAGAGCGTGCCGTACTGCTGCGCTTCGGCCGTGTGGTTCAGGCCGATGTACAGCCGGGCCTGCATGTGAAAATTCCTTACGTTAACCAGGTGCGCAAGTTCGACGCCCGCCTGATGACTCTGGATGCGCCGACTCAGCGTTTTCTGACGCTGGAAAAGAAAGCGGTTATGGTTGATGCCTTTGCCAAGTGGCGCGTTAAAGATGCAGAGCGTTACTACACCGCCACCTCGGGCATGAAACAGATTGCTGACGAGCGTTTGTCGCGTCGTCTGGAATCCGGTCTGCGTGACCAGTTCGGTAAGCGCACGCTGCACGAAGTAGTGTCGGGTGAGCGTGATGCACTGATGGCTGACATCACGGCATCGCTGAACAAAATGGCTGAAAAAGAGCTGGGCATTGAAGTGGTCGACGTTCGCGTTAAGGCTATTGATCTGCCAAAAGAAGTTAACCGCAGCGTTTTCGAACGTATGAGCACCGAGCGTGAGCGTGAAGCACGCGAGCACCGGGCTAAGGGTAACGAGCTGGCAGAAGGCATTCGTGCTGACGCCGATCGTCAACGTCGTGTTCTGGTGGCTGAGGCTTATCGTCAGTCTGAAGAAGCACGCGGTGATGGCGATGCCCAAGCAGCGGCGATTTACTCTAAGGCTTATGCTCAGGACCAAGAGTTCTACAAGTTCTATCGCAGCCTGCGCGCTTACCGCGAAAGCTTTGCGAACAAGAGCGACGTATTGGTCCTAGACCCAAGCAGCGAGTTCTTCCGCTACATGGACAAGTCCAAGCCGCAGTAAATCTGTAAATCTGTAGGAGCAAGCTTGCTCGCGATCTTTTGATCTTCTAAGGCTCGCTCCTACAGCAAAACGCATCCTCTGCATTCACTCCGTCGGGCGGGCAAATTGCCTCGCGGGGTGATCCTTTTAGAAAACGAGTGTATGATGCGGCAGCCGGGAAATTCCCGGCTTTTTTGCGTCTGCAGGTTTGATTGACCGAATGGCTGTGACAGCGTCGGTAGATTTTTCGAGGAATGTGCTGAGCCTGTCATTTGGGCTTTTTTGCTGTGCGCGCTAAAGACGCAGCCACGTTCTGCTTTACTCAAGGCTCGCCTCTTGGCTGGCCGCCCGGATCATAGGGGAATGGCGTAATGGCAACGGTAGACCGCTGGCTTCTGCCAGATGGCATCGAAGAAGTACTTCCACCTGAAGCAGCGCGTATTGAGGTTGCGCGGCGTCAGGTGTTGGATCTGTTCCAGAGCTGGGGCTATGAGTTCGTCGTCACCCCGCATATCGAATACTTGGAGTCTCTGCTGACAGGCGCAGGCCAAGACCTCGACTTGCGGACCTTTAAGGTTATTGACCCTAAGACGGGTCGCCAGATGGGTTTTCGTGCCGACATCACGCCGCAAGTGGCGCGCATTGATGCGCATACCTTGCGTCATGAAGGCCCAAGCCGTCTGTGCTACGCCGGTAGTGTGTTGCATGCTCAGCCGCGTGCATTGTCATCCTCGCGCAGCCCGATCCAGTTGGGCGCTGAGTTGTATGGCGATGCCAGCCCGAGCAGCGATGTTGAAGTTATCAGCCTGATGCTGGCTATGCTGCAACTGGCGGATGTGCCAGATGTGCACATGGACTTGGGGCATGTGGGTATTTATCGTGGGCTGGCCCGTGCGGCCAACCTGTCGGTTGAAGTGGAACAACAATTATTCGACGCCCTGCAACGCAAGGCGATCGACGAAGTAACGGCCTTGACCGAAGGTTTGCCAGTCGATTTGGCAGACATGCTTCAGGCCTTGGTTGGTTTGTGTGGCGGCCGTGAGGTGCTGGTTGCTGCACGTGAGCGTCTGGCCAAGGCTCCGGCCCAGGTCATGGCTGCTCTGGACGACTTGCAGGCTATCGCCGAGCGGTTGTCTGTGCGTTTCCCGCAGTTGCCGCTGTACTTTGACCTGGGTGAGTTGCGTGGGTATCACTACCACACAGGCGTAGTGTTTGCGGTGTTTGTTCCGGGCGTTGGAGATTCCATCGCTCAGGGCGGTCGTTATGACGATATCGGAGCTGTATTTGGGCGTGCCCGTCCGGCAACCGGCTTTTCGACCGATTTGAAAACCCTAGTAACCCTGGGGCGTGCTGAAGTCGAGTTACCGTCTGGCGGTATCTGGATGCCCGACAGCACTGATGCGGCACTCTGGCAGCAGGTTTGCCAGCTTCGCAGTGAAGGTCAGCGAGTGGTTCAGGCGTTGCCTGGGCAGCCACAGTCCGCTGCACAAGATGCAGACTGCGACCGCCAATTGATTCAGCAGAACGGCTTGTGGCAAGTCGTGCCGCTGGCTTCTTGAGTTTTCCTGTCGGCGTTAGCCGGCACCAAGTTTGCGCGAATGAGGACAAGTGTTATGGGTAAGAATGTCGTAGTCCTGGGCACCCAGTGGGGTGATGAGGGCAAAGGCAAGATCGTTGATCTGCTGACCGAACATGCTGCCGCTGTAGTGCGCTACCAAGGTGGTCACAACGCTGGCCACACCTTGGTAATCGACGGCGAAAAAACCGTTCTGCACCTGATCCCGTCGGGCGTATTGCGCGAAGGCGTGCAGTGCCTGATCGGTAACGGTGTGGTGGTTGCTCCCGACGCTCTGTTGCGTGAAATCATCAAGCTGGAAGAGAAAGGCGTACCGGTGCGTGAGCGCCTGCGTATCAGCCCGTCCTGCCCGCTGATCCTGTCGTTCCACGTTGCATTGGACCAAGCCCGTGAAAAAGCCCGTGGCGAGCTGAAGATCGGTACCACCGGTCGCGGCATTGGCCCAGCATATGAAGACAAGGTTGCTCGTCGCGGTCTGCGTGTTGGCGATCTGCTGAACATGACGCGCTTTGAAGCCAAGCTGCGTGAGTTGGTGGATTACCACAACTTCATGCTGGTCGGTTATTACAAAGAGCCAGCCATCGACTTCGATCAGACGTTGGCTGAGTGCAAAGAATACGCTGAGCTGCTCAAGCCGCTGATGTTGGACGTGACGGCTGAGCTGCACGATCTGCGTCGCGCTGGCAAAGACATCATGTTCGAAGGCGCTCAAGGCTCGTTGCTGGACATCGACCACGGTACCTATCCGTACGTGACTAGCTCCAACACCACCGCAGGTGGCGTTGCGACCGGTTCGGGCGTTGGCCCGATGTTCCTGGATTACATCCTGGGCATCACCAAGGCTTACACCACTCGTGTAGGTTCGGGTCCGTTCCCGACTGAGCTGTTCGATGACATCGGCGCTCACTTGGCCAAGCAAGGTCACGAGTTTGGTGCGACCACTGGCCGCGCTCGTCGTTGCGGCTGGTTCGATGCCGTTATCCTGCGTCGCGCTATCGACGTGAACAGCATTTCGGGCATCTGCCTGACCAAGCTGGACGTGCTCGACGGTCTAGAAACCATCAACATTTGTGTCGGCTACAAAGACGCTAACGGTGTTGACGTGGCTCCGACTGACGCTGACAGCTACGTAGGTCTGCAACCTGTGTACGAAACTGTGCCGGGCTGGACTCAATCGACCGTGGGCGCCAAAACCCTGGAAGAGCTGCCAGAAAACGCTCGTGCTTACATCAAGCGCGTAGAAGCACTGATCGGCGCGCCGATCGACATCATTTCGACAGGCCCGGACCGCAACGAAACCATCGTTCTGCGTCACCCGTTCGCGTAATACGTCGCGATGTAAAACATAGGGCCCTTCGGGGCCCTTTGTTGTTTTGGGGCGATCAACAACTGGCGGTCGTAACACCATTGCGCACGGTGTTTGGGTGCGCCTCTGTTTTTGTAGGAGCTGGCGCAGCCTGCGATCTTTTGATCTTTTACCGCAACATCAAAAGATCGCAGCCTTCGTTCCTCGGCAGCTCCTACGGGGGGTATTTCACGCTGCGCTACTGTGCCCGCAGCGTTGTGCTGCGGGCATTGTTCAGAGTAGTGAGACAGCTAGCCCCATCCAGATTGCGCATTTGCTGGCGAATCCATGATGCTCGGCAGCTCCTACGGTAGATAGGCTCACGGCACGACCCTTGCTTTAATATCCCGATTAGGGTGCTATCAAAATAATGGCACCGTTGTGGAGGGGTTTTCCGTGTCTGCCGTACTCTCGTTGTTACAAAGCCGTTTATTGCGGCCGGTATTCGTTACCCTTGGTATCGCTCTTTTGGTGCAAGTGCTGGTGGCTGTCGCCCTCACACGCAGCACGGTCACGGCTCTACAGGCAGATTTGGATGCGGGGCTGAGTGCAGATAGCAAGCATTTGACGGCGGAACTGGAGTTGGCGGGGCGTGAGGTCAAGAGCAACCTTGAAGGGTTGTCCGCCAGCACCCGGCAACGGCTGACCGCTGGCTTGGAATCGCGTCTTAAAGATGAGCAAGCGCAACTGTTAGAGATGCTCGAACAGAGCCTCAAAGACTCTGCGAATGACATGGCGCAATTGTTGGCCGCGGTAGCGCCGCGTGCCATTTGGGACAGTGATGTGCCGACGCTGTCTGAATTCGCTCGGCGTGCTCAGCGTAATCCGAATGTGTTGTTCGTGGTGTATGACGACGTTTCGGGGCAGCATCTGACGCGCTACCTCAATCGTGATAACCCGATCAACAAAGCACTGCTGGAGAAGGGCAAGGGCGATCGTGCGCTGGATAAAGTGCTGGATGCTGCGCGTTCCGATCCG
This sequence comes from Pseudomonas endophytica, assembly GCF_001411475.1. GTDB lineage: Bacteria > Pseudomonadota > Gammaproteobacteria > Pseudomonadales > Pseudomonadaceae > Aquipseudomonas > Aquipseudomonas endophytica. The sequence goes on along the minus strand of NZ_LLWH01000101.1, from coordinate 35,315 downwards.
CAGGTGTATTACCTCGAAGCGCCGATCAGCCCGAACGGGGTTGAGATCGGTAAAGTCTTGATGGGTGTTTCTAGGGCGTCGGTCCAGCAGTCTTTGGCGGCGCTTGATAAGCGTTTTGCGGCACTGATTGCCAGCAGTGATCAATTGGTCGGCGAAAGCCTACAAGGCGCGGCCAGCGACAGCTCCAAAGCGTTGGGGGATCGTTTGGAGTCTGCTCAGGCTGCGGCTGCGCAAATGCAGACCAATACCGCGCAGACTGTGAGCGAGGCGGCAGACGCCTTGCGCTGGCGCATAGGGCTGAGTCTGGCTTTGGTGGGGCTAGGCGTTTTGCTGTTGCTGGCAGTGGTGCTGGGGCGGCGCGTGGTGAGCAAGTTACTTCTGCTCAATGCAGCCTTAAATGATTTGGCGGCGGGTGAGGGCGACCTGACCAAGCGCGTGGGCTTAAACAGCAAAGATGAAATTGGCGACATGGCGGCGGCGGTCAATAGCTTTGTTGATAAGTTGCAGCCCATCGTGCGTGAGGCGGGGGATGTGGCCCAGCGCACAGGGCTTGAGATTGGGGCGATGACCCTGCGCAATGCTGGGGCGGATGCCGCCGCACAGTTGCAGCGTGACGAAGTGGCGCAAAGCCTTGAGGCGCTGTCGACCATGGCGGATGCGGCGCAGTCTGAAAGCCAAGCGATGCAGGCGGCGCTCAAGCAGGTGGTGGATATTCGTCAGGCCACGGATGAAAACACCCGCACCTCTGCTCAAGTGGGTGGCTTGATTGAAGCGTTGGCTGGGCAAGTGGGCGAAGGGGCTAAAGTCATCGAGCGCCTGGCACAGCAAAGCGAGCAAATCGAAGTGGTGCTGACGGTGATCCACGGCATTGCCGAGCAAACCAATCTACTGGCCCTGAACGCAGCCATTGAAGCAGCGCGCGCGGGCGAGACGGGCCGCGGCTTTGCTGTGGTGGCCGATGAGGTGCGGGCGTTGGCGAGCAAGACGCAAAGCTCCACTGGCGATATTCAGGCCCATATCGTGGCCTTGCAGCAGGGGGCTAAGGAAGCGGTAGCCGCGATTGCGCAAGCGGGTCGCCAGGCGGATGAGGGATTGGCGGTGCTCCGCGGCAGTGTGAAATTGCAGAAGACTGTGCAGGCGTCGGTTGAGCAAGTGCACACGGCGATAGACGATGCGACCAAAGCGGCCGCGCATCAAGCGCAGGGCGCGAATGCGGTGCGTGGCCGGGTCGAGGTGATTCATGCGCAGGCTGAGCGAGCGGCTGAAGCGGTGACGCAGACGACGGCCAGTGGCAAGGTGCTGGACAGCTTGGCGGAGCAATTAAGGGCGAGCTTAGGGCAGTTCAGGGCCTAAGCCTGTGGCCGCTGGCGAGGTATGAGACTGCGATGGGCGTAGGCTCGTACCTCGTCAGCGACCAAAGGATTAGCGGCTCAAGTACATGCGCGTGGTCAGCAGATACACCGGTAAACCCGACACTACGATCAACAGCGCGGCATAGGGTGCGGCTGCCGCAAACTCGACATTTGAGGTGTGCGCCCACACTTGTGTGGCCAAGGTGTTAAGCCCGGTAGGGCTGAGCAGCAAGGTCGCTGTCAGCTCTTTCATGGCGTCCAAAAACACCAGCGCAAACGCGGCCCCGAGTGCCGGGAAGATGATCGGCAAGGTTACTCGGCAAAAAGCCGAGAACGAAGACGCGCCCAAGGTGCGTGCAGCCTCTTCCAGTTGCGGCGCAGCTTTGTTCAGCGCGGTACGAATCGGTGCCTGCGCCAGTGGCAAAAACAGCAGTGCATAGGCAATCAGCAACAACGCTGATGTTTGATACAGCACCGGCACGTAATGCAGTGAGAAGTACACCAGCGCCAGTGCAATCACCAAGCCCGGCAGGGCATGCAGCAGGTACGGCAAGCGCTCAGCCCAAATGGCTAATTGGCCTTTATAGCGCACCACCAGCAAGCCCACCGGAACGGCCAACACCAGACACAACGCTGCGCCGCCCAAAGACAATGCCAGCGATGAGAGCAACGCTTCGCCAATCGCCGCCATCGGAAAGGCGGCAGAGCTGCCTTTGATCAGCCAGTACGCCAGCATCCCCAGCGGGATACCGCTGCCGATCACCGCCAGTAGCAGGCAATACACTTGCCCCAGCAGTGACCACTTGCCCAATCGCACTTGCTCGGCGTGACGTGCTGCGCCTTGGCCGATACGAATGTGCCGTCCTTTGCCGCGTACCTTTAACTCCAGCCACAGCAGGCTAAGGCACATCACCAGCAACACCGCAGACAGCATGGCGGCATTGGCATTGCTGAACTCCAGCTCAAACTGCTGATAGATCGCGGTGGTGAAGGTTTGCAGGCCGATAATTGACAGTGCGCCGAACTCGACCAGCATGTGCAAGGCAATCAGCAGCGAGCCCGCCAGTAGCGAAGGCCAGAGCAGAGGGAGGGTGATCTTGAAAAACACTCCCCAGCGGTTCTGTCCCAAGGTGCGAGCTGATTCTTCAAGGGCTGGGTCAAGGTTGCGCAGTGTGGCAGCGACCGGTAGAAAAATCAGCGGGTATTTGGACAGGCTCATCACCAGAATGGCCCCGCCCAAGCCCTCGAAGCTGGCGCTGAGCGAAACCCAAGTGAAGCTACTGACAAAGGCCGGTACCGCAAATGGCAGGCATAGAATCACACCCCATAGGCGCCGCCCCGGTAGGTTGCTGCGCTCCAATAACCACGCCAACGACAGCCCCACTAATGCACAGGTGAGGGTGACGCCCACCATCAGCAGCAACGTATTGCGCATCAAGCCAAACACGTACGGGCGCCACAGCAAGTTCAGTGCCTGCGCCCAGCCCGCCTGCCACGCTTTGGTGATGACATACAGCAAAGGTAGCAAGCTAAGCCCGATCAGCAGCAAGACAGGCAGCAGTAGCCAGATAGACGGCTTTTTGCGTTTCAGGGCATAGCGCGCTGTGGAGGCGGGGGTGAGCATCAGAGCAGACCGGTATCGCGTTCGAGGTCTAAAGCTTCTTCAGCGTTGCCCAAATCGGCCGGGGTGATTTTCGGCGGTTGCAACTCATCAAAAGGCTTGAGGCCGCGGTCCGACACCATGCCTTTGCGCATCGGGTATTCGGCCGTGGTGTTGGTGATCACGCGTTGGCCTTCTTCGCTGGCCATGTACGCGAGCAGTTGCTGAGCTTCTTTAGGGTGCTTGCTCGCCTTCAGCACGCCAGCGCTGGAAACAGTGACGAGACCACCTGCATCACCATCGGTGAAGTAGTACAGTTTGGAGTCCAAGTTGCCTTTTTCTTTCTGCAAAGCAAACCAGTAATAGTTGTTCACCAGCACCGCAGCGACTTCGCCATTTTCTACGGCTTTGAGTGCAACCATGTTGTTGGTGTAAGTTTTGCCGAAGGCGCGCAGGCCGGTCAGCCATTCTTCAGCGGCGTCACGCCCATGCAGTTTGATGATTGCTACGGCTTGTTCTTGAAACGCGCCGCTGGTCGGAACGAAGCCGACTTTGCCTTGCCACTCAGGTTTAGCGAAATCCAGAACCGTTTTTGGCAGTTCTCCTTCTTTGATCAGTTTGGGATTAAACGCGACGACGCGGGTGCGCGCAGTGACGCCGATCCAAGTGCCATTGGCGGCCACATACTCCTTGGGCAGCGCTTGCAGCGTGCTGTCGTTGGCCTTGGCTAAAAAGCCTTGCTCACCCAGATTATTCAGGGGCGGCGACTCCTCGGCGTAAAACACGTCAGCCGGGGAGCGGTCGCCTTCTTCCATGATCTGGCTGGCCAGTTGGTTGCTGCTACCTTTGCGCACATTTACGTGGATGCCGGTTTTGGCTTCAAAGGCTTTGGCGAGATTGTCGCCGACTTCTTTGTGTTGGCCGTTATACAGCGTCAGGGTGACGGGGTCGGCAGCGTAGGCGGGGGCGGTCAGTGCAAGACCGAGAATGGTTAGCGTCAGGCCGCGCAGTAGAGATGTCGCAAGCCGGGTATTTCGGAGCATCATTCGCTGGGTTCCTCTCTTTGGTGCTACAAGACTTGTAACAATAATAAACGATATTGTTTCTCAAGTGCGCTTGAAAACGATGGCGATAGACGTATGGAGAGGGGCGAAACGGGCTCTTTACTTAGCTCAGAAACGCAAAAACCCGCTTTCGCGGGGTTTTGTGATGCTTCACATCTTTTCAGTGAAAAACGTGAAGCTTGAATTGGTGCCCAGAAGAAGACTCGAACTTCCACGGCCTTGCGGCCACCAGCACCTGAAGCTGGCGTGTCTACCAATTTCACCATCTGGGCAGTATCTTCAACGTCACCGTTGTCGATGGCGCGCACTATACTGATGCCCTTTTTGGCTGTAAAGCGTTGCAGGTGTAAATTGTGGAAATATTTCCCGAACGGTTGGTCTACACCCTTAATACGTGTCAGAACGAGTTATTACGGCGCCGTATGAGTCCGAAATTTCCCGTTTCAATACGCGTATGCCAAACTAACCGCATATAGACAAGGTGAAAACTATCTAATGGCCGATTGGCAGACCCTCGATCCCGAGGCCGCACGTGAAGCGGAAAAATACGAAAATCCTATCCCAAGCCGCGAACTGATCCTTCAGCATCTGGCTGAACGCGGTTCGCCTGCTGCTCGCGAGCAGTTGGTCGCAGAGTTTGGGCTGACGACCGAAGACCAAATTGAAGCGTTGCGCCGTCGCCTGCGTGCGATGGAGCGCGATGCTCAACTGATTTACACCCGTCGCGGCACCTATGCGCCGGTGGACAAGCTTGATCTGATTCTGGGCCGCATCAGCGGGCACCGTGATGGGTTCGGCTTCTTGATTCCAGACGATGGCAGCGACGATCTATTCATGAGCCCCTCGCAGATGCGTTTGGTGTTCGATGGCGACCGTGCGCTGGCCCGTGTTTCGGGGCTGGACCGCCGAGGCCGCCGTGAAGGCGTGATCGTTGAAGTGGTGTCGCGCGCTCACGAAACCATCGTGGGTCGTTACTTCGAAGAAGGCGGCATCGGCTTTGTGGTCGCCGACAACCCGAAGATCCAGCAAGAAGTGCTGGTGACTCCGGGCCGTAATGCGGGTGCGAAGGTAGGGCAGTTCGTCGAAGTGAAGATCACTCACTGGCCGACCCCGCGCTTTCAGCCGCAGGGTGATGTGCTTGAAGTGGTGGGCAACTACATGGCGCCCGGCATGGAAATCGACATTGCGCTGCGCACCTATGACATTCCTCACGTCTGGCCAGAAGCTGTGCTTAAAGAAGCCAGCAAGCTCAAGCCTGAAGTCGAAGAAAAAGACAAAGAAAAACGCATCGACCTGCGTCATCTGCCGTTCGTCACCATCGACGGTGAAGATGCTCGTGACTTCGATGACGCGGTGTATTGCGAAGCCAAGCCTGGCAAATTGCGCCTGTTCGGTGGCGGCTGGAAGTTGTACGTGGCGATTGCCGACGTTTCCAGCTACGTGAAAATTGGCTCTGCGTTGGATGCGGAATCCCAAGTGCGCGGTAACTCGGTGTACTTCCCCGAGCGCGTGATTCCAATGCTTCCCGAGGAACTGTCCAACGGCCTGTGCTCGCTGAATCCGAAAGTTGACCGTTTGGCTATGGTGTGTGAGATGACCATCTCCAAAACCGGCGAAATGACTGACTATCAGTTCTATGAAGCGGTGATTCATTCTCAGGCGCGTCTGACCTATAACAAGGTCAGTACCATTCTTGAGCACCCGAAAACCAACGACGCCAAGCAATTGCGCGGCGAATACGCTGATGTCGTGCCGCATCTCAAGCAACTGTACGCGCTGTACAAAGTGTTGCTGGCAGCTCGCCATACCCGTGGTGCGATTGATTTTGAAACGCAGGAAACCCGAATCATCTTCGGCTCCGAGCGTAAAATCGCTGAAATTCGCCCAACCACGCGTAACGATGCGCACAAGTTGATTGAAGAGTGCATGCTGGCGGCCAACGTGGCCACCGCTGAGTTCCTCAAAAAGCACGAAATTCCGGCCTTGTACCGTGTGCACGATGGCCCACCGCCTGAGCGTCTAGAAAAACTCCGCGCGTTCTTGGGCGAGTTGGGTCTGACCCTGCATAAAGGCAAGGACGGGCCTTCGCCGAAGGACTATCAAGCGCTGCTTGAAACCATCAAAGATCGTCCGGACTTCCACCTGATCCAGACCGTGATGCTGCGTTCGTTGAGCCAAGCGGTGTACAGCGCTGATAACCAAGGCCACTTCGGCCTTAACTATGAAGCCTATACCCACTTCACTTCGCCGATTCGTCGCTACCCAGACCTGCTCACGCACCGGGCGATTCGCAGCGTTATCCATTCCAAACTGGATACCCCGCACGTTCGCCGTGCTGGCGCGATGACGATTCCTAAAGCGCGTATTTACCCGTACGACGAAGCGATCCTGGAGCAGCTTGGCGAACAGTGTTCGATGAGCGAGCGCCGTGCTGATGAAGCCACGCGTGACGTGACCAACTGGCTCAAGTGCGAGTTCATGAAGGATCGCGTTGGCGAGACGTTCCCAGGTGTGGTGACTGCGGTGACCGGCTTCGGTCTGTTTGTTGAATTGACAGACATTTACGTCGAAGGCTTAGTCCACGTCACGGCCTTGCCAGGCGATTACTACCACTTTGACCCTGTGCATCACCGCTTAGCGGGCGAGCGTACTGGTCGTAGCTTCCGCTTAGGTGACACGGTTGAAGTGCGGGTGATGCGCGTCGACCTAGACGAGCGCAAAATCGACTTCGAAATGGCTGAGAAAACCCTCAATGCGCCAATCGGTCGCAAAAATCAAAGCCGCACCAGTGATGCACCTGCACGCAAAAACGCAGGCAAATCGGGGACTAAGGCGACTGAGCCTCCGGCAGAAAGGGCTAAGCCCGCTGCTCGGCGCAGCGCACCGACCAAAGCCGTTAAAGCCCCATCTGATGAAGCTTATCGCTCAAGTGATGCCGCCGCTAAAAACGCCGAATTGCGTAAAAGCCGTGAATTGAAAAAGGCGCTGCTGGCCGACGCGAAAAACGGCGGTCGGACATCGGAGCCGGGAAAGTCGGGGAGGGCAGCACCCGCTAAAGAGGCGGGCAAGCCTTCCAAACCCAGCAAGCATCGTAAAGGCCCGCCAAAATCGGGCACTGCTCCAGCCAGCAAAAGCGGTGGGGCACGCAAACCTAAGGCCAAATCATGAGTCAGTTGGAAAAAATCTACGGCATTCACGCCGTAGAAGCGTTGCTTCGTCACCACCCAAAACGCGTTAAGCAAATCTGGTTGGCCGAAAGCCGCAACGATCCTCGCGTCCAGACCTTGGTCGCGCTGGCTGCTGAAAATCGTATTGATGTCGGCCAGGCCGAGCGCCGCGAAATGGACGCTTGGGTTGAGGGCGTGCACCAAGGTGTTGTGGCTGATGTCAGCCCGAGCCAGGTATGGGGCGAGGCCATGCTTAACGAATTATTGGATCGCACCGAAGGTGCCCCACTGATTCTGGTATTGGACGGCGTGACTGACCCGCATAACTTGGGCGCCTGCCTGCGTACCGCCGATGCGGCCGGTGCACTGGCCGTTATTGTGCCAAAAGACAAGTCGGCAACGCTAACCCCAACTGTACGAAAAGTGGCCTGCGGCGCGGCGGAAGTGATTCCGTTGGTGGCCGTAACTAACCTTGCTGCCACCCTGAAAAAGCTTCAGCAGCGCGGGTTGTGGATTGTCGGTACGGCGGGCGAAGCCGAGCAGGAGCTGTATGAGCAAGACCTGACAGGCCCGACCATCCTGATCATGGGGGCTGAAGGCAAAGGCATGCGTCGCCTGACCCGTGAGCATTGCGACTACTTGGTGCGTTTACCGATGGCAGGCAGTGTGAGCAGCTTGAACGTCTCGGTCGCGACCGGCGTTTGCCTGTTCGAAGCCCTGCGCCAGCGCAGCGTTAAAGCCAAGGCTCCCGCTAAGAAGAAATAAGCCACACACCGCCTTCAACTGTAGGAGCGCTTGCTTGCGATCTTTTGATCTTAAAAAGATCGCAGCCTTCGTTCCTCGACAGCTCCTACAGCCGAAGGGCGCTTGTATTGTTCAAATAATCACCAATCACCTTGCGCGCCTCTTGTCCCTTCTCTACAATTGCGCCCCTTGCCATCATGGCGGGCGCATATGTGCCTCTCTAGGCAAGACACACAAGTGTCATTCACTCCTTGTCTGACCGCTTTCAGTTAGCGGCAGGCTACAACCCGTAAGGAGCATTCATGCGTCATTACGAAATCATCTTTTTGGTCCATCCGGATCAAAGCGAACAAGTCGGCGGCATGGTAGAGCGTTACACCAAGCTGATCGAAGAAGACGGCGGCAAAATCCACCGTCTGGAAGATTGGGGCCGTCGTCAACTGGCCTATGCAATCAACAATGTTCACAAGGCTCACTACGTGATGCTGAACGTTGAGTGCACTGGCAAAGCCCTGGCTGAGCTGGAAGACAACTTCCGTTACAACGATGCTGTGATCCGTAACCTGGTCATCCGTCGCGACGAAGCCGTAACTGGCCAGTCCGAGATGCTCAAGGCTGAAGAGAACCGCAGTGAGCGCCGTGAGCGTCGTGACCGTCCTGAGCATTCTGACAGCGCCGATGGCGATGACAGCGATAACAGCGACGCCAGCGATAACGCTGACGAGTAATCCACGGACCTTTTGAGGAGCCAATTACATGGCACGTTTCTTCCGTCGTCGTAAATTCTGCCGCTTCACCGCAGAAGAAGTGAAAGAGATCGATTACAAAGATCTCAACACTCTGAAAGCTTACGTATCCGAGACCGGCAAAATTGTTCCAAGCCGCATCACCGGTACTAAAGCTCGTTATCAGCGTCAGCTGGCCACCGCTATCAAGCGCGCCCGCTTCCTGGCCCTGCTGGCCTACACCGACAGCCACGGCCGCTGAGACCGGGCAGTCGACAAGTAGTAAAGGATTGAATGCATGCGTGCCCTAGCTGAGTTCATCATGCGAGGCCGTGTGCAGGCCACGTTAGTCGTGGCCGGATGTGCGGCATTGCCGTTTTTGTTCTGGTTGAGTGCTGCTGCGGGTTGCCTTGTGCTCCTGCGGCGCGGTCCGAGAGATGCCGTGAGCATCCTCTCATGGGCTCTACTGCCGGCTTTAGTCTGGTGGTTTATGGGCGAACCCCGCACCTTGATGGTGCTGTTGGGAACCCTAGGATTGGCGATGATATTGCGCGCCGGTCAGCCTTGGTATCGCGTGCTGCTGGTCAGCGTAGCGTTGGGTGTGGTGTATGGCGTGATCCTGGGTACGGTTTTCCGCGAACCCATTGGTGCGATGGCGCAGGAGTTAGAAAAAATTCTGCCGCAGGTCCTCAGTGGGCTCTACGACAAGTTATCTGACGTAGAGCGAGCGCGCCTTGGAGCACTGATTGCACCCGTCCTTACCGGTTTGATTGCAGCTTTGATGCAGGTCGTCAGCGTGCTGAGCCTGATACTTGGGCGTTACTGGCAAGCGCTGTTGTACAACCCGGGCGGTTTTGCGAGCGAGTTTCGCAGCATCCGCCTACCGCTGGGTCCAGCGTTACTGTTGCTGGCGTGCATGCTTGTTGGGCCGAACGTTGGTCCGCAAATGGCCATGTTGACGCCGTTGTGCAGCGTAGCGTTGTTCTTCGCAGGTCTGTCCCTGATGCATGGGCTGGTTGCGATAAAGCGTCTGGCCAAGTTTTGGCTGGTGGGGTTGTACGTCACGCTGCTGCTGTTTATGCAGCTGATCTATCCGTTGCTCGTGGTTTTGGCCATTGTCGACAGCCTGATTGATTTTCGCGGACGTCTGGCGCCGAAAGACGCTGATAAGGGCTCTGCGGACGGTGAAGGTTAAAAGTTAAGAGGATTTTCACATGCAACTGATCCTTCTGGAAAAAGTCGCAAACCTGGGCAACCTGGGCGACAAAGTAAATGTTAAGGCCGGTTACGGTCGTAACTACCTGCTGCCGTACGGCAAAGCTACCGCTGCAACCGCTGCCAACCTGGCTGCGTTTGAAGAGCGTCGCGCTGAGCTGGAAAAAGCAGCAGCAGACAAAAAAGCTTCGGCTGAAACGCGTGCTGCTCAACTGGGCGAGCTGGAAGTGACTATCACTGCCACCGCCGGTGACGAAGGCAAGCTGTTCGGTTCGATCGGCACTCACGACATCGCTGATGCACTGACCGCCTCTGGCGTTGAAGTTGCAAAAAGCGAAGTTCGTCTGCCGAACGGCACTATCCGTAACGTGGGTGAATTCGACGTGGCCGTGCACCTGCACGCCGAAGTTGAAGCAACCGTACGCGTTGTTGTGGTAGCTGCTTAAGCAGTCTGACTGACTGGCACCGTGTGTGCTGGGCGGTTAACATCGGGCACGATCCTGTTTACAGGTCGTGCCCTTTGTGTTTCTGCTGACCTTGATTTTCACCCCAAATTGACACGTGGCCATGAACGATATTTCCGCTCCTGAGCAGTACGACCTGCAAACCGCAGCCCTAAAGGTGCCTCCGCACTCCATCGAGGCTGAACAGGCCGTGCTCGGTGGTTTGATGCTGGACAACAACGCCTGGGAACGCGTGTTGGATCAGGTGTCGGACGGTGATTTTTATCGGCATGACCATCGCCTGATTTTCCGCGCCATCGCCAAACTGGCAGACCAGAATTCCCCGATCGACGTCGTGACCCTTGCCGAGCAATTGGACAAGGAAGGTCAGACCTCGCAAGTCGGTGGTTTGGGCTACTTGGGCGAGCTGGCGAAAAACACCCCGTCAGTGGCGAACATCAAGGCGTATGCCCAGATCGTTCGTCAGCGTGCGACATTGCGCCAACTGATCGGTATCAGCACTGAAATTGCCGACAGCGCTTTCAACCCTGAAGGTCGAACTGCGGAAGAGATCCTCGACGAAGCCGAGCGTCAGATCTTCGCAATTGCCGAGGCTCGGCCTAAAACCGGCGGCCCGGTGAGTGTCAACGACCTGTTGACCAAAGCCATCGACCGTATCGACACCCTGTTTAATACTGATAACGCGATCACTGGCCTTTCCACTGGCTACACCGACCTCGATGGCATGACCAGCGGCTTGCAGCCTGCTGACTTGATCATCGTCGCCGGTCGTCCGTCCATGGGTAAAACCACGTTCGCGATGAACCTGGTGGAAAACGCGGTGTTGCGCAGCGAAAAAGCTGTATTGGTGTACTCGCTCGAGATGCCTGGCGAATCGCTGATCATGCGTATGCTGTCGTCCCTGGGGCGTATTGATCAGAGCAAAGTGCGCGCCGGTCGTCTCGAAGACGATGATTGGCCGCGTCTGACCTCGGCAGTCAATCTGCTCAATGACCGTAAGTTGTTTATCGACGACACGGCCGGTATCAGCCCCTCCGAGATGCGGGCGCGAACCCGGCGTCTGGTGCGTGAGCACGGTGACATCGGCCTGATCATGATCGACTACCTGCAATTGATGCAGATCCCGGGTTCGGGCGGGGATAACCGAACTAACGAAATTTCCGAGATCTCGCGTTCCTTGAAGGCGCTGGCCAAAGAATTCAATTGCCCGGTTGTGGCGCTGTCACAGCTAAACCGTTCTCTTGAGCAACGACCTAACAAGCGCCCGATCAACTCCGACTTGCGTGAATCAGGAGCGATCGAGCAGGATGCCGACGTCATCATGTTCGTGTACCGGGATGAGGTCTATCACCCAGAAACCGAACATAAAGGCATTGCGGAAATCATCATCGGCAAACAGCGTAACGGCCCGATCGGTACTGCACGTTTGGCCTTTATCGGCAAATACACCCGCTTCGAAAACTTGGCGCCGGGCAGTTACAACTTCGACGACGAATAAACACCCTCTTGTGTATTTACGGGAGGGCTGGCCCAAATAGCTTTTTGATTATTTGCTCGCTGTACTCATAGTTCCAGCGCAATTCGGCGCCTACAGGGATGGCTTCACTGGTAACCAGTGCGGTTAATTGAAGACGTTGCATGGGTTCGGTGCCTTTTTGCACATGCATATCAAAAGGCACGGCCTCCACGTTATAGCCGGCCGCGGCTTGCCGCACTGGGAGGCCATCTTCGTACTCAAAAATAGTATTAATGCGCGAGGTAATGTTGTCGCCAGAGAGCAGCAAATCACGGCTTATCGCAGAGGGGCCGGGCGCACCGTGCTTGGGTAAGTGGTGGGGCTCGGCAGACAACAGATAGGGGTCTTTGCGGTAAACGGCCACGCTTTTTGGTAGCAATTCCCCGCCATAAAGCCCTAGAACTTCACCCTTTGTCAGAGCTCGTCTTGCGACCACCGTTTTCTCGCCAATTAAAGCGCTTTCCAAAGGCGACTTCAGGTGCGTAGCCGCGAAGGTGACGAGCTCCATTTTTTCTTCGTACAACCGCGCTACTTTTTCGTAGCCTTCCCACTGAATGTAAGGGATCAGCTTGTTTTTGGAGATTTTGATTTCCGAAGTCAGAGACTTGCCTGTGGCCTGAATGAGCCGTATGCGTAAGGGCTGGCCGTCAACGTCACGGATCGGGTAGCGACCATTATTGGCCCGGTTATACCGGCGTCGGTAGTTTTGACTGTGCTGATAGCTCTCTTGTGAGCGCATTTGCATCAGCTCTAGTGGGGTATAGGGTTCAGGTGCAAAGCTTTCGTCGGCTGACACGTACTCGTCGGACGACTCTGCAGTTTCAAAGTCATCGTCAGTGGATTCCAGCCCACTGGTAGGGCTGTGCGATTGTTCTCCCTCTCGGGCATCCGCGCTGCGACGCATTGATGGGGAGTCCGGCATGCCTCCCAGCAGCTTGCCTTTATGTGCATCGATTTCCCAGGTGCCGTTTATATTTCTGCGCACATAGGGCTTGTAAGCTCTGGAAGGGCTGCGCGCATCAATCAGCTGCCAACCCCATTTATCGGACTTGACGCGGTAATACTGCTCACCTTCGAGCACAAAATGCCGGAAGAACCCATCAGACCCGGGTGATGCTTCATAGACTCCATCGGCCCTTAATGTCAGATCTTTCGGGGCGACCGGCTCTGCGAAGTTTGGGTCGAGCGGGTACCCAGGTGACGACGAAGGTAAAACACTTGACCGTACAACCCTCACTGGCAGCAAAGACGCGTTGGTTGAACGGAGGCTGTGCTCGCGAACGGCCTCTTTGAGCGAAGTGGTGTGCGTCAGCTCAAAAAGGGTGGTGCGCTGTGCTGGAGTCAACGTGTATTCGATCGCGGTGAGCAAGTCTGTCGCGCTACCGATGGCTTCGCCTGTTGAGTGATGAGCGGCATACAGATCACCTTTGGGCGTCAGTATGTAGCGGCCTGCTTCGCGCACGACACCCGAGCTGGCGTGCAGTTTTCCAAATGAGAAGTCGCTGCGTATTTCAATTTGATGCGAGGCTGGCCAGCCGGGCAATTGTTCGAGTACGGACAGAATCGTAGTCACGCTTTCGGGGGGGCAAGCAGAGTCCAGAAAGAGCCCTTCCCGCATCCGGCTGGCACTCAGTTGTTCTGCGTAACGATCCGCTTCCCAGTGTTGTAATTCATTCAAGGGGTCTTTTCGCAGCAGCTGTAAATACTCTTCATTGCTGAGCACCTTAATAACTTCTTCGCGATAGCTCTTTGACAACTCAGGGCGAAGGTTGTGTAAGTACTGCTCGGGTAACGACGTCGGCGCCTCGGTCTGGGCGTAAATTGACTTCATCAACTGCTGTTTATTCGTCGCTAGCTCGTCAGTCAGGCGAATGGCCAGCTTCTCGACGTTGCTGAAATACGGGAGCGCTTCGGCGGGCACCTTAATGGGCTTGGTAAGGCTGTCAAACATATCAGCAGGCAATTGCTCTTCCAGCACATGCAATAGCTCGCCTTTTTTAAAACGCGCCAGCGGCACCCTTAGCTCGGAACCGGAGCTGCCGTGCACCAATACGGTGTTCTGTTGTGAGTCTATAACCCTCAAAATTCGATTGTTTGGCCATTCAGGCAGACGTGTGATCAGGTGAAACTGCATCAGAGGGGTGTTGGGCGCCAGCTGTTTTCCGTCTGCATGGTTGAGTTTGAATGTATTTATTTCATCGTCCAGCTTGAAGCGCTTAATGGCATCGGTCAGTAACGGTGGCGGGTGCAACATTTCCTGATGAAGTTGTAAAAGCGTAGAGCCGTCTTCGTCAGCGACATGCAATATCGCCGCTACCTTAGGCTGAGTTATGAATGAGGCTTGGTGGCCTAAGCGTTTAAGGCGCTTCAATAGATCCCAGTCTTTTGGGATCTCGTGCTCCATTCGCCAATTACCCTTGCCGTTGGTCAGCAAGTTCGGTGTGTAAGCATCAGCAGCGTAAGGGTGTTGCAGTTGCCAGCGTTGAGTCTGCGGGTCGTACCCAACCGCATGCAGGTGCTCGTCGAGCTTTATGTAATGCTGCTGATCATGCTCATACAGACTGAATTCGTCTGGTATCGCGTCTTCTGGCAGTCCGTAGAGGTGGCGATAAGGTGTCAGGTCTGGGTTCCACAGGCGCGGACTTTGGTTGCGCAGCTTGATCTTGATCAACCCCGCCGTAAATCCGCCGGTTTTGATCGCGCCGACGGTGACCACGGCCAATGCCACGTTGTCGACCACATCCATCAGGCAGTTCAAGGCTTCGTCGCTGTCGCCTCGGCTCCACGCCTCGAAACCGTGATAAACGGTGCTTATTAACTGTGCCGCAGTGACCGCCAATAACACCTCGCCAACGATCGGCACGAACGAGGCGGCAAAGAACAGCAGTGCTTTGCCCGTTTCCCGGTAATGTTCTAGGCGTTGCTCTCGCGCGCGCTTATCCACTGCGGCTGTCGATACCAATAGCGCTCGGCCATAGCTTTTTATCTGATTGATCTGTTGTTGGGCGATTGCGTCAAACGCATTGCACTGGATGTCGGTGAGTGCCACTAATTGGTCAATGTGCGAATGAACAGCGCCCTGAGCATATTTGCCCGGCTGGATGCCCGGTGAGGTGTGTGAAACCGTAAACAAAGTACCCCGATAGCGGTGTGGCACCAGCTGATTGAAGAACGCCATGTAGTCCGGTATTAGCAGGCGATTGGCGAGCTCACTTTTGAGTTCGTCTAGGGACGTATGCTGGCGAAACAAAGCGAGTGGATCGTGCGGCGTATAGAGAAGGATCTGACGGGCAACGCTTCGATGGGTGAACACCAGTACATTCGGCAGTGCCACACCGTTAATGGTCAGGTGGCTGCTTTCCCAGTCCGAATGTCGACCATGGCCTTGCAGACTCAGCAGTTGCTGATAAACAGAGTGGCTAAGTTTGTCCCGAAGCAGCGCAATGTGTAAGGCCACCTCAAAGTCATCCTGTTCCTTTTGAGCGAACACTTGCTTCACTTGATCTTTGGTTCGTGCAGTCTGTGAGGCGGGCAGTGGCGTCAAGATTTCATCAAGGTGGTGCTGGTACTGGGCGCCCAAATTCAGTTTTCGGCACATGCCAGCAAAGCGTGTGGCTGAAATAGTTAACGGCTTTCTGGTCGGTGATGTGTTGGTGAAGAGGCCAGTGCCAGACTCCATCCCTCCGTCCTCAGCTTCTGAAGATTGAAAGTTCTGCATCGCAGCTTCAAGCAGTGGGTGCATCGAGAACGCGACATGGGTTTTGATAAGCCCAAGCAGATGACTGTTTTTTAAATCGCGGACAAAGATATGCTTTTTGTCATCCACTGCTCCTCTGAATGTGTCTTGTAAGGCTTGCTCAAATAAGGGCTTGCTGAATGTCAGCGGGCTTTGTACTTCGGCCATTAACTCGCTGAGATCGTGTCGAGACTGATTACTCTTGAGCAGGCTGCTGCGCAATGCCGTGCGAATCGCTAGCGGGGCTTGCTTCACCCATTCGGGTAACTGTGATGCGATGAAATCAGCGTGCGCCAGTGCAGGGGGCGCCAAGGTGGCTGGCTCTGTCTGTGCATGAGTCAGGTCGTTCATTGAAGGCTCCAAGGGTAGGGTGCTAAATGACCTCAGGTTACCCGTGGGCTTTCTTAAATAAGCGTTACCTATATAGGTGCTTGGACGCGGCTGATCCTTGGACGTGCGCGGCGCAAGAATACGTTGTGATTAAAGCCGACCATTGCCGTCGGGATTGGTCATTTTTTGTGCTATATTGCGCGCCCGCGAATTTCTCAGTAAATAGCGCGTCCTTTCTTTGCACTCAACACCGGTCATCGACATGCAAGCAGCGAAGCCAATTTTTGACTATCCCAAGTACTGGGCCGAATGTTTCGGGCCAGCGCCATTCCTGCCTATGAGCAGGGAGGAGATGGATCAGCTTGGCTGGGATTCATGCGACATCATCATCGTCACCGGTGATGCCTATGTCGATCACCCTTCATTTGGCATGGCGATTATTGGGCGCTTGCTGGAGTCGCAAGGCTTTCGCGTGGGCATCATTGCTCAGCCGAACTGGCAGTCCAAAGACGACTTCATGAAGCTGGGCGAGCCGAACCTGTTCTTCGGCGTCGCTGCCGGCAACATGGACTCGATGATCAACCGCTATACCGCTGATAAAAAAGTCCGCTCCGATGACGCCTACACGCCCGGGGGCATGGCGGGCAAGCGTCCAGATCGCGCGAGCTTGGTGTACAGCCAGCGTTGTAAAGAAGCCTACAAGAATGTGCCGATTGTCCTCGGTGGTATTGAGGCTTCCCTGCGCCGTATCGCGCATTACGACTACTGGCAAGATCGCGTCCGCAACTCGATCTTGATCGACGCCTGCGCCGACATCCTGCTGTACGGCAACGCTGAGCGGGCCATTGTTGAAGTCGCGCAGCGCTTGTCTTATGGCCACAAAATCGAAGACATCACCGATGTGCGCGGCACCGCGTTTATTCGCCGTGACACGCCTAAAGACTGGTACGAAGTGGACTCCACGCGTATCGACCGTCCGGGCAAGATCGACAAGATCATCAACCCGTACGTGAACACCCAAGACACCCAAGCCTGTGCTATCGAACAGGAAAAAGGCCCGGTCGAAGATCCGAACGAAGCCAAGGTCGTGCAGATCTTGGCCAGCCCGCGTATGACCCGTGACAAAACGGTGATTCGCTTGCCGTCCGTTGAAAAGGTCCGTGCAGACGCCGTGCTGTATGCTCACGCCAACCGCGTGCTCCACCTCGAAACCAACCCAGGTAACGCCCGTGCGTTGGTGCAGAAGCATGGCGAAGTGGACGTCTGGTTCAATCCGCCGCCGATTCCGATGACCACCGAAGAGATGGATTACGTGTTTGGCATGCCATACGCACGTGTCCCGCACCCGGTCTACGGTAAGGAAAAAATCCCGGCCTACGACATGATTCGCTTCTCGGTGAACATCATGCGTGGCTGCTTCGGCGGTTGTACTTTCTGCTCGATCACCGAGCATGAAGGTCGGATCATCCAGAACCGCTCCGAAGAGTCGATCATTCGCGAAATCGAAGAGATCCGTGACAAGGTGCCGGGCTTCACCGGCGTCATCTCTGACCTCGGTGGCCCGACCGCGAACATGTACCGTATCGCGTGCAAAAGCCCGGAAATCGAATCCGCCTGCCGTAAGCCGTCGTGCGTGTTCCCAGGCATCTGCCCGAACCTGAACACCGACCACTCGTCGCTGATCCAGTTGTACCGCAGCGCTCGTGCCTTGCCAGGCGTGAAGAAAATTCTGATTGCTTCGGGCCTGCGTTACGACCTTGCGGTTGAGTCGCCGGAATACGTTAAAGAGCTGGTGACCCACCACGTGGGTGGTTACCTGAAGATCGCCCCGGAACACACCGAGGAAGGTCCGCTCAACCAGATGATGAAGCCAGGCATTGGCAGCTATGACAAGTTCAAGCGCATGTTTGAGAAGTACACCAAGGAAGCGGGCAAAGAGCAGTACCTGATTCCGTACTTCATTGCCGCGCACCCTGGCACTACCGACGAAGACATGATGAACCTTGCGTTGTGGCTCAAGGGCAACGGTTTTAGGGCGGATCAGGTGCAGGCGTTCTATCCGTCGCCAATGGCCACGGCTACAGCGATGTATCACTCAGGCAAGAACCCGCTGCGCAAGGTCACTTACAAGAGTGACGGTGTGACTATCGTTAAGAGCGAAGAGCAGCGTCGTTTGCACAAGGCGTTCTTGCGCTATCACGACCCTAAGGGCTGGCCAATGCTGCGCGAAGCGTTGACGCGCATGGGCCGTGCCGACTTGATTGGTTCGGGTAAAGATCAACTGATCCCGCTTCATCAGCCTGCGACCGACAGCTATCAAAGCGCTCGCCGTAAAAACTCGACCCCTGCGGGCAGTCACAAGGTGGCGGGTGGCAAGACCACCAAGATCCTGACTCAGCACAACGGCCTGCCGCCACGTGCCAGTGATGGTGGTAACCCGTGGGACAAACGTGAAGAGGCCAAGGCTGCGGCGTTTGCCCGTAACAAACAGGCTGCCAAAGAGCGTCAGGAAGCCGCTAAGGGCGGTAAAGGCAAGAAGCCGACCCGCAAGCCTGTCGTACCGCGATAATGCAACTGTCCTGTAGGGGCGAGCTTCGCGATCTTTTGATCATTAAAGCTCGCTCTTACACGGTTTAGACGGCTTACAGCAGCCAGCCTTCGGGCTGGCGTTATGCTTTTTCTACGGGATCGTGCGCGGCGTCAGTGCCGTCTTCGATGACTTCCTGCTCTGCATCAAGCTCTTCTAGGTGTTCTACGTTGCCAGCTTCAGCGGCTGCTTTCTTGCGCGCGAGCTTTTCCTCTTTCTTCTGCTCTTTAGCCAAGTCTCGTTGACGCTTAGCGAAGTTATAGTTGGGTTTGGCCATGAGCGATCCTCTGGGGGTCGAAGGTGGGTTGAGCGGCGCGTATTCTGCCCTGTATTAGTGCCAAGCCGTTAGCCGGGTTTTGCCAGCAGGCTGTTTGAGAGTGAAAAACGACGCGACTCAGATCAAAAGGCGGGTGTGGATTAAACCCCGAAAACCTCTGGAATAGGGGGCGGATGCTGGTTTTGGATTATTTTCCCTGATAGAAGGTCATGACAAAAACGTCACGACATGACTTGAGTCATTGGAACAACACGTATTTTCGTGCATCCTGTATACAAATAATGGATTTTTTGTACCCTGCCTTGGAGAAAAACCATGTTTGCCAAAGTTGTTGCGGTATCTCTTTTGACGCTGGCCAGTGGCCAATTATTAGCTGCTGAGTGCAAGGTCACGGTCGACTCGACCGACCAAATGACGTTCAACACTAAGGCTGTCGAGATCGACAAGTCCTGCAAAACCTTCACGGTAGAGTTGACGCACTCCGGTAGCCTCCCCAAAACGGTCATGGGCCATAACTGGGTTCTGAGTAAAGAAGCCGACATGCAGCCTATCGCCACTGATGGCCTAAGCGCAGGTATCGACAAGGGCTACCTGAAAGACGGTGACACTCGCATCATCGCGCACACCAAGATCATCGGTGCTGGCGAAACAGATGCTGTGACGTTTGATGTCTCCAAGTTGGACCCGAATGAAAAATACAGTTTCTTCTGCTCGTTCCCGGGCCACATCTCGATGATGAAAGGCACTGTCACGCTTAAATAAGTATCCGGTTACGTTCAACAGCCCTGACGAGCTTTGCGCCGTCAGGGCTGTTTGCATTCAGGCTCAGATTTTTGAGTCGGTCATTTTGAAAATGCCTTGGGCGTTGCTGCTGTCGAAATTCAGATCTATGCGGCCGTTGTCTGGGTCGACCTTGCGCTGAATGAACTCGACGAACGAGCCTGGAACTTGATGTTCTCGGCAATGGCCCTGAGCATCAATCAACTCGCGGGTCACCGTGCAGGCGCGGTAGGCCGTTTGCATGACTCGGCCTGAAGCTGAGACTTCAATGCTGTCCTTCATGGGCCGCTGCAATTGGCGCTGTTGGGCGACGCAAGCGTCAAGGTCCTGCACGCGATCGGTTAAGTGATTGAAGCTGTTGCCCTCGGTGGCAATCCAAGCCATTTCCGCGCTCTCATTGAGCAGGCACAGATAGTCCGCTTCCCGCACCACGCCGTGTTGTCGGCCAAAGGCCCGGTGTAGAGCAGGCAAGAGCGTACGGGCTTCACTCAGGCTGCAATGGCGGGTCAAGCTCAGACGATTGAGCAGGCTCAGGTGTTGCGCCTGCAAGGGATCGACGCTTGACCCCAGCACGCGGCTCACGGCCTGTTGAAAGGGCTCGCTGAATCGTCCTGGATGCAGCTCAGAGACAAAAAACTGCGCAATGTCTTCAGGCAGATCCATTTGCCGATAACCCCAACCGGTCATATTCAATTTGGTCAGCGGATAGGTTCGTACATCTGTAAAGCCCAACGGCTCCAGTAAGCGTGAAAAAGCCTGACGGCCACGCGGCAGTTCGCCGTTTGAGGGCCAGTCAACGGTGCGAATGGCGCCGTGATCAAACACCACCTTGCGCCCTTGTTGAGCCTGTTCTTCGACATAGCGTCTGCCGTCTGGCACGGCGTTCACCAGCGTATGAAACAGGCACAGGTTCAAGGCTTGGGCGAGCCATACGCGGTGCAGCGCCTGTTCGCTCCAGTTAAAGCTCTGTAAGGCTTCGGGAACGTCGACATGCTCACGTAACCATTGAGCAGTTGGCTGATCGAGTGTCGACTCGACCAGAGAGAACAAACCATCAAAAGCAGACATGGGGCAGGGCTCGGGCGACGAAATAGAGCTCTATCTAAGCCCTTGAAAGGAGTAGGAACAAGCGAAAAAAAATGCAGGGTTCATTCCGTTTTTTCGTAGGAGCTACCGAGGCACGAAGGCTGCGATCTTTTGATCGTCTGGCCGATCGCAGCCAGTAGCCACCTGCAGGTAGCCTTGTTGCTGCGATGGCCCGAGAGGCGTCGGCTTAATTACGGCGCGAACGGCATCTCACGTTTGTGGTGGGTTTTCTCATAGGTGCGGCAAATGATATTGAACGCCTCTTCTCTTACCGGTTGGCCGTGCAAGAAGGCATCAATCTCGGCATACGTCACGCCGTGGGACACTTCGTCGGGTTTGCCCGGCGCCAGGTCTTCAAGGTCTGCCGTCGGTACTTTCTCGACCAATGATTCTGGCGCACCAAGGTGTCGCGCAATGGCGCGAACTTGATTCTTAACCAGCCCGCTGAGCGGAGCCAGATCGCAGGAGCCATCACCAAATTTGGTGAAAAAGCCCATCACCGCCTCTGCCGCGTGGTCAGTGCCGATCACCAGACCGCCCGTCGCCCCGGCGATGCTGTATTGCGCCACCATGCGCATCCGCGCCTTGGTATTGCCCAGCACAAAATCCACGCTTTCAGGGGTCTTGCCTTCAAAGGCGGTGATTTCTGCTGCGAGGGCTTTGACCGCCGGGCCGATGTTCACGGTTTGGCACTCATCGGGCTTGATAAAGTCGACGGCCGCCGTGGCATCAGCTTCGTCGTGCTGCACGCCGTAAGGCAGGCGCACGGCAATAAAGTGGAAGGCTTTATCGCCTGTCTGATCGCGCAATTGCTGGACGGCTCTCTGAGCCAGTAAGCCGGCAGTCAACGAGTCGACGCCGCCACTGATACCCAGCACCAGAGTCTTGAGCCTAGCGTTGTGCAAACAGCACTGAATAAAGGTGATGCGCCGTGCAATCTCGGCCTCAAGTGCGGCAGTGTCTTTAAACGGGGGTTGGACCTTGAGATCTTCAGCAATCTGACGCTGTACGGCCTGCATGATTCACTCCTTGGAGGATTGTTCAGGAACATGGAAAACGTGGCGCAAATAAGAGGCAAAGTTTGGGTCCGAGCAGTGGGTCTTGCCCGGTTCATCTGAAATCTTTGCAACCGGCGAGCCATTGCAGGCGGTCATTTTAAGCACGATGCTCATTGGCTCAACACCCGGAATGTCACAGGTCAGGTTAGTCCCGATCCCAAAACTGACGTTAATTTTGCCGCGCAACGCTCGGAAAATGCCCAGTGCACGGGGCAGTGTCAGGCTGTCAGAAAACACCAACGTCTTGCTCATGGGGTCAATGCCCAGCCGGTGGTAATGCGCGATGCATTTTTCGGCCCACACCAGCGGGTCACCCGAGTCGTGACGCAAACCGTCAAACAGCTTGGCGAAGTACAGATCAAAGTCCGTGAGGAAGGCATCAGTGGTGATGCAGTCGGTCAGGGCAATCCCCAGCAGGCCACGGTACTCACGCACCCAGCAATCGAGCGCGGCACTCTGGCTGTCGATCAACCGGGGGCCCAGTTGCTGGTGCGCCATGATCCACTCGTGAGCCATGGTGCCCAGCGGCTTCATGCTCAGTTCGCGGGACAGGTTAACGTTACTGGTGCCGACAAAGCGCCCTGGGAAATCATGCTTGAGCACAGTGACCACTTCTTCCTGCACGCGGTAAGAAAACCGGCGGCGTGTGCCGAAATCAGCGACTTGCAAGTCGGACAGTTCTTCAGTGGTGGCGTTGGCCTGTAGCCAGTCGAATTTGCGATACAGCTGCTCGCGGGCCTCTAGCAACAAGGTGCCGGCATAGCGGGAGCGGTTGCGCACTTCACTGACAATTGCCAGCAGTGGCACTTCAAACAAAATCACGTGCAACCACGGCCCGCGCAGACGGATAAACAGCTCGCCGTTCTCGACACCGGCATGCACGTAGCGCAGATTGAAGCGAAACAGCCCCAGAAAGCGGATGAAGTCGGGCTTCATAAACGTGATGCGTTCTAGAAACCCGAGTTGATCTTGGGTCATGCTCAACTCGGCCAAACGCTCGATTTGCAGACGTATTTCGCTTAAGTACGGGCGCAAGTCCTCGCTGTTTCGGCAGCGGAACTCCCATTCAACTTCAACGTTGGGGTAGTTGTGCAGCACCGCCTGCATCATGGTCAATTTGTAGAAGTCGGTGTCGAGCAGGTTCTGCACGATGCGATCGGCAAATACACTCTCGCTCATAACGATAATCTCCATGCTGCGCAGGCCTGATAGCCGCAGCGTTCAGCTTTTTCAATGAATGGCGACAGTGGCGCATATTCGCAGACCGTTTTGCCAGAGGTTTTTAAATTTTGGCGTCTATCTATCCCGTAGGAGCGGCCGAAGGCTACGATCTTCTGATCTTAAAAATCTAAAGATCGCAGCCTTCGGCAGCTCCTACGGGGTGATCGATATGCTCCATCATCCACGTCACAAACGCCTTAACCTTGGGTACGCCTGCCGAATGTTCAGGATAGGCCAAGTAATACGCGTCGCGACTGGGCATCGGATGCTGCCAGGCAATGACCAACTTGCCGTCAGTTAATTCTTCTTCCACCAAAAACCTGGGCAGTAACGCCACGCCGCAACCGACCTGCGCGGCACGAATGCACATGTAGAACGTGTCGAAGCGTGGTCCGTGATAACTGTGGTCGGTGTGATAGCCCTGGCGTTCAAACCATTCGTGCCAAGCTTGTGGGCGTGAGGCATTTTGCAGCAAAACCAGATCGGTTAATTGCGTCGGGTCAGTAAACGGCTGATGAGGCAAACTCGACGGCGCGCACACCGCCACCAGCTCTTCACCGAATAGCTTCACGCACTCAGTGCCGGGTCGTGAACCCTGACCAAAATAAAACGCCAGATCACTGTGCCCTTGCAGCAACGCATCAGCAGATTGTTCGTTGCACACATCCAGATGAATATGCGGGTGGCGCAGCCGCCAGCCCTTGAGGCGCGGCACCAGCCAGCGCGCGCCGAAGGTCGACGGCGTTGAGACACGCAACACTTCGGTTTCACCCCCGTAAGAGCGCAGGGTATGGGTCGACATTTCGACTTGGGTCAGGATTTTTCGGACTTCCACCAAGTACAAATCACCTGCGGGCGTCAGTTGCAGACGACGACGCACCCGGCGAAACAGCAAGTGCTGAAGCAGCTCTTCCAGCTGCGCGACCTGCTTGCTGACCGCGCTCTGGGTCAGGTGCAGCTCTTGGGCTGCACGGGTGAAGCTCAGGTGCCGGGTCACCGCCTCAAAGCACTGCAGCGCCGTGATTGATGGCAGATAACGCTTGTTGAGCATAAAGATCCCCAAGGGCTTGGTGTGTACGGACTTTATACGTACAGCATGAATTTTCGGAATGATATCTCGCTTAAAGGTCGTTTGTTACCACCCGTTGAGCCAGCTACAACTAAAGACCATTGAATCTTTAATGAGTCTAAGGAGTACCCCATGGTTGCTGCATTACTGGATCGTCTTGGTGTGAACCCTGCCTTGTACCAACAGGGCAAGCAGCCAGTACACACGCCGATTGATGGCAGCCAGATCGGCGCAGTGCAGTGGGAAGGGGCTGCCGAAGTCGAGCAGCATGTCACACGTGCTGAATATGCGTTTGACGCGTGGCGCAAGGTCCCAGCACCGCGTCGGGGTGAGTTGGTGCGTCAGTTCGGTGAGCTGTTGCGTGAGTACAAAGCGGACTTGGGCGAACTGGTGTCGTGGGAAGCGGGCAAGATCACCCAAGAAGGCTTGGGTGAGGTGCAGGAGATGATCGACATCTGCGACTTCGCTGTGGGCCTGTCGCGCCAACTTTACGGGCTGACCATCGCCTCGGAGCGCCCGGGCCATCACATGCGTGAAACCTGGCACCCGCTGGGCGTGGTCGGTGTGATCAGCGCCTTTAACTTCCCCGTCGCGGTGTGGGCTTGGAACACCACGCTGGCGCTGGTCTGCGGCAACGCGGTGATCTGGAAGCCTTCTGAGAAAACCCCGCTGACGGCGCTGGCCTGTCAGGCACTGTTTGACCGCGTGTTAAGCACCTTCAGCGACGCACCTAAGTACTTAAGCCAAGTGATCATCGGTGGCCGTGACGCCGGTGAAGCGTTGGTCGATGACCCGCGTGTGGCGCTGATTAGCGCAACCGGCAGCACCCGTATGGGCCGCGAAGTGGCGCCAAAAGTGGCTGCCCGCTTTGCCCGTAGCATCCTAGAGCTGGGCGGCAACAACGCAATGATCCTTGGCCCAAGCGCCGACCTGGACATGGCAGTGCGCGCCATCCTGTTTAGTGCTGTGGGCACGGCGGGTCAACGCTGCACCAGCTTGCGCCGCTTGATCGCCCATGAGTCGGTCAAAGAAGAGATTGTCACTCGGCTCAAAGCCGCTTACGCCAACATACGTATTGGTCACCCGCTGGAGGGCAATTTGGTCGGCCCTCTGATCGACAAACACAGTTTTGAAACCATGCAAAACGCGCTGGAACAGGCCCTGAGCGAAGGTGGGCGTGTGTTTGGCGGTGAGCGCCAGTTAGCCGATGACTACCCCCATGCGTACTACGTCGCGCCAGCGATTGTGGAAATGCCAGAGCAAAGCGAAGGGGTGTGCAACGAAACCTTCGCACCGATCTTGTACGTGATGGGTTACCGTGACTTTGCCGACGCTTTGCGTTTGAACAACGCCGTTCCGCAAGGCTTGTCGTCCTGCATCTTCACCACTGACCTGCGCGAGGCTGAGCAGTTTATGTCGGCAACCGGCAGTGATTGCGGGATCGCCAACGTCAACATTGGCCCGAGTGGTGCAGAGATTGGCGGCGCTTTTGGTGGCGAAAAAGAAACCGGCGGCGGTCGCGAGTCGGGTTCAGATGCGTGGCGCGGCTACATGCGGCGCCAGACCAATACCGTGAACTACTCGCTGGAACTGCCGTTGGCGCAGGGCATCACGTTCGACTAACGGAGGAACACCTGTTCGCGCGGGGCGGCACGTGGACTAACAGACGAACACCCCGTAGGAGCTGCCGCAGGCTGCGATCTTTTAAGGTCAAAAGATCGCAGCCTGCGGCAGCTCCTACAAGTGAGGCTTGATCAGCGTTGGGTTTCATTTTTGGAGCTTGGCATGCCACTACACGAACAATGCTTATGGGAAACCCTGACGCCTCAACGTCCTCAGGCGCCGACCTTTAAAGGCGAGCTAAACGCCGATGTGTGCGTCATTGGCGCCGGTATCACCGGCCTGTCCGCCGCGATTCATTTGCTCGAGCAGGGCAAAAGTGTCTGCGTCTTGGAGGCGCACCGCACCGGGCATGGCGGATCGGGGCGTAACGTGGGGCTAGTGAATGCGGGGATGTGGATTCCACCGGACGACATCGAAGCCGGTTTTGGCCAAGCGATCGGCAGCCAATTAAATCGTATGCTCGGCGCTGCGCCGTCGCTGGTGTTCAGCCTTGTGGACAAGTACCGCATCGACTGCCAGTTACGCCGCGAAGGCACGCTGCACATGGCTCACAACGCCCGTGGTGAGGCCGACTTACGCAGCCGCGAGCAACAATGGAAACGCCGCGGCGCCCCTGTCGAGCTGCTCACCGGCGCCGCGTGCGAAGCCGCCACCGGCACCCTAAAAATCGCCGCAGCCTTACTCGACCGGCGTGCGGGCACACTTAACCCAATGGCCTACACCTCGGGCTTGGCGAAAGCCGCCAGTGATCTGGGCGGGCGCTTGTTTGACCAGTCGCCAGTCACCGGGCTGGAGCGCCAAGGCGCACGCTGGTCGGTGCAAACCGCCCACGGCGCCGTCAGCGCCGAACAGGTGGTGCTGGCCTCTAACGCTTACACCGAAGGCGAATGGACGGACTTGCGGCGTAACTTTTTCCCCGGTTACTACTACCAAGTGGCTTCTGAACCCCTGACCGATGACAGCGCCCTACGCATCTTGCCCGGCGGCCAAGGCTCGTGGGACACGCGCCAAGTACTCAGCAGCATCCGCCGCGACGCGCAAGGCCGCTTACTGCTTGGCAGCTTGGGTAACGGCAATCAAAAACCCA
This sequence comes from Pseudomonas endophytica, assembly GCF_001411475.1. GTDB lineage: Bacteria > Pseudomonadota > Gammaproteobacteria > Pseudomonadales > Pseudomonadaceae > Aquipseudomonas > Aquipseudomonas endophytica. The sequence continues at coordinate 8,614 of NZ_LLWH01000101.1, read as the reverse complement.
CCTGGTTTTTGAAGGCGTGGGCTGACCGCGTGCAGCAGCATTACTTTGCGTATTTGAAAGGCGTTGAGTGGGCGTGCACATGGACCGGCTGCATCGCGTTCACCCCCGACCACTTGATGCGTTTATTTGAACCCGCGCCCGGTTTAGTCGCCGTCACGGGCTATAACGGGCGAGGCGTGACCACCGGCACCGTGGTCGGCAAAGCCTTTGCCGACTACCTGTGTCAAGGTGATGCCAGCGCACTGCCAATCCCTTTCTCAGCCATGCAAACGGTGCCCCGCGCAGGGTTACGCAGCTGTTTGTACGAAGCAGGGTTTTCGCTTTATCACGCCGGCCAATGCCTAAGAATCGTGATCTGAGCGTGATATTTAATGGCTAGCACGATATTTCGGCGTGCAGCGACTAGCCTTAGGTGGTGCGGCATGTAGCAGTCATGCACCGCGAGTGTGCAGATCGGTGACGCAATAGGTTACAGGGAGAAAGTTCGGCGCCGAGCAACCCGGTTGCAACGTCAGATGTGCTCGGTGGCGCTTAAATTAATAACGGTTTCACCTTCCTCGGTTTAAACGGTTGCACGCCCAATGAAAAAGGGTCCGAAACAGTCGACAGAACAATAAAACAACGGCTTTTCCAAGAATAAAAAACCATGGCACGCCCCTTGCTCAGCGCTTTACGTGAAGTCGCAGTGCCAACTAAAAACTCAGGAGCACCACCTCATGTCGCAGACGTTCTACAAGAAAGGTTTTCTGGCCCTCGCAGTGGCAGCCGCGTTGGGTGTTTCTTCGTTTGTTCAGGCCGATGTGAAAATCGGTGTAGCGGGCCCGATGACCGGCGCCAACGCGGCATTTGGTGAGCAGTACATGAAAGGCGCACAGGCGGCAGCCGATGTTATCAACGCCAAGGGGGGGATTAACGGCGAACCTATCAAGCTGGTCGCAGGGGACGATGCTTGCGAACCCAAGCAAGCTGTCGCAGTGGCCAACCGTTTGGTCGATCAGGACAAGGTCGTTGGGGTGATCGGCCATTTCTGTTCTTCAAACACAATTCCGGCGTCTGAGGTGTACGCCGATGCCGGGGTCATCATGATCACCCCAGGCTCCACCAACCCGCAGGTCACTGAGCGTGGCTTGGACGCGGTGTTCCGTATGTGTGGCCGCGATGATCAGCAAGGCGTTGTGGCGGGGGATTACATTGTCGACGTCCTCAAGGGCAAAAAAGTCGCCGTTATTAACGACAAAGACACCTACGGTAAAGGCTTGGCAGATGCCACTGCGGCACAGTTGACCAAGCGTGGCGTGAAGCCGGTTCTTGAAGAGGGTCTGACCCGCGGCGAGAAAGACTTCAGCGCGCTGGTCACCAAAATCCGGTCGTCCGGGGCTGACGTGGTGTATTTCGGTGGACTACACCCGGAGGCCGGTCCATTGGTGCGTCAACTGCGTGAAGCGGGCCTAAAAGATGTCAAGTTCATGTCCGATGATGGCATTGTTACCGACGAACTGGTGGCCACCGCAGGCGGCAAACAGTACGTTGACGGCGTGTACATGACCTTTGGCGCAGACCCACGTTTACTGCCGGACAGCAAAACGGTTGTTGAAGCGTTCCGTAAAAACGGCACAGAACCCGAAGGCTACACACTGTATGCCTACGCCTCCCTCCAAGCCTTGGCCGACGCCTTTAACGGCGCCAAATCCAACAAAGGCGAAGACGCTGCTAAATGGCTCAAAGCCAACCCGATTGAAACCGTGATGGGCAAGAAAGAGTGGGACGCCAAAGGCGATCTCAAAGTCTCTGACTACGTGGTTTACCAATGGGACAAAGACGGCAAATACCACCAACTGGAACAGCAGAAGTGAGATGAATCTCGCCAGCTGAGCCTTTGACTGCGTTGGAGCTGCCGCTGGCTGCGATCTTTTAAAGAATCGCAGCCAGTGCCAGCCCATGCAGGCTCGTCCCAGCAGGCAATGGCGTCACCTGTCTTCTTTTCCAGGAGCTGCGCACACCGTGTCAGTCGAGTTGTCATTTGACGACGCGGCGGGGTGTGCGCAATCGCTCACAGGCGTGAGAGTGCGTTATGGACGGTATTTTCCTGCAGCAACTGCTGAACGGTCTGACCCTCGGGTCTGTCTACGGCCTGATCGCCATCGGCTACACAATGGTCTACGGCATCATCGGCATGATCAACTTCGCCCATGGCGAGGTGTACATGATTTCCGCTTACCTCGCGGCAATCAGTCTGGCTCTGCTGGCGTACTTCGGTATCGAATCCTTCCCGCTGTTGATGTTGGGCACCTTAATCTTCACCGTGGTGGTCACGGGCGTGTATGGCTGGGTGATCGAGCGTGTGGCCTACAAACCGCTTCGTAACTCCACACGGCTGGCGCCGCTAATCAGCGCCATCGGTATTTCTCTGATCCTGCAAAACTACGTTCAAATCGCCCAAGGCTCACGCCAGCAAGGCGTGCCGACGTTGCTTAGCGGTGCATGGCGGGTCGAAATCGGCACCGGTTTTGTGCAACTCACCTACACCAAAATCTTCATTTTGATCGCCGCTTTCGTCGGCATGGGCTTGCTGACTTACATCATCAAGTACACCAAGCTGGGTCGCATGTGCCGGGCCACGCAACAAGATCGCAAGATGGCCTCAATTCTGGGCATCAACACTGATCGGGTCATTTCCTACGTGTTTGTTATCGGCGCCGCCATGGCCGCGCTGGCCGGTGTGCTGATCACCATGAACTACGGCACCTTCGACTTTTATGCCGGTTTCATCATTGGCATCAAAGCCTTTACCGCTGCGGTACTCGGCGGGATTGGTTCACTGCCCGGCGCGATGCTCGGCGGGATCATCCTAGGGGTATCCGAGTCACTTTTTGCCGGGTTAATTAACTCGGACTACAAGGACGTGTTCAGCTTCTCACTGTTGGTGGTGATTCTGATTTTCCGTCCCCAAGGCCTGCTGGGTCGTCCACTCGTGGCGAAGGTGTAAGTATGTCTGCAGCCATTAATAAACCGATTGATATCAAAAAAAGCGTTGTCGATTCGATCCTGGCGGGGTTGATCTCACTGATCGTGTTCGGGCCAATTGTCGGGGTGGTACTCGACGGCTATAGCTTCAACCTGCAACCCGCGCGGGTCGGCTGGTTGGTGGCGATTGTGATGGTAGGGCGCTTTGCCCTAAGCCTGTTCTTACAGACCCCACGAGGTCTGAAGATCCTTCATAGCTTTGAGTCCAGCGGTTCCGGTGTGCACGTATTGCCACCCGATTACAAATCGCGGCTGCGTTGGATCATCCCGCTGCTGATCGTAATTGCCATTGTGTTCCCATTCTTTGCCAACAAATACATTTTGACCGTGGTCATTCTCGGGCTGATCTACGTGTTGCTCGGCCTTGGGCTTAACATCGTGGTCGGCTTGGCGGGCCTGCTTGACTTGGGGTACGTGGCTTTCTACGCGATCGGAGCTTATGGGCTGGCGCTGGGTTATCAGTATCTTGGTTTAGGCTTTTGGTCAGTGCTACCGCTGGCCGCCATCGCCGCGGCGCTGGCGGGGTGCATTCTCGGGTTTCCGGTTTTAAGAATGCATGGCGATTACCTGGCCATCGTGACCTTGGGCTTCGGGGAAATCATCCGTTTGGTGCTTAACAACTGGCTATCGTTTACCGGTGGCCCCAACGGTATGCCGGTGCCGTCGCCGACGTTTTTGGGGATTGAGTTTGGTCGGGTAGCGAAAGAGGGCGGGGTGCCGTTCCATCAGTTTTTCGGTCTGGACTACAACCCAAACGTCAAATTCCTATTCATCTACATCGTGCTGTTTTTGGTGGTGTTACTGGTGCTCTACATCAAGCACCGCCTGACCCGCATGCCCATTGGCCGCGCGTGGGAAGCGCTGCGCGAAGACGAAATCGCCTGTCGCGCCATGGGCTTGAACCACGTATTGGTCAAACTCTCGGCGTTCACCCTCGGAGCTTCAACGGCGGGCTTGGCCGGTGTGTTTTTCGCCAGTTACCAAGGCTTCGTTAACCCGTCCTCGTTCACCTTTTTTGAATCGGCGCTGATCCTCGCGATTGTGGTACTCGGCGGCATGGGCTCGACAGTCGGCGTGGTCATTGCCGCGTTCGTCCTGACCGTGGCCCCGGAGTTATTGCGCAGCTTTGCCGAATACCGCGTGTTGCTGTTCGGCGTGTTGATGGTGCTGATGATGATTTGGCGGCCGCGAGGTTTGATCCGTATTAGTCGTGTCGGGGTGACACCACGTAAGGGAGTTGCGCCATGAATAATCCATTGATGGACAAAGACGTAGTGCTCTCGGTCGACAAACTGATGATGCACTTCGGTGGGATCAAAGCCCTGAGTGATGTCAGCCTCAAGGTAAAACGCAACTCGATCTTTGCTCTGATCGGTCCTAACGGCGCAGGCAAAACCACCGTGTTCAACTGCCTGACCGGGTTTTACAAAGCCACTGGGGGCAAAATCGAAATCACTGCCCGAGGCGCCCACACCAACGTGATCAAGCTGCTGGGCGAGCCGTTTAAACCCAGCGACTTTATCTCACCCAAACACTTTGCCAGCCGCCTGTACTACAAAATGTTTGGCGGTACGCACTTGGTTAACCGCGCAGGCTTGGCCCGCACCTTTCAGAACATCCGCCTGTTCAAAGAAATGTCTGTGCTGGAAAACCTACTGGTGGCGCAGCACATGTGGGTCAATCGTAGCCTGCTGGCGGGCATCCTTAACACCAAGGGCTATCGCAGCTCTGAAAGCGATGCGCTTGACCACGCGTTTTACTGGCTTGAAGTGGTCAACTTGGTCGATTGCGCCAATCGTTTGGCTGGGGAGCTGTCGTATGGTCAACAGCGGCGGCTGGAAATCGCCCGGGCTATGTGTACGCGCCCGCAGATCATCTGCCTCGACGAGCCCGCCGCCGGGCTCAACCCTCAAGAAACCGAAGCCTTGAGCGCCATGATCCGCTTGCTGCGTGATGAACACGACCTGACGGTGATCCTGATTGAGCACGATATGGGCATGGTGATGAGTATCTCGGATCACATTGTGGTGCTCGACCACGGCAACGTCATTGCCGAAGGCGGGCCGGAAGCGATTCGTAACGACCCTAAAGTGATTGCCGCCTATTTGGGTGCTGACGAAGAGGAGCTGATATGACGAGCACGATCCTCGAACTCAAAGCGCTGGATGTGCACTACGGGCCGATTCAAGCTCTGAAAAAAGTCTCACTGCACATTGAAGAGGGCGAAACCGTCAGCCTGATCGGCTCCAACGGCGCGGGTAAATCTACGCTGCTGATGTCGATTTTTGGCCAGCCTCGGGCCAGCGGCGGGCAGGTTCTGTACCGGGGTGTGGACATCACACAAAAGTCCTCGCACTACATCGCGTCCAACGGCATTGCGCAGTCACCAGAAGGGCGTCGGGTGTTTCCGGACATGACGGTGGAAGAAAACCTGATGATGGGCACCATCCCTATTGGCGACAAATACGCCAGCGAGGACATGCAGCGCATGTACGAGCTGTTTCCACGGCTCAAGGAGCGGCGAACCCAGCGGGCCATGACCATGTCTGGCGGTGAGCAGCAAATGCTCGCCATCGCCCGCGCCCTGATGAGCCGCCCCAAACTTCTGTTGCTGGACGAGCCAAGCCTAGGGCTGGCGCCGATTGTGGTGAAACAGATCTTTGCCACCCTGCGTGAGCTGGCTAAGACCGGCATGACCATCTTTTTGGTCGAGCAGAACGCCAACCACGCCCTGCGTCTATCCGACCGTGCCTACGTCATGGTCAATGGAGAAATCCGCCTGACCGGCACCGGCAAAGACCTGCTGAGCAACGAAGACGTGCGTAACGCTTATCTAGGCGGACATTAAGGTAAATACATAACCTCTTCTGTAGGAGTTGCCGCAGGCTGTGATCTTTTGCTTTTTAAAAGCATAAGATCACAGCCTGCGGCAGCTCGAAGAAGAGGATGCCGCACATTGTGGAAAACAATATTGCAACCCTACTAAAGCGCGGCATAAAGACGCTGCAAATCCCTGTTTTTTCATCATTTTGACTTGTCCCCGTTTGCTGTGGAGGCGGCTGTGGGTAACGTGGGAGTAGTTGGCTGAAGCCCTTGATATATAAGGCTTTCAGAGCTGTGGTTGTTTTTTGATCAGCTTTTTTTGCTGGGGGTTCTACGTGATTTGTCAACAGGTTTGTTGAGCGACGAGGTGTTTCAAAAACGTATCACTAACCTGTGGATAAGTCTGTGGTTAAACTCTGGAAAGAACGCGGTAAGCGGCGCAATGACTGGCTTCTGGCTATCTCGGTACTTAAACGATTCTGCCCCTTTATGGGGCAGCTGCATGCTTGGGCTCCGTAGGTCAAGTTAAAAACACGTCTTACGGCGCTGTAAGCCTTACCCACAAAGGCTTTAACAGATCTTGAGTTGCCCCCAAAGACTGTGGGTTGGCCTGTGGATAAGGTGAGTGTAAACAGCGCTAAGCCATAGGCAGCATGGTCTGTAGAGATTTGGTTGTTTTTTGTACAGTCGTTCAGCCTTGATGCTTGCATAAGAGCCGGGCATTCTGCTGTGGATCTTATTTCAACGGCGGTCCAAGCCCGCCAGCCAAGGAGAACACGATGACTTCCACGCTGTTTATTACCGGTGCGACCTCTGGATTTGGTGAGGCCTGTGCGCGCAAGTTTGCGCAAGCCGGTTGGAAACTGGTCCTTACCGGTCGCCGCGAAGAGCGCTTAAACGCACTGTGTGAAGAGCTTTCCCAACACACCGAAGTGCATGGTCTGGTGGTGGACGTGCGTGATCGTGCGGCGATGGAACACGCCATTGCCAACCTGCCGCCCTCCTTCAACCAATTGCGTGGGCTTATCAACAACGCAGGCTTGGCCTTGGGCACCGACCCGGCGCCCAAGTGCGACCTCGACGATTGGGAAACCATGGTCGACACCAACATCAAAGGTTTGATTTACACCACTCGCCTACTGCTCCCACGGCTGATTGCCCACGGCCGTGGTGCTGGCATCGTTAACCTGGGTTCCGTTGCTGGTAACTATCCTTACCCTGGTAGCCACGTATACGGCGGCACCAAAGCTTTCGTGAAGCAGTTCTCGCTCAACCTGCGCTGCGACTTGCAGGGCACCGGCGTGCGGGTCAGCAACATTGAGCCAGGCTTGTGTGAAAGCGAGTTTTCGATGGTGCGATTCGCCGGTGACCAAGCGCGTTACGACGCCACCTATCAGGGTGCCGAGCCGATTCAGCCGCAAGACATTGCCGATACGATCTTCTGGGTACTCAACACCCCGGCACACATCAACATCAACCGTCTTGAACTGATGCCGGTGACTCAGTCCTGGAGTGGCTTTGCCATCGAGCGCCATACCAAAGCGTAAACTGCCTATCCGCGACCTCTGGGTGAGGTCGCATCTAGCCAAGCTGAAAGGAGTTTCAGTGAGTAACCGTGGTGAGCAGCAACTGCTCAAACAATCGACTGTTTTAATGTTCGCGGTGGCCGTTGCTGGCATCGTGACGGGCTTTGTCTCGGGTTCCCAGTCCATCTTATTCGATGGCTTTTTCTCGTTGATCGCGACCTTTATCAAAGTACTGATGCTGATAACAGCACAACTGATCGCCAAAGAAAGTAATCAGCGTTTTCAGTTTGGCTTTTGGCACCTCGAACCGATGGTGTTGCTGATCGAAGGCAGCTTTTTATTATTGATTGCGATCTACGCATTTCTAAACGGCGTATTCGGCATCATCAATGGCGGACGCGATATTGAATTGGGCTTGGTGATCGTTTACGCGGCTGTGTTTACCGTCATCGAATTTGCTTACTACTTCTGGATTCGTCATAAAAACCGAACCCTTAAGTCCACGTTGATCCAGTTTGACAACATCAGTTGGTTGGTAGACGCCATGCTGTCGGTGGGGCTGTTGATAAGTTTCGTGACGGCTTTGTTCCTCAAACAGCACGGCTATGCACAGTGGGCGGCGTACGTTGACCCGGCGATTTTGATCCTGCTGGCCATCAGCATGCTGGCGCCCGCGTTCAAGATCCTCAAACCGGCGTTGCGCGACGTACTGGGCATTGCCCCTGATGCGCTGGACGACAAGGTGCGCGAGGTGCTTGAAGACCTCTCGGCGCGGCATGGCTTTGAAGGCTATAAAACCTACGTGCAAAAGCATGGTCGGGCGCGTTTTATCGAAATCCACATTGTGCTGCCTGCGGGTTATCCACTGGCCAGCATCAAAACGCTGGACACGCTGCGTGAAGAAATCTCGGGCCTCTTAGGTAAAGCTGACAGCGCGCGCTGGCTGACCATTAGTTTTACTGGTGACCGCAAATGGATTGCCTAACCTGAAATCTTTGTAGGAGCTGTGTTTCGCTTGTTTAGGTTTCGGCTTTTCACCGCACTGCTTTAGCTTTCGTAGGAGCTGCCGAAGGCTGCGATCTTCTGCTTTTAAGGATCAAAAGCTCGCAGCCTGCGGCAGCTCCTACGGGGTGGACTGCCCCCCAAAAGTTGGACAGGTTAGCTAGCAATCTGCGCAGCCCGGGTCCTGTACTCCACAGGGCTTAGGTTGTTGAGCGTCAGTTTGATGCGGTGATGGTTGT
>NZ_LLWH01000100.1 GCF_001411475.1 Pseudomonas endophytica | reverse complement strand
GTGGCTAACCGGGTGATCTTTATGGACAAGGGGGAAATCGTCGAACAGGCCGCGCCGAATGACTTCTTCGACAACCCGCAAAACGACCGGACCAAACTGTTTTTGAACCAGATTTTGCATTAAAGATCGCAGCCTTCGGCAGCTCCTACGTGAAGCAGAAGCAAGGCCGTAACGGCTTCAACGGGTATGTCACAACCGCGATCACGAAATACCCAACATCCCCCTGTAGGAGCTGCCGCAGGCTGCGATCTTTTGATCTTTAAAAGCAAAAGATCGCAGCCTGCGGCAGCTCTGCGCGTGGTGTTTGGATAGGTCTTTAATCTGAAGTTGATTGAAGTTGTTCAAGGCGCTGACTAGCATGTAAGAAAATTCATCCTATGATTGGATGACAGGACTAATTACATGACAGACGCGTCTCCATTGATGAAACGTTCTTTGGTCGATCAGGCCCTTGAGCAACTACGCGCGCGAATCAACCAAGGTGCCTGGGAGGTCGGCCAGCGTTTGCCGACCGAACCGGAGTTAGCGGCAGAGCTGGGCATCAGCCGCAACACGGTGCGTGAAGCCATGCGGGTGTTGGTATTTGCTGGGCTGATTGAGATTCGTCAGGGCGACGGCAGTTATTTGCGCGCTCGGGCCGATCCGATGGACAGCTTGCGCACCTTGACTGGCTGCTCGATGGATCAAGTGCGTGAGATGCGCCATATCCTTGAGGTTGAGGCCGTTGGTCTGGCGGCTTTGCGCCGTACCGATGAGGACCTGCGGCTGATGCAGCAGGCACTCGACCTCAGCGGCCAGCATTATCACGGCGAACTCGACACCTATATTTGCTGTGACTTGCAGTTTCATCAGCACTTGATCGACGCCGCGCACAATCCGGCGTTGAGTGAGCTGTACCGCTACACCTCGAGCATTGTCTCCAACCATCTACGCAAGACCTTGGATATTTATCCGCGTCGCCAATCGGTATTTGACCTGCACATCGAGCTATTGGAGGCCGTCAAACAACAAGACCCGCAACGGGCTATGGCGCTTTGCCGGACGTTGATCAATGAACCTTGAGCCGGAGAAGGCAATGAACCATCCCTCGTCAGCCAGCACTGAACCTGTCCGTCATCTGGATGAATGGGAAGAATTACTGATCGACGCTGAAGTGGATGACCAGCCAGATCAACCGACGCCACCGGTGCTAGTGCGCCCTTGGTTATTGCTGTTGGGCTTGGTGTTGGTGGCGTTGAACTTGCGTCCGGCGCTGTCGAGCGTGGCACCGTTGCTGGGCGTGGTATCGGACAGCTTGGGTTTGTCGGCGGCGCAAGCCGGCCTACTGACTACGCTACCCGTGCTGTGTCTTGGGTTGTTTGCACCCTTAGCACCGATTCTGGCCAGGCGATTTGGGACTGAGCGGGTGGTACTCGGGATCCTTCTGACGTTGGGCGTCGGGATTGTAGTGCGCAGTTGCTTTGGGGAAGTCGGTTTATTCGCCGGAAGCATTTTGGCAGGCGCCAGTATTGGAGTGATCGGCGTCTTACTGCCGGGGATTATCAAGCGTGATTTTGCCGGGCATGCGGGCACCATGACTGGCGTCTACACCATGGCATTGTGCTTGGGCGCAGCTTTGGCCGCGGGTGCCACCGTTCCGTTGAGTCACTATCTAGGCGATAGCTGGGCTATGGGCCTGGGTTTTTGGGCGCTACCGGCTTTGCTGGCGGCAATTTTCTGGCTGCCACAGGCGGGTAAGCGCCAAGGCGCGCACAACGTCGCTTATCGGGTGCAGGGGCTTTTGCGTGATCGTCTGGCTTGGCAAGTAACGCTCTACATGGGCCTGCAATCGTCGTTGTCCTACATTGTTTTCGGCTGGCTCCCTTCCATTCTGATTGGGCGTGGCTTAACGCCGACCCAAGCTGGGCTAGTGATGTCGGGCTCGGTCATTGTGCAGTTGGCCACTGCGCTAACAGCGCCTTGGTTGGCAACACGCGGCAAGGATCAGCGTTTGGCTATCGTGCTGGTGATGGGCATGACGTTGGCCGGGTTGTTTGGTTGTCTGTACGCACCGATGGAGCAGCTGTGGATCTGGGCAATTGTGCTGGGGTTGGGGCAGGGTGGTGCGTTTAGCTTGGCGCTGACCTTGATTGTGTTGCGCTCGCGTGACGCGCATGTCGCGGCCAACCTGTCGGGTATGGCCCAAGGTGTTGGTTACACCCTCGCCTCACTCGGACCACTGGCGGTGGGTGTGGTGCATGAAATGACCGGCGGTTGGGACGCTTTAGGTTGGATTTTTGCGGTGATTGGTCTGTGTGCCATTGTTGCCGGGCTGGGGGCGGGGCGTGCGCTGTATGTGAACGTTCAGAGTGAGAAGATCCAAAGCCCGTAGTGTTTCGGTTCATTGCAGATTATTGTGCCTAGATTCGATTAAGCACGGACCCTGCAATGAGCCAAGACCATCAAGCGTTAATCACGCATTTTTATCAGGCGTTTGCACGGTGTGATGCGCAAGCGATGGGCGAGTGCTACACCGATGACGTGCTGTTCAGCGACCCAGTGTTTGGTGAGTTACGCGGCCACAATGCCACCGACATGTGGCGGATGCTGACATCGCGGGCCAAGCAGTTCAGCCTGACCTTCGATCAGGTTCAGGCGGATGGGCAGCACGGCAGCGCTCACTGGGTGGCCACGTATCTGTTTAGTCAAACGGGTAATACGGTGGTTAACGACATTCACGCTCGGTTTGTCTTTCGCGACGGCAAAATTTGCGAACATCACGATCACTTTGATCTGTGGCGCTGGTCGCGCCAAGCGCTCGGTGCCAAAGGCACGTTGCTGGGGTGGACGCCATTGGTCAAAAACGCTATTCGTGCCCAAGCCCAAAAGGGGCTTAAAGCCTACCAAGCCGGGCGTTAAGGAATAAGTGTGACAAGCGTTAGCAACTCTTCAGAGGCGTCGGTTCAAGTGGCCAAGCCTTGGTATGTGTATTTGGTGCGGGCTGCCAATGGTTCGCTGTATTGCGGAATCAGCGATGATCCAGTGCGACGTTTTGCCCAGCATCAGAGCGGTAAAGGAGCGCGCTTCTTTGCCTCCAGCCCTGCTATGGCGCTAGTGTATATCGAGTCCTGGCCCGATAAAGGCGAAGCCTTGCGTCAGGAGCGGCTAATCAAAAAGCTCAAGAAAAGCGCAAAAGAGTGCCTGGTAAACAGTCAGATGGCTCAGTGCCTGCAAGTGAGCTCATCAGGCTCCAGGTTGACGATTCCTACATGACTGACGGATTAAAGAATGTCTGGATTGATTCTTCACCATTACCCAACGTCCCCTTTCGCTAAAAAAACTCGCCTGTTGCTGGGCTTTAAAGGGCTTTCTTGGCACTCAGTACTTATCCCAGCGATGATGCCAAAGCCTGATTTGATTGCGCTGACCGGTGGTTACCGCAAAACCCCTGTGTTGCAAGTCGGGGCGGATATTTACTGCGATACCGCATTAATTGCCCGCCGCTTAGAGCAAGAAAAGTCGACGCCAGCGTTGTTTCCATTGGGCAAGGAACTGGTGGTGAGCACGTTTGCCGCATGGGCTGACGCTGAGCTGTTTCAACATGCGGTCAGTCTGGTGTTTCAACCTGAGTCGGTGGCTGTGCGGTTTTCCAAGCTTTCACCCGAAGCGATCAAGGCTTTTGTGGCGGATCGTGCGGGATTATTCAGTGGCGGCACTGCAACCCGCTTACCGTTAGCCCAAGCCAAGTTGCAATTGCCAGTGCTGATGGCTCGCCTTGAGCAGCAATTGCAACATGGGCAAGGGGACTACCTGTTTGGCGAACCGTCCATAGCCGACTTTGCGTTGGCACATTCGCTGTGGTTCCTCAAAGGCACAGCGGTGACGGCGCCCTTGGTCGATACTTATCCGGCGGTTTCTGCGTGGTTGGCTCGGGTTCTGGATGTGGGTGAAGGCTCACCGACAGACATGAGCGCGGAGCAAGCGCTGGACGTTGCCAAAAGCGCAGAGCCTGTCGCTTTGCCTGAGTTCGATAACAACTGCGGCTTTAATCAAGGCCAGCAGGTGAGCGTTGCTGCGACCGACTATGGCGTTGATCCGGTCGTGGGTGAGTTAGTGCATGTGGGGGCAGAAGAGATCGTTGTGCGCCGCGAAGATCCACGAACCGGCGTGGTACATGTTCACTTTCCGCGCATA
>NZ_LLWH01000099.1 GCF_001411475.1 Pseudomonas endophytica | reverse complement strand
TGGGGGCGCTGCTGAACATGGCATGCACGGGGCTTATCGCCAAGGCGTCAGCGCCACGTTCGCCCGCGGCCTGAGCCAGCACTTCCAGCGCCCGGGTATCACCGAAGCCGCCATCGCCCGAACGGCGTAACGAATAGAGCTGCACACCCAAGCCCCAAATCCTAGGCGCTGATTGTTGCAGGGCGTCGGCAATGCTGAAGCACTGCGCGGGGGCCACGGCCAAGGTAAAAAATTGCTCCTCCACCTGCACCCGGTGATACCCGATGGGAATCATGCCTGGCAGCATGGCATCGGCATCGAGTTGGATGGGCAGCGAGCCGCCGTTTTCCAAATAGACCATGCAGTGGCTGTTCGACTGAAAGTAGCGCGATAGGTCTAACGCCTTGCCTTCGTCGGCGGTGAGCAGAGGCGGCAAGCGTTTGTTTTGTTGCTCCAGCTGCAAGTTAAGCAGGCTGGTTTCAATGGCTTCTGGGCTGTCGGCGGGCAATCCCAAACCCGCCAAAATGGCCTCCAGCACGGGCTGGGTTACGCGTTGTGGCTGGCCGTTGGCATCAATCCAGTCAACGGCCAAACCGGCTCGGCCGGCGAGTATTTCCAATTGCGCTTCGCTCATTGGCGGGCTCCCTTCAAGGCTGGCGAGTGGCTGTAGAACGTCGTGCAGATCAGGGTGCTGAGATGCTTGAAACGTTTAAAACGCGCTGCTACGAACCATTGACTGAGCGACCAAGCGCTCATAAAGCTCAGCGTAAGGTTCAACGGCGTTGCACCAATTAAATGGGGCCGCCATTGCCCGGCAACGCATTGCATTCAGCAGTTCTGGTTGGGCAAAGACTCTAAAAGCGCGGGTCAGCGCCTGGGTGTAGCTTTCTACGCTGGACTCATCGAATAAAAAGCCGGTGACGCCATTTTCGATGGTGTCAGCCAAGCCTCCGGTGTTGCGTGCCACTGGCAATGATCCAAAGCGCTGGGCGTACATTTGGCTCAAGCCACAGGGTTCATAACGCGAGGGCATCAGCAAAAAGTCGCTACCGGCGAACATGCGTCGGGCGTCGGTTTCATTAAAGCCAATGCGCACGCCTACTTGCCCTGGGAAGCGCAAAGCTAGATCGCGCATGGTTTGTTCTTCTTCCGGTTCCCCGCGGCCAATGATGCAAATCTGACCGCCTGAGGCGACGATGAAGTCGGCCACCGCTTCGGTCAGGTCCAGACCTTTTTGATACACCAGCCGCGACACTACGGCGAACAAAGGCCCGGTAGAGGGTTGCAGATCGAACAGAGCGCGCACATAAGCTGTATTCAGCGCTTTACCTTCCCAGTCGCCGATCTTGAACGGGGCAATCAGATGCGGGTCGCTCGAGGCTTCCCAGGTGTCATCAATGCCGTTAGGAATGCCACTGAGTAAACCTTGTTGAGTTTTGCTGGCCAAAAAGCCGTCAAGCCCGCAGCCAAAGGCCGGGGTGGTGATTTCTTGGGCGTAGGTCGCGCTGACGGTGGTGATGTGGCTGGCGTATGCCATACCCGCCTTGAGGTATGACAACTTGCCATAAAACTCCATGCCGTCTTGTTGCAATGCATGGGGCGGGATCCCCAGTTCCGGGCAGCAAGCACGACTGAATACTCCTTGGTAAGCCAAGTTATGGATGGTGAACAGTGTCGGTGTGCGCTGACCTCGCCAGTGCATATAAGCGGGCGCCAAACCTGCGGGCCAATCGTGGGCGTGCACCAGATCAGGCTGCCAGTGGATCTGCGCCAAGTTGGCGGCGATATCGGCGGCCGCCAAGCCTAGGCGAGCGAAGCGAATATGGTTGTCGGGCCAGTCGCGCCCATTGTTGGCGCCATACGGCGAGCCTTCGCGCTCGTACAGTTCTGGGCAAATCAGCACATAAATGACTAAGCCGTCTGCGAGGTCCATGCGCCCGATTTTGCACGGGGGCAGGGCTGCATGCCCGCTGAGCTCGCCAATGATATGAATGGGGTTATCGCTGTTGAGTACCTGCCGATACCCAGGAATTAGCACCCGCACGTCATGCAGGTGACGCATGGCCCTTGGGAGGGCGGCAGACACATCACCAAGGCCACCGGTTTTGACCAGATCCGCCAGTTCAGAGGTCACGAACAGGACTTTCTTTTTATTGGGGTTGGTATTCACCACTGGCAGCGCTGCTTTACCCGCAGGGGCTAATCCGCCCAGGGTGATTTTGGGCGCACTCGGCGGGTTTAAGCGTTCATCTTGATGTGAGGCAGCAGCACTGATCATGACTCTCTCCTGTTGTACTTATTAAGCTGCTATCGGCCTTGTAGCCAGCCAGCCTCCACGTTCAGATTGGTAATAGTCACCCCCCGTCGACCTGCTCAAAAGGTGAAACAGGTGCTGCAAAGAATGCACCAAGCAGGGCGCCCTATTTCAGGTTGACCTGTCAGACGGGCAGAAGGTTCGCTTTGTTCATAACGACATTGAGTAGGGCATAGACGACTGCGATGAGTGTAGGAGAGATGTCGCGCGCTGATAGTCAGGATTCAGCGAATATTAGGTTTTGGGGCTCAAGCAAGGGCTTTTCAGGTCCACTACATGGTGGGCTGAGCGCGCTGTTTCGGTGCGCGCGTGAGCACTATTGGAGCGATCTTTAACCTCGTAAACGTTTGAACACTATGAAGCGTGTCAGCCGTTGGGCGACGACCGGTTGTTTAACCGATGACAAGGGTTTCATTTGGTGCAAAAGACGCAAATTCGCTCAGGTAATATGTGGAATCACTTTTCTGACCTGAACTGCTTATGGCCCTCGCTGCTCCCCCTGATTTGTCTGACCCCGGCGTGGCGGTACAGCCGCTGGCGCGTACCTATCCGCGTGGCTTGTACATTGAGCCGCATCAGCATGAATGGGGGCAGTTGCTGTATGCCATGAGCGGCGTGATGTGGGTCGATACGCCGAATGAAGCCCTTGCGGTGCCGCCGCAACGTGCGGTCTGGCTACCACCGGGAGTGCCCCACGGGATACGTGTGGTTTCAGACCTACAGATGCGCAATATCTACCTACCCCTAGCCACGGCGAATACGTTGGACAGTACCGTGCAGGTCATTGAGGTCGGGCGGCTGTTACGCGAGTTGATCATCAACCTGGTTGATCAGAAGGATGCACAACCGGCCTACACCGATGCGTTGCTTAACTTGGCACTGTTCGAGTTGCAGCGTGCTCGACGTACGCTGCTCAAGGTGTCGATGCCCGATTCGTCGGATCGACGGTTACTCAACCTGTGCCAATCAGTGATGGCCAACCCGACTCTGGACATCGCGTTCGAGCAGCATGCGGCGAACGTAGGGGCCAGTGTGCGTACGTTGGCGCGGTTGTTTCAGGGAACGTTGGGCATGGGCTTTGCGCAATGGCGACGCCAAGTACAACTGGCAACGGCGGCGGCGGAGCTGATTCAAGGCGTGCCGGTTAACCAAATCGCGCGTTCACTGGGCTACTCGCCGAGCAGCTTCAGCGACATGTTCCGACGAGCGTTGGGCGTTACGCCTGCTTTATATGTGCAGCGGTAACCATTGGATGCCTAATTCTGGCCGATAGGCTGAAGGCATTGACCGATAGGTATTGTTTTGCGGCCATACACTCATCACCTTCTTACTCGCCCGGAAGGTTGAACATGAAGGCCCTGCAATTTTCGAAAACCGGTGATTTAGCTGCTTTGCAAGTGGTCGACGTGCCAGCCCCGACGCCCGCTGCGGGTGAAGTAGTGGTGCAGGTTAAAGCGGCGGGCTTGAACCCCAGCGACGTGAAGAACGTGTTGGGGCGGTTTCCTTACACCACATTGCCGCGGATTCCTGGCCGTGATTTTGCCGGTGTGGTTGTGGAAGGGCCTCAAGCGAGCGTGGGTCAAGCGGTCTGGGGGACGGGCAAAGATCTAGGGTTTTACCGTGATGGTTCCCACGCGGGGTATTTGACAGTGCCAGTCAGTGCAATCGCGCGCAAACCTGAAGCGTTGAGCTTTGAACAGGCTGCAAGCATTGGGGTGCCGTACACCACTGCATGGAATGCTTTGCAACGCAGTGGTGTGATGAGCGGTACGCGTCTGTTGGTGATAGGCGCCAATGGTGCAGTGGGAGCGGCGGCGTTGGGCTTGGCTAGGGTGCTGGGGGCAAACGTGTTAGCGGCTGGACGCCGACCGGAGCACGCTCGTGTGCTGCGCGAGCAGGGCGAGCAAGTGATCGTGCTGGAGCAGCCCGACGCCTTGGCAGGGCAGGTCCT
>NZ_LLWH01000098.1 GCF_001411475.1 Pseudomonas endophytica | reverse complement strand
CGTAATGCCTGAAATTTACCCACTGCACGCAGCAGACGTTGAGTACCGCCTGCGCCGGGCATAATCCCGACCTTGACTTCCGGTTGGGCAAAACGCGCCGAGGTCCCGGCAACGATCAAATCGCAATGCATCGCCAGCTCACAGCCACCGCCTAAGGCGAATCCGTTAACCGCCGCGATCACCGGTTTGCGGCACCCGGAAATAGCCTGCCAGTGACGCTCCGCATGCCGTGCATAGAGTTGCAAGGCGGTGGCATCCACCATCTCATTGAGGTCGGCGCCTGCGGCAAATACCGTGTCGCTACCCGTCAAAATGATCACGCGGGTCTGTGGGCATTCATCAAGTCGCTGAAAATGCTCGGCCAACGCCTCGCGTAGTGCCATGTTCAGTGCGTTGCGTGCGGCAGGACGATTGAGCCGTAACAACGCGACGCCGGGTGCGGGCTGTTCAAGCAGTACCAAAGGGTCATTGCTCATGGGGAACTCCTATACATAGTGGTCTGGCCAACTCCCACGGCGATCTTTGGATCGCTTAAAAGATCGCAGCCTTCGGGGTTAACCGCGAACAATTCCAGCCGCGTAGAGCGTGTCGATGACCTGTTGCTCCAAGCCCAAGCCCTCAAGCACCGCGCGCGTGTTCTCGCCTAACTTGGGAGGTGCATTGCGATAAGTCGCGGGAGTTCGCGAGAGCTTGACCGGCGAGCCAATGCCTCGGTAATCACCGATGTCCACCAGTAAGCGCCGATGTTCGGTGTGGGGATGCGCAACCACCTTGTCGATGGTCGAAATCGCCCCACACGGCACACCGGCGTTAATCAGTTGCGGCGCCAGCACTGCGCCATCATGGCTAGCCATCAACTGTTCAAGCGCCTGCTTAAGCGCTTGGCGGTTGACCGAGCGCACGCCGTTATTTAAAAACCGCGGGTCTTGCAGCAAGTCACTGGCGCCCAGTTGCTCGCACAACTTGGCAAATTGGCGATCATTGCCCACCGCCAAAAAAATCGGCTCGGTGCCCGTGCAATAACTGTCGTAAGGGGCAATGTTGGGATGAGCATTGCCGGTGCGCTGCGGGGTCTTGCCCGACGCCAAATAGTTGGGCACGTGCGGGTGCAGCAACGACACGCCACAGTCGTACAAGGTGATATCCAGAGATTGCCCCACACCACTGCGATGGCGCTCATTGAGCGCCAACAACACACCAGCCAGCGCATTCAGCCCGGTCACCATGTCAACAATAGGAAGGCCAATGCGCAGTGCTTGGCCATTGCCTTCGCCATTGACGCTCATCAACCCCGCCATTGCTTGAATTACCGCGTCATAACCGGGCAAGCCACCTAACGGGCCATCAGCGCCAAAACCTGAAATCGCACAGTGGATCAAACCGGGGAAGCGCTTGCTTAGCACGTGCTCGTAATCAATGCCCCAGCGCTTCAAAGTGCCGGGCTTGAAGTTCTCGATCAATACATCTGCGCCTTCCAGCAGGCACATCAGCAGCTCAATCCCTTCAGGCCGCGACAGGTCTACGGCGATCCCTTGTTTATTGCGGTTAACCCCGCGGTAGTAAGAGGCGTCCTCGCCCTCGAAAGGAGGCCCCCACCCGCGTGTTTCATCGCCGCTCAAGGGTTCGAGTTTGATCACATCAGCGCCATGGTCAGCCAATGCCTGCGAGCAGTAAGGGCCGCCCAGCACTCGGCTGAGGTCGATAACTTTCAGGCCCTCAAGGGCCCCTTTTGAAGGGTTCATACAGGCACTCCGTGAGACAAGTTAAGGCGCGTTCAGACCGGTAAGAGCTGCATGGCTTGCGCCAGTGTGATCGGACGTTCACTGGCAAGGCTTGAAAGCACCTCAGGCGTCATCGCAGGCTCTGGACTCAGCGGATCTCGTGGCAGCAATTTGTGTTGCAACAGCAGATGCGCCAGCGCCAAGCGCCGTGCGTTTTCGGGGGTATGGCTGGCCTCCCAGGCCATAAAAATAGCGGTGGCCATGTTGTATAACGCGCTCCCCGCCTGACGCACTTGCTCGTCGGAACGCTCACTCGCCACCGTGGCCAGTCGGGCCACCGTGCGTTGTAACAAACCTTCAAACAAACGCTGGCTTTGAGCAGGCAATCCCGCCTCGGCCAGCACCTTGCTCAAGTGCTGATGCAAAGGTTCCAGCGCCTGCTCGCGGGTCACGGCGCGAGCGATATCCAGCGCCACAATATTGCTCGTGCCCTCCCAGATCGAACCCAAGTGCGCGTCACGCACCAGTCGCGCGTCACTCCATTCCTCGATGTAACCAAGCCCGCCACGCACCTCCATTGCATCGCCGGTGACCCGGCGAGCGTCACGGCACGCCCGAAACTTAATCAGTGGTGTGAGAATGCGCACGCATTTGCGGGCTGCCTCATCGCCCGCATCAGCCTTGGGCAGTAACGTGGCAATCTGCATAAACATCGAGCGCGCCTGCTCGGTTGGCAACATCATTTTCAACATTTGGCGCTGCATCAGCGGCATATCAATCAGGTGTCGGCCAAAGGCCAGACGATGGCGCGCAATATACAAAGCCTCGTTGACCGCTCGACGCATCAAGCCTGCGGCACGCACACCGTTGGACAAACGCGACATGTTGATCATGTCCGCCATTTGCTGGAAGCCACGTCCGACCTCGCCAATCAGATAGGCGCTAGCGCCTTCAAGAGTAATTTCACCACTGGCCATCGACCGTGTGCCCAGTTTGTCTTTGAGGCGCTGAATCCGATACGCGTTGCGTGTGCCGTCCGGGCGTACTTTGGGCAGCAGGAACAGGCTCACCCCTCTCATGCCAGCCGGTGCATCGTCCGGGCGTGCCAGCACCATGGCGAGGTCAGCGTCGGGGTTGGAACAAAACCATTTTTCGCCGAACAGCTGCCAACCGCCATCGACCAGCTTGGCGCGAGTTTGGGTTTGCGAAACGTCCGAGCCTGCCGCTTGTTCGGTCATGAACATGGCGCCCTGGAACAGTTTGTCGAAATCTTGCGAAACCAGCGACGGCAAGTAGCGGGCCACCAATGCGGGCGAACCAAACTTGCGCAGGGTGCGAGTCAGGGAGTCGGTCATGCTCACCGGGCAGCACAACCCGAACTCAGCCTGTACAAACAAGTAAGTCAGGGCGTACTTGACCAGCGGTAGCGTGCCGTCATCACGGTGACTCATCGCCGCCAGCCCTAATTCGGCATAAGCCACGCGCTCTAACGCGATGTAATCGGGATGCTTCTGAATGCTTTGGATGTCTTCCCCGCGACGGGTGCGAGGCAGCAGTTTAGGCGGATTTTTATCGGCCGAAAGCGCCAGCACATCCAATTCATTACCGGCTCTGGCACCCAGCGTTTGCCACGTCGGCAGCCATTGCTCATAAAGCTCGGCCGGCAGATAAACCTTGAGCAAAGCAGCGAGGCCAGGATCGCAGTCAAACAGGTTCAAACCACGACTGTCCGGGATATTAAGAGGGTCGTGGTCGCGCGCTGAAAGGGTATTCATGGTCACTCTCCTGATTCTTGTGAACCAAGAGTAGGGCTGCCTTCGATAAGTATCTAATACAAAGTAAATCAACTACGATAAGTAAAAATTATCGTAAAGCGAGGCCGATGATCATGGATCTCAAGCAACTTCGTTACTTTGTCGCCGTGGCCGAAGAGCTGCATTTTGGTCGTGCCGCCGCCCGCCTATGCATCTCCCAACCGGCGCTTAGCTTCGATATCAAAAAGCTCGAAGGCCAGTTGGAGATCCAGTTGCTCAACCGCAACAACAAGTCAGTGAGCCTGACCAACGCCGGTCAAGTATTGCTAGAAGAAGCCCGTTATCTGCTGTTACGCGCCGAACAAGCAAGGCGCCTGACCCTGCGTTCGGCCCAAGGTTTTGCCGGGCGCCTGAGTGTTGGTTTCGTCAATTCAATTCTTCACCGCGGCCTGCCGCACGTGGTCAAAACATTCGAAGCCGAACACCCCGATACCGAGATCGTGCTGATGGAAATGAACAGCGCCGAGCAAGCCCAAGCGTTGCAACGCGGGCAGATCGACATCGGATTTGTCCACTGGGCCAATTTCCCCGAGAGCATCCGCTGCGAGCCGGTGCTCAGCGAGCCGTTCCTGTGTTGTTTACCCATATCTCATCGGTTGGCCGGGCGCGAGCGCATCGACCTTGCAGAACTTGCTGAAGACGATTTCATTCTGTTCCCGCGCAATGTCTCACCGCAGTATCACGACCGCATCGTCGCACGCTGTGTAGCCGCGGGCTTCAGCCCACGCATTCGG
>NZ_LLWH01000097.1 GCF_001411475.1 Pseudomonas endophytica | reverse complement strand
CCACTGTGCAGGCGCAAGGGCTGGCGTTGCTCGAATCGCTGCGCGGTGAAAGCACCGCCATGCTGATCGTCAGCCATGACTTGGCGGTGGTATCGCGGCTGGCCAATCGGGTGGCGGTGATGCACAACGGCATCATTGTCGAGCAAGGCAGCGTCGACCAAGTCCTGCATGACCCACAGCATCCCTATACCCAATACCTCTTAAAAACCGGCAGGGCGGTGCACTTTCGCCGCACCCAAGGGGCTGCGCGTGCGCCTTTAAATCGAGTGCTGACAGCGGTAGACCCAACGCCGCCGCTGCTGCAAGTCAATGCGCTGAGCAAATCCTTCAAGGGCCCAGACGGCAAACAACGCACCGTGGTGAATAACGTTTCACTGCAACTGCGACGGGGCAAAACCTTAGGCATCGTCGGAGAGTCTGGCTCCGGTAAAACCACCTTGACCCGCATGATCTTGGGGCTGGAAACTCCGGACAGCGGCGATATCCAGATCAAGGGCCAGCCTTGGCTGAACCTGTCGGCAGCCGAAAAGCGTCATCTACGGCGCAGCATTCAAGTGGTGTTCCAAGACCCGCTCAGCTCTTTCGACCCGCGCTACAGCGTGCGGCGGGTGTTGAGCGAGGCGCTGGAAGTCGCGGGCCATAAACGTAGCGACTGGGGCCCGCGCGCCGAAGAACTGTTGGCGCTGGTGAAACTCGATGTCGCCCTGCTGGAGCGTCGACCGATTGAACTGTCTGGCGGCCAACGTCAGCGCATTGCCATTGCCCGCGCACTGGCTGCGCAGCCACAGATACTGGTGTGCGACGAGCCGGTGTCGGCCTTGGATGTATCGGTACAGGCGCAAATACTTGAGCTACTCGACGACCTCAAACAACGCTTGGGCTTGGCCTGCTTATTTATCTCTCACGACCTTGGCGTCATCAACCACGTCAGTGACGACGTATTAGTGATGAAAGACGGCGTGGCCGTAGAAAGCGGCCGCGTGCGTGACGTCTTCGATCATCCGCAACATCCCTACACCCAAGCACTGCTGGACGCCATTCCGCACCTCGAAAGCGGGCGGCGGATGGCGTTTGATTTTCTTAAATTGGCGATCTAAAGGGGCTGCGATAAGCACCGTTGCGCAAAAAACACACCTCCACCGAGAACCGCCCAGTGACCGTAGCCCAACCCCTCCCGCAAACTCGACCGTTATCGCGTCGAGTGCCGATGATTATTGGCTGTGCGCTGTGCATGGAACTCATCGACGCCACGGTCGTCATGACCGCCTTGCCGCAAATGGCCAGCGATTTTGGCGCGCCCAGCATCCGCATGAACCTGGTAGTTTCGCTCTACATGCTCGGGGCTGCACTGTGCGTGCCGGTCAGCGGCTGGGTGGCCGATCGTTTCGGCCCGCGTCGGCTGTTTGTCATCGCCATCTCGTTGTTTATCGCCTCATCGCTGGCCTGCGCGGCCTCAAACTCGCTGTTGCAACTGTGTCTGTCGCGCATGCTCCAAGGCGCGGCTGGGGCGATGATGGTGCCTGTGGGGCAGTTGATCCTGTTGCGGTGGTCGGCGCGTGAAGACCTGCTGCGCAACTTGTCCTACCTGACCATCCCAGCCTTAATCGGCCCGATGATCGGCCCACCGCTGGGTGGGCTGATGGTGACTTACTGGTCTTGGCACTGGATCTTCCTGATCAATGTGCCCATCGGTTTGGTCGGCATCGTGCTAGTGCTGCGCCATATACCGCATTACCCCGGCGTGCGTGAGCGCGGGCTGGATATGCGCGGTTTAATCCTCAGCGCGGTTGCTATGGCAGGGTTAGTGTTTGGTTTTGAAGCGCTGGGGCACGGGCTGTTACCCCGCCCTTGGGTAGTACTGATGATCGCTGTCGGTGGGCTATGCGGCGCCCTATACATCCGCCACGCACGGCGTTGCGCCGAGCCTTTGCTGGATCTCAAATTGCTGCGCATCCCCAGCTACCGCATCAGCTTTTGGGGCGGCAACGTGCTGCGCTTGGGCACCTCGTCATTACCCTTTTTACTGGTGCTGATGTTCCAGCTGTGTTTTGGCCTCAGCCCCTTACATGCAGGGCTGCTGACCTTAGCCGGAGGGGCAGGGGCTTTCTTGATGAAACTGCTGGCCGTGCGCGTCGTGCGTCGCTTCGGCATCCGTCGCACCCTCATCGTTAACGCCGTACTCACCGGCCTCACCTTGGCGGCGTGTGCCGGTTTCACCCACAGCACGCCCTACAGCGTGATCGTCTTAGTGCTGTTTGGCAGTAGCGTCATTCGTTCGCTGCAATACAGCACTCTCGGCGCTCTGACCTACGCTGACGTCCCCAGCGAACTCAGCAGCCGCGCCAGCAGCCTGTCAGCCATGACCGTGCAACTGAGCATGAGCTTGTCGGTGGGGCTGGTCGCATCATTACTCGGCCTACTCATGAACCTGCGCGGGCATACCGTGCTCCAGACCAGCGACGTCGCCTGCATGCTCGTACTGTGCGGCTTAGCCTGTATGGCCTCGGCCTTAGTCTTCCGTCGCCTAGCTGCCGGGGCGGGTGAGGCGGTGTACTGATGATCACAAACAAGCTGTTGGACTGTACCCAACAAGTCATTAAAACCTTCGACAGAAACTCCTTTGGCCTACACGTACTCCCGACCTAACTGATTTCGATCCGATTTTCATACCGATACCGTGCGGCGCTCTCCTACAGGAAGGCGCCCAATGGCTAGTAAAGCCATGAATCATTCTGTTTTGATTTTCGATAAAGCCACTGAGGAGCTTCTAAATGAAGTGGCCATTCCTGACCGGCACGCTGAACAACTTAAGGCGTTGATGGGGTGGGCTTCTGATGAAGAAGCGATCTATGAGTACGAGCTTCTTCCTGCTCAGTTAAGGCGTTTGGAACGAATGATTGGGATAAGTCTAGAAACCCCTGATGCTATCTATCAGCTGTCTTGTTCTACTTAAAGAGTAATCTTCATAAATACTGAATCCTAAGAGAGTGTAGGCCTGAAAGACCCTGACACGCTCGGATGTACTGCCTGAGTTTCCTGACGCAACTCGCGACTGTCTGAAGTCTGGTGTGCAGGGAGGTGGGCATAAGCGACGCAGGTGGGCAGATCGTAAAGGCCGGATTTATGAGTGGGATTTCCAGCATGGAGCTGTCGAAATATATGACAAACAAGGAAAGCACTTAGGGGAGTTTGATGCTGATACCGGCGAGCAAAGAAAACCTCCCAAAAATGGTCGAACCACCCCTAAATAAATAGGAGCGAAACGATGTACTTGCAATTAACGGGTTTTTTACCGGAGCCGAATGAGGATGATTCTTTAAAGTTTAAGCATGCTCTGCACGGTGATGTTGAGGTCAAGTCACTTGAAATCATGGGTTGGAAAACGCTGGAGGACGCAGGCGGGTGGGAGACTGAGATCACAGCCGATCAAGCAATAAGATTCGCAGAGCTATTGGACGAACCGCAAATAGTCAGCTTGGTGCTATTTATTGGCTGTGTTGCATAATCTGACACGTCCTCAAGTACAACCGCCAGGTCGCCACACTTGCCGAGAAGCAACACGCGATCTACCAATGTTGCCCGTCTCCAGTCTTGTGGCAGGAAGTTTCAATCGCCAGCCCCACGGTTGTCATGGGCGTAATCCATAAGTTTTGGGCGAATCCGTCCCGTAGGAGCTGCCGAAGGCTGCGATCTATTAAACAATCAAAAGATCGCAGCCTGCGGCAGCTCAGAGTTATCTGCCCGTAAAGGCTGAGTGAGTGTGGCGGTGTAGTCGTAAAGCCCCCTATACAACCGAACAGCATGCTGTTCGGTTGCTCTGCTTGCTTTACCCCAACAACCCACGTCCCGCCAAGTTCTTCATTAAATCGCCCACGCCAAACGTCCAGCGCGGTGCCTGGTCGCTGGTGGTGACGCGGTTGTGCAGGGCGCCGAGGGTGGGGGATGAAATGCTCACCACGTCGCCCTGTTTGTGGGTAAAACCCTGGCCGGGATGGTCGCGGTCGTCGGTGGGGGCAAACAGGGTGCCGAGGAACAGGACAAAGCCATCCGGGTATTGGTGGTTGTCGTTGAGGGTTTGTTCGGCCAAGTCGGCCGGGTCGCGGCTGATTTGGTTCATCGAGCTTTTGCCATTGAGCACGTAACCCTCGTTGCCTTCAACCCGCAACGTCACTTCGCAGTTGCGCACGTCGTCGAGGCTGAAGTGTTCGTCGAACAGGCGGATAAACGGCCCCAGCGCGCAAGACGCGTTGTTGTCTTTGGCCTTGCTCAGCAGCAGGGCGCTGCGGCCTTCGAAGTCGCGCAGGTT
>NZ_LLWH01000096.1 GCF_001411475.1 Pseudomonas endophytica | reverse complement strand
ATCTGTACCCCAAGCCCGTCGACTTCCGAAAATCCATCGACGGGCTGGCAGCCTTGGTCGAGCTGGACATCAAGGTCGCGGTGTTCGACCCCGTGCTTTGTGCACTACTGCTCAGTGACATCGAAGTCTGGTCAGTATATCGATAGGCTTTTAGATAAACGAATTACACGCTCACGACACTAGACTTTACGCCCAATAAAAAAGGGCGACCCGTCGGTCGCCCTTTGAATTTTTCTGTCCAGGCTCAACACTTGTGATGTTGGCTCACCTCACTCCGTCGTCTAGACGGTGCGTAGCCCGGGGGCCGGAGCAGCCCTGTTGGGCTGGCGGCCGCGGCAGGCCTGATTAGGCGGGCCGCTGTGGACTCTATGTCCGGGCAGTGATTCTGGTGTTAAGAATAGGCCGACGGCTGCGACACAGGATTGCGAAGATTGCTGCACAAAATAGGACTTGCGCAATTTTTACCTTCAGATAGATACTTTCCCGCAATAGTTATGACAAAGGGTGTCTTCGTGAGCAAACTGGACCGGTACGACCTCAGTATTTTGGCGGAATTACAACGGGATGCGCGCATTTCTAACCAGGAATTGGCCGAACGCATCGGGCTTTCGCCTTCGCCTTGCTCGCGCCGGGTCAAGCAGCTTGAGGATGACGGCTATATCTCGCGTCAGGTTGCATTGCTGGATAGAAAGCAGCTGGGGCTAAGCCTGACGGCTTACGTGCTGATCGGCATGGATCGTCATACCCCAGACCGTTTCGAGAACTTTGAAGCGCAGATCCGCAATTTGCCCCAAGTGCTGGAATGCAGCTTAGTCACGGGGATAGACGCCGATTACCAACTCAAGGTCGTCGTGCCGGACATGGACCATTATCAAAAGCTGCTGCTGGGCCACCTCACGCGTATAGATGGCGTCACCAGCGTACGCTCAAGCTTTGTACTCAATCAGGTGCTCAACAGCACCGAGTTGCCGTTGACGCATTTACGCACGTGATCACCCTAGCCCTGTAGTCGCTGCCGCAGGCTGCGATGAGTTGCGCAGCGCACCCCGACCCTGCGGCAACGACTACAGATTGACAAGTACTCCCACCTCCTCGCCACTGGAGCCGCCCGATGGACCCTGCCGTATTTGAAGAATGGATGATGACGATACTGGTCAGTGTCTTGATTCTGTTTATGGGTTTTATCGTCTGGGATCTAGCGAAAAAGTCCAAAGCCGGGCGCTTTGGTTCGATGATTTTGTTTTTTGTACTCGGGCTAGGGGTCGCCGCGTTCATCATCAAAAGCGTGGTCATCGGCTTGATCGAGTCTGGCGTGCTATAGCCGCGCCGGTACTTCTTTGTACTGCCCTTGCTCCAGCCCTTCGAGCGTCCAGTCGCCAATCTGTACCCGAACCAAACGCAAGGTTGGTAAGCCAACGGCCGCCGTCATGCGCCGCACTTGGCGGTTACGCCCTTCGCGAATCACCAACTCCAACCACGCGGTCGGGATGCTTTTACGAAAGCGTACCGGCGGGTTGCGCGGCCACAACTCGGGCTCTTGCAACGCCCGCGCTTGTGCAGGCAGGGTTTTGCCGTCATTCAATTGCACGCCGTCACGCAACTGCTGCAACTGCTCGGGCGTCGGCTCACCTTCGACTTGTACCCAGTACGTTTTGGGGAGTTTGTGTTTGGGGTCGGCAATCTTCGCCTGTAGCTGGCCGTCGTTGGTCAGTAGCAATAAGCCTTCACTGTCTCGATCCAGACGCCCCGCCGGGTAAATCCCCGGGATGGGGATAAAGTCTTTGAGGGTTGCCCGCCCGCCTTCGTCGCTGAACTGCGTCAGCACATCGAAGGGCTTGTTAAACAGAAACAGTTTGGGCTCAACAGGCGGTGCCTTGGCCACACGACGATCCCCCGCATAAGGACGCGGGCTTTTAGCAGAGGGGCGACGAGAATCAGGGCGAGCAGGACGGGACATGATGAAAAGGACATCTAGCGATCAGGGCTGGCAATGCTAGCGCCCTGATCGCTAAATGACCAATCGGATCAACGGAACGGCGGTTCGTCGAAGCTGCGCAGTTTGCGCGAGTGCAATGAGTTGAGTTGGCTGCGCAACAGGTCGACGGCGGCAATGCCGATTTTTAGATGCTGACTGACCGCCCGCTCATAGAAGGCGTTGGCTGAGCCTGGCAGTTTGATTTCGCTGTGCAGAGGCTTGTCCGAGACGCACAACAAGGTGCCATAAGGCACACGCAAGCGATAACCCTGTGCGGCGATAGTGCCGCTTTCCATGTCTACCGCCACGGCGCGAGACAGGTTGATCAGCGGGCGTTCCTCAGCCCAACGCAACTCCCAGTTACGGTCGTCATAGGTCAGTACGGTGCCGGTGCGCAGGCATTTTTTCAGCTCATCGCCGCGCTCGCCGGTCACTTGGGCGGCGGCTTCTTGCAGTGCCAGCTGCACTTCAGCAAGGGCTGGAATCGGAATATTCGGCGGCACCACCCGATCCAAAATCCCATCGCGGCGCATGTAGGCGTGGGCCAGCACGTAGTCACCGATGGTCTGCGATTGTCGCAGGCCGCCACAGTGGCCGATCATCAGCCAGCAATGCGGACGCAGGACGGCCAAGTGGTCAGTGATGTTTTTGGCGTTAGAAGGCCCGACACCAATGTTCACCAGCGTGATGCCGTGACCGTCGCTGGCCTGCAAGTGATAGGCCGGCATTTGATAGCGATGCCACACCACTCCGGCTGCAATCGCTTGGGCTTCGCCATAGTCCATGGACTTTTCGATAATCACGTTGCCAGGCATCACCATGCGTACAAAGCGCGGGTCATCTCGCAATTGTTCAAGGCCATGCAAGATGAACTGGTCAACGTAGCGGTGGTAGTTGGTCAGCAAAATCCAAGGTTGAACGTGGCGCCAGTCACTGCCCGTGTAATGCACCAAGCGGCGTAGCGAAAAATCGACGCGCGCCGCATCAAACAGCGCAAGGGGTAAAGGATCGGTGTTTTCCCAATCGTACAGGCCGTCTGCAATGCCATCGGTGGCCGCCGAGAGGTCAGTGCTGGGGAACACGCGAGCCAGTGCTGCCGCCGTAACGCCAGAGCCGGCAAGTTCGTCGCCTTGCTCAACCACATAAGGGTAGGGAATGTCTTGGTGGCTAACCCCCACTTCGACCACCACAGTGAAGTCACGCATCAGCGGCACCAATTGCTCCAGCAAGTAATGACGGAACGCAGCGGGATGGGTGACGGTAACGCTGTAGGTACCAGGCAGTTGCACCTTGGCATAAGCACGAGTGGTGGTTGGGACTTCGCCATTGATGCGGTAGGTCAAACGCAGTTCTGGGTAGCGAAAAAGTGCACGCTCTTCTGGAGTCGGCTCTACGCGGTCCTTCAGATAGCGCTTGAGGGCTTGACTCAGCGCCGTGGTTGCACGTTCATGCAGGGCCGCGAGGCGATCGACAGCCTCTGCAGCGGTTGAAACGACAATAAAAGCTTCGGTCACGATAAGCATCCTGTCTTCTGAACTGGCAGGCCGTTATCTTGCCTGCATCAATCGGTAAAGCATACCGCGTGACCTGCTTTTCGGGGCCGCCGCAGGCTGCGATCTTTTGATCTGCTTTCGGGCTGCGCGTCCAATCGCAGCCTTCGTGCCTCGTCAGCTCCTACAACACTGCATACGCCCAATACAGCGCCTACACAGTGGATTAAAGAACCCGCGGGGTTGAGCGCTCGACGATCGCTGCGACATTCAAGCCGCGTGGCAAGTTACCGTACACCCGCCCGCTACCCTGTAGCCGACTGGCTATGAAGGCGTCGCTGACATCGCTGTTACCCGCCTCCAAGAGCAGTTTGGCCTGTAGGCCCAAGGCAATGTGCTCGGTCAGTTGCCGGGCGCGGTATTGGATGTCATCGGTGTCTTTGAAGGCGCGCTTTAATTGACCAATATGCTGCGCCAAGCGTGTATCGCCATGCCCATCGCCCAATTCGGCAAACAACGCGTCAAGCACCCCCGGCTCTTTGGACAAGGCGCGCAGTACGTCTAGGCATTGAACATTGCCTGAGCCTTCCCAGGTTGAGTTGACCGGCGCCTCGCGATACAGACGCGGCAAGATGCTGTCTTCTACATACCCCGCGCCACCCATGCATTCTGCTGCTTCGTTGATCATGGCCGGCGCCCGCTTGCAGATCCAATACTTGCCCACTGCCGTCACCAAACGAGAAAAGCGCGCTTCTTGCGAGTCCTCTAAGTTGTCCAGCGCGCAGCCCATA
This sequence comes from Pseudomonas endophytica, assembly GCF_001411475.1. Classification (GTDB taxonomy): domain Bacteria; phylum Pseudomonadota; class Gammaproteobacteria; order Pseudomonadales; family Pseudomonadaceae; genus Aquipseudomonas; species Aquipseudomonas endophytica. The sequence goes on along the minus strand of NZ_LLWH01000096.1, from coordinate 143 downwards.
CGCAGGCTCAACGCCAGTGCGGCTTCGCTTTCAAGCGCCAGATCTGCCAGTACGTTCTGCATCAAGGGTTGCTCTGCCAGCACCCGACCACCCACCTGTCGATGGGCACAATGATGGCTGGCCTGCGTCAGCGCCTGACGCAT
>NZ_LLWH01000095.1 GCF_001411475.1 Pseudomonas endophytica | reverse complement strand
CGCGTAACCTGCGGATCGGCTACGAAGCCTTGGCATGGGGGCGACATGTTAATACGTGGCAGCAGGTCTGGGATCTGGTACGCCAGATAGACCACCCTAGCCTCGGCGTGTTGCTCGACAGCTTCCACACCTTGTCCCTCAAAGGGGATCCGAGTGGCATTGCGCAGATTCCCGGCGACAAAATTTTCTTCGTGCAAATGGCCGACGCGCCGATTTTAGCGATGGATGTGTTGGAGTGGAGTCGTCATTTTCGCTGTTTCCCAGGGCAGGGCGAGTTTGACCTGCCGGGCTTTTTGGCGCCGATCATCCAGAGTGGCTACACCGGCCCGTTGTCACTGGAAATTTTCAATGACGGCTTTCGTGCCGCACCTACGCGCGCCAACGCTGCTGATGGTTTGCGCTCGTTGCTGTACCTCGAAGAAAAAACCCGCGAGCGCTTGGCGCAACAGGACGCGCCCGCAGCGAAGCTGGAGCCATTGTTCTCGCCGCCTAAAGCCAGCGACTACAACGGCATCGAGTTTTTGGAGTTCGCCGTCGATGACAATCAAGGTGCGCAACTGACCCATTGGCTCGAGCGCTTGGGTTTCAGCAAGGCGGGTCAGCACCGTTCTAAGAATGTGAGTTTGATGCGTCAAGGTGATATCAACCTGATTCTCAACGCTGAACCGTATTCGTTTGCCCATAACTTTTTTGAGGCCCATGGCCCTTCACTGTGTGCCACTGCGATTCGGGTGCAAGACAGCGCCAGCGCACTGGCCCGTGCCGTGGCTTATAAAGGTCAGCCCTATCGCGGGTTGGTCGGCCCTAACGAGTTGGAGTTAGCGGCCGTTCGTGCACCGGATGGCAGTTTGATTTATCTGGTTGATCAGGATGAGACGGGCAAACCGCTGTACGAATCTGACTTCAACCTCACGGTCGAACCCACCACTCAAGGTGGGCTTAAGCGCATTGACCACATGGCGATGGCGCTGCCGGCAGACAGCCTCGACAGTTGGGTGCTGTTTTACAAGGGCCTGTTGGACTTTGAGGCCGACGACGAGGTGGTGTTGCCCGACCCTTACGGCTTAGTCAAAAGCCGCGCTTTACGCAGCCGTTGCAGCACGATTCGTTTGCCGCTGAGCATTTCGGAAAACAAAAACACCGCTATCTCACATGCGCTGTCGAGTTATCGCGGTTCAGGTGTGCATCACATTGCATTTGAGTGTGACGACCTGTTCGCTGAAGTCAGTCGAGCCAAAGCCGCGGGTGTGCCGCTGCTGGATATTCCGCTGAACTACTACGACGACTTGGCGGCGCGTTTTGACTTTGACGACGAGTTCTTGAGTGAGCTGGCCTACTTCAACGTGCTGTACGACCGCGACGCCCAAGGCGGTGAGCTGTTTCATGTGTACACCGAGCCGTTTGCTGGCCGCTTCTTCTTCGAGTTGTTGCAGCGCAAAAACGGCTATGCCGGGTATGGCGCCGCCAACGTGGCGGTGCGCTTGGCGGCGATGGCCAAATCGCGTACCGGAGCGGTGCGCCAGACCAAGCTTTAGGAGGCGCTATGAAGCAGTGTCGGCTTCCTTCATTGACCGGCTCGGGCCATAATCCCCGCCATCTTCCGATGGCCGTGAGCCTTTAATGACCCAGATATCAGAAGTCGACACCGACGCCACGGCGCCTGCAGTCGAACCGCGTAAAGCCCGGAAAAACAACCCGGAAAAAACCCGCGAAAACATCCTCCAAGAAGCCCTTGTCGAGTTCGTCGAACAAGGGCTGGCGGGCGCGCGGGTGGATGCTATTGCGGAGCGCACTCGCACCTCCAAACGCATGATCTATTACTACTTCACCAGCAAGGAGCAGCTCTACGTCGAGGTCTTAGAAAAGCTCTACGGGGAAATTCGAAACACCGAAAGCTTGCTCCATCTCGATGAGTTGCCGCCTAGTGAAGCGATTCAAAAGCTGGTGGCATTTACTTTCGATCACCATGATCTGAATGCCGATTTCGTGCGCATGGTCAGCGTCGAAAATATCCATCGGGGTGAATACATCAAGCGCTCAGAAGGGATCAAAGCCATGAACGACACGATTGTTCATGCTTTGGAGCACATTCTACGGCGCGGCGTGGAACAGCAGGTTTTCCGCACTGGTTTAAACCCGTTGGATGTTCATCTGTTGGTCAGTTCGTTCTGTTTTTATCGCGTGTCGAACCGCTACACGCTGGGTGAAATCTTCCAGATCGACTTGGCCGACCCGCAGGTCAAACAGCGCCAGCGCGAGATGATTTGCGATTCAGTGCTGCGTTATTTGCAGGTCTAATAACGCATTTTGCCGCCCGCTTTTGGCTCGGGCGGCCTGCTTTAACCGTTCATTTCCTGAAAATGTGCCAGCATGCGTGATGGGTCGGCGCTGGCGCCGCTGATCAACTCAAACGCCTTGACCGCCTGAAACACCGCCATATTGCCGCCATCCAGCGTGCGGCAACCCAACGCGCGGGCGTGGCGCAGCAATTCGGTTTGCAGCGGGAAGTAAACAATTTCCGCAACCCACAACCCTGAGTGCAAGTACGCCGCGGGCACGGGCATGCCGGGCAGTTTGGCCATGCCCATCGGCGTGGTATTGACCAGCCCATCGGCCTTGGCCATCGACGATTCTAGGTCAGTGCCTACTCTGGCCCGAGCGCCGCTAAAGTGTTGGTTCAGGTTGTCGGCCAAACCCTGCGCCCGCTCGCTGTCGACATCAAAAATAGTCAGCTGCTGTACACCTTCGCTGAGCAATGCGTAGGCGACCGCTGAGCCAGCACCTCCTGCGCCTATTTGGACCACGTTCTGCACGGCAACGCCGGTCAACCCACGACGAAAACCTTCTGCAAAACCCGAGCAGTCGGTGTTATGCCCGATGCGCTTGCCCTCTTTGAATACCACCGTGTTTACCGCGCCGATCCCGCGGGCTTCATCAGACAAACTGTCCAGCCACGGCAAGATGGCTTGCTTACACGGGTAAGTAATGTTCAAACCGCTGAAGCCCATACGCTCTGCGGCGCTCAGCAGGTCGGGCAGGGCAGTGCTATCGAGTTGCAGTACATCCAGATCGATCAACTGATACACATAAGGCAACCCATGCGCTTGGCCTTCCCGTTCATGCAGGGCGGGGGTGCGTGATGCCTGAATTCCAGCACCAATCAGCCCGGCTAACACTGACTGTGGTTTTGGGGTCGACATAGCCTTACCCCTTCAACTGCTGGCTGAGATGTTGCAACGCCATGCGGTAGCCGTTGCTGCCAAAACCGCATAGCACGGCTTGGGCAATGCCCGAAACAAAGGAGTGATGACGGAAGGCTTCGCGGCTGTGAACGTTAGAAAGATGGACCTCAATCACCGGCAGTTCACTGGCAACCAACGCATCACGAATAGCCACCGAGGTGTGAGTCCAGGCCGCAGGGTTGATGACGATGGCACCGCAGCGCTGACGTGCGCCGTGAATCCAGTCGAGCAGTTCGCCTTCGTGGTTCGTTTGACGAAACTCGATGTTCAGGCCTTCTTCACTGGCCGTTTGCGCACATAAATTTGCGATGTCTGCCAGCGTCTCGTGACCGTATACACCGGGCTCTCGCGTGCCGAGCAGGTTCAAATTGGGGCCGTTAAGGATCAAGACGATAGGGGGCATATCAAGACAACTCTGAATTGTTTTTATGGGGCGTCTGAGCAGGGCTCAGCGGTTGGTTTAAATTGTACCAACCAGTTAATAAGATCAATTGTGGACGATCCGTCGGGCACGCTTTGGGGTAATTAGTGGGCGTTTATCGAACGCTTCGGCATGCAAGTGAATATCAATTGAAAATCATTCTCGACAAAACGTAAGATAGCCGCCCCTTATCCTCTAGCACCAGGGAGTCGGTTTGTCGGATATGGACCTCAAGGGCTTGTTCCTAAAGCATGCCAGTACCCTGCGCGGGTATCTGGCGCGCAAGGTGCGGGACCCACAGTTGGCCGCCGATCTGGTGCAAGAGAGTTTCTTGCGCATGGCCGAGCGTGGGCGCAAGGACACCATCGACAACTCCCCCGGCTATCTCTATCGGGTTGCCGGTAATCTGTTGGTTGATCACATTCGCCAGGAAACCCGCCGCAAGACCGACTCGGTCACCCATGAGGACCTAGCCGAGATCGAGGACGAACTGGCAGAGCTGGAGACTCAGGCGATGGCAGCACAACAGCGAGCGGCGCTCAAACAGGCATTGGCCGAGTTGCCCGAGCGCACTCAGGAGATTTTCCGGCTTAATCGCATCGAGGGCATGACCCACGCCGAAGTGGCGCGTCACCTCGGTATTTCTGACAGCTCGGTGCAAAAGCATCTGGCCAAAGCGCTGGCCTATGTCATGCAGCGCCTACAGGCAGATGAGTAATGACCTACCTACCGACCAGCGACTTACTGAGAATCGACCAGTAAAACGTCACTGCTTATACCTAACGAGAAATTGAGATTCACACGTGAATAGCCAAGGCCCCGAACAGCAGAGCATCACGCAGACCGCCGCAGCACGGGCGGTGCGCCTGCACGCCGGCC
>NZ_LLWH01000094.1 GCF_001411475.1 Pseudomonas endophytica | reverse complement strand
GCGCGTGCGAGCCCCCCGGTGCCCAGTTGAATGCCGCCGTACCAACGAATAACCAGTACGACGACTTGATCGCAATCTTGAGCTTCAATCGCTGAAAGAATCGGACGCCCCGCAGTGCCGCCGGGTTCGCCATCGTCGCTGCTGCGGTATTGACCCCCCAGTTTCCAGGCCCAGCAATTGTGCGTGGCGTTAAGGTTGCTGTGCTGTTCGATAAAGTCTTGAGCTTGCTGGGCGCTGGTGATGGGGGCCGCCAAGGTGATGAAACGGCTTTTGCGGATTTCTTCACGGTATTCGCAAAGGTCGGTCAGGGTAGAGGGCATGTAGTTTCCGAACTGTGACGGTGGGCATGGGGCCGAAATTGACGTTAGCGCGTCGCCTCGAGGCTCTCAAGAAAACTTTCGAGAACTAGATGTGGCCGCCGACCTTTGCGGGTAACTGATGCAAGGCTTAGGTCATAGAAGCGCGTTTTAGCTTTCAAGGCGCGAAGACGACCTTGCTGAACCCAGAAGCTGGCGTAGTGATCGGGCAGATAGCCGATGTAGCGCCCAGTCAAAATCAAGAACGCCATACCTTCTCGATCTGATGCACTGGCGGTGCAGTTGAGGGCTTGGTAGTGCGCTTGAATATCTGCGGGCAGGCGGAATGTCGGGGCAATTGCATCTTGATCGTTGAGGCGCTGGTCTTCCAGTTGTCGGTCGTCGACATAGAACAAAGGATGACCGACGGCGCAGTATAAAAGCGAACGCTCGCTGTATAGAGGTTGATATTCGAGCCCGGAAAGCGCGCTGGCTTGAGGTACAACGCCTACATGCAGGCGACCGTCGAGTACACCTTGCTCTACCTCGTTGGGCGCGATCATACGAATATGGATGTGCACGTCAGGCCCGCGCTCCTTGAGTTGCGCCAGAGCATGGGTGATACGCATGTGGGGCAGGGTGACAAGATTGTCTGTGAGGCCGATCGTCAACTCGCCTCGCAGGTGGTGATGCAAGCCGTTGACCTCGGTGCGAAAACTTTCTAGTGCGACTAATAATTGCAGTGCAGACTGATAAACCTCGCGGCCTTCTTCTGTCAGAGAAAACCCAGCCCGACCTCGTTGGCATAGGCGTAAACCCAAGCGTTGTTCTAGGTCGCTCATTTGCTGGCTGATTGCCGAGCGCCCAATTCCGAGTACGGTTTCGGCGGCAGAGAATCCACCGCATTCAACAACGCTGCGAAAGATACGAAGCAATCGAATATCAAAGTCGCTGACTTGTGCCAATGCATCGGACCGGCGAGTACTCATAGTTTAGTCCTGGCCTAACTAAAGGTTAGAAGAGTTGGATTTCATCGACTTTATAGGCGTGGCAATTTAGCTGCAACAACGCTTTCAATCCCACGCCGTTTTCTGCTTTGCGAGGTTTTGCCGATGAACATGCCCGAGAACGCCGAGATATCAGTGACCAGCCAGCTTAAGTTGGATGCGCACTGGATGCCTTACACCGCTAACCGTAACTTCCATCGTGATCCTCGTTTTATCGTCGCAGCGAAAGGGAGCTATCTTACGGACGATAAGGGTCGGCAGATTTACGACTCGTTGTCAGGTCTGTGGACTTGTGGCGCAGGGCATACCCGCACAGAAATTCAAGAGGCTGTGGCCAAGCAATTAGGGACGCTCGATTATTCGCCAGCGTTCCAGTACGGACACCCGTTGTCATTCCAGCTGGCAGAGAAAATTACCTCGCTGACGCCTGGCAACCTCAATCACGTGTTTTTCACCGACTCAGGGTCTGAGTGTGCGGATACCGCGGTGAAGATGGTTCGCGCTTACTGGCGTCTGAAAGGTCAGTCGACTAAAACCAAGATGATTGGTCGTGCCCGTGGTTATCACGGCGTGAACATTGCCGGCACGAGCCTGGGCGGTGTGAACGGTAACCGCAAACTGTTTGGTCAAGCGATGAGTGACGTTGATCACTTGCCGCACACACTACTGGCGAGCAACGCGTTTTCTCGCGGGATGCCGGAGCAGGGTGGTATTGCATTGGCTGATGAGCTGCTCAAGTTGATCGAGTTGCATGACGCCTCGAATATCGCTGCGGTGTTTGTTGAGCCTATGGCGGGTTCGGCCGGTGTGCTAGTGCCGCCTCAGGGTTATCTGAAACGTCTGCGGGAAATCTGTGATCAACACAACATCCTGTTGGTATTCGATGAAGTGATTACCGGTTTTGGTCGTACAGGTTCAATGTTTGGTGCTGACAGCTTTGGCGTGACACCGGATTTGATGTGCATTGCCAAACAAGTCACAAACGGTGCGATTCCAATGGGGGCGGTGATCGCTAGCACTGAGATCTATCAGACATTCATGAATCAGCCGACGCCAGAGTACGCGGTCGAATTCCCACACGGCTATACCTATTCAGCTCACCCAGTAGCCTGTGCTGCGGGCTTGGCGGCGCTGGATTTGCTGCAAAAAGAAAGCCTGGTGCAAAGCGTGGCTGAAGTTGCACCGCATTTTGAGAGTGCGATTCACGGTTTGAAGGGCGTGAAAAACGTTATAGACATTCGTAACTACGGTCTGGCTGGGGCCATTCAACTTGCTCCGCGTGATGGTGATGCGATTGTTCGTCCATTCGATGCGGCAATGAAGTTGTGGAAAGCTGGCTTCTACGTACGTTTTGGTGGGGATACCCTGCAGTTTGGACCAACCTTTAATAGTAAGCCGCAAGACTTGGATCGCTTGTTCGATGCGGTCGGCGAAGCGCTGAATCAAATAGACTGATCCTTCTATATATAGAAGCGGTTTTTGGAATAGAGCCAGGCGCGCAGCGTTCGCGCCTGTGGACAACTTTTTGGAGCATCCATGAGCACCATTCAACATTTCATCAATGGCGAACTGCTGAGCGACTCTGGCCGTACTGCTGATGTGTATAATCCGTCGACCGGTAAAGTGATTCATCAAGTGCCGCTGGCCAGTCGCGAAACCATTCAAAAAGCGATTGATTCGGCCAAGGCTGCTTTCCCCGCATGGCGTAATACGCCACCGGCTAAGCGCGCTCAGGTGATGTTCCGCTTCAAGCAACTGCTGGAGCAGAATGAGGCGCGCATCTCTCAGTTGATCAGTGAAGAGCACGGTAAGACGCTGGAAGACGCCGCGGGCGAGCTGAAGCGCGGAATTGAAAACGTTGAGTTCGCCTGTGCTGCGCCAGAAATCTTGAAGGGCGAATACAGCCGTAACGTAGGCCCAAATATTGATGCTTGGTCGGACTTCCAGCCGTTGGGTGTGGTTGCAGGTATTACGCCTTTCAACTTCCCGGCCATGGTTCCGCTTTGGATGTACCCGTTGGCCATTGTTTGCGGTAACTGCTTCATCCTTAAGCCTTCGGAGCGTGATCCAAGCTCAACGTTGTTGATTGCACAGCTGTTACATGAAGCCGGTTTGCCTAAAGGCGTGCTGAGTGTCGTGCATGGAGACAAAGGCGCGGTGGATGCGCTGATCGAAGCACCGGAAGTTAAAGCGCTGAGTTTTGTTGGATCGACGCCGATTGCTGAGTACATCTATGCCGAAGGCACCAAGCGCGGCAAGCGTATTCAGGCATTGGGTGGTGCTAAGAACCATGCGGTGCTGATGCCAGATGCGGATCTGGATAACGCAGTGAGTGCATTGATGGGCGCGGCGTACGGCTCTTGCGGTGAGCGTTGTATGGCGATTTCGGTTGCAGTGTGTGTCGGTGACCAAGTGGCTGACGCGTTGGTGGCTAAGCTGGCCCCACAAATTAAGGCGCTGAAAATCGGTGCAGGCACTTCTTGCGGCCTAGATATGGGGCCGTTGGTCACGGGCCAAGCGCGTGACAAGGTCAGTGGGTATGTGGAGGATGGCGTTGCATCTGGTGCTGAGCTGGTCGTCGATGGTCGTGGTTTGAGTGTGAAAGATCACGAAGACGGCTTCTTCTTGGGGGGGTGTCTTTTCGACCGTGTCACGCCAGAGATGCGCATCTATAAAGAAGAGATTTTTGGTCCAGTACTGTGCATCGTGCGAGTGAACAGCCTGGAAGAAGCCATGCAACTGATCAATGAGCACGAGTACGGTAACGGCACTTGCATCTTCACTCGTGATGGTGAGGCGGCTCGTCTGTTCTGTGACGAGATTGAAGTGGGTATGGTTGGGGTCAACGTTCCGCTGCCGGTGCCAGTGGCCTATCACAGCTTTGGTGGCTGGAAGCGCTCTTTGTTTGGTGATCTTCATGCCTATGGGCCGGATGGTGTACGTTTCTACACCCGGCGCAAGGCGATCACCCAGCGTTGGCCGCAACGTGCCAGCCACGAAGCGTCGCAATTTGCCTTCCCGAGTCTTTAGCGTTTACTTGAACTCTGTTGAGTCCAATATAAGAAGAGAGGCCAGCCGCCAGGCTGGCCTCTGCTTTTAAGGCTTTATGACGGAATCATGAATTTAAGGCTTGACTCAAATTTCTAGCGGCCTATAATCTGCCCCACTTCCGGCGCAGTCGAAACGGAAAACTCCTTGAATATCAATGAGTTGGATATGTTTTGACGGTGCTAGCTTCAAATCATCGAGGCAGGAAGTGGGGTGTTGACAGCGGCGTGTAACGCTGTAGAATTCGCCTCC
>NZ_LLWH01000093.1 GCF_001411475.1 Pseudomonas endophytica | reverse complement strand
CCAGGGTTTGCTGGAGGTAGGCGGTGGCAGAGGGGTGGTCAGCATGGGCGTGGGTTTCTAGCAACCACTGCACTTTCAGCCCGTGGGCGTCGACAAACCGGATGATGCGGTCTGCGCTGTCGGTACTGACGCGCCCGGCGGCGGCGTTGTAGTCGAGGACTGGGTCGATGATGGCGCACTCAAGGCCATTGGCTTCGTGCACCACGTAGCTGATGGTCGAGGTGTTAGGGTCGAAGAACCCTTGAATTTCAGCGTGCATGAGGGGCCTCGCGTGAACCAACAGATATTCAATATATTGAAACATATATTATCGAGACGTAGACTGTCGACCATTACCTCACGGAGCCTTCCATGTCTGCTCAGCTCACCCGTGAAGAGATCGGCCTGTTGCGCGATTCTGCTTCCAAAGCCTGCGCCTTGCTTAAAGCCCTCGCCAATGAGGACCGGCTGTTATTGCTCTGCCAACTGACGCAGGGCGAACGCAATGTCGGCGAACTTGAAGATCTCACAGGGATTCGTCAGCCCACGTTGTCGCAACAGCTCGGCGTATTGCGCGATGAAGGCATGGTCAATACCCGTCGAATGGGGAAATACATTTTCTATTCGCTCGCCAGTTTTGAAGTGGTATCGGTGATGCAAACCCTGTCGGGCTTGTATTGCGGACAAGCGCTTAAGAAGTAACGCGGGCTTTCGCCCCTCTCCCTTCTTCCATTCATTGTTGTTGTGCCTGGAGTGCCCAATGGAGCCAACCATCAAGCGAATCGACGACTCATACTCGGTGTCTGCCCAGCTCGCGCTGTCTGATCTCCAAGCGCTGGCCGCACTGGGTTTTCGCAGTGTGGTCTGCAATCGTCCCGATCATGAAGGCGGCCCCGAGCAGCCCGAGCAGGGCGCTATGCAGCAGGCCGCTCAAGCGCTGGGGCTTAAGTTTGCGTATTTGCCAGTGCAGACAACTGGTGCAACGCCTGAGCAGGCACAACAACTGCGGGCTTTGTTGAGCGAGTTGCCACGCCCGGTGTTGGCGTATTGCCGCACGGGTAATCGTTCGTCGACGTTGTATGAAGTCGCGACCCAAGGCACGCGAACGGTCAGACCGTTTGATGTGGTGGTGGTCGGCGGCGGTTCGGCCGGCATTTCGGTGACGGCGAGTCTATTGAAGCGTGACCCGTCGTTGCGTATCGCGGTGATTGAACCGAGCACAGAGCATTACTATCAGCCTGCCTGGACGCTGGTGGCGGGTGGTGCCTACGACGTCAACGACACGGTGCGGCCTACCCGCGAGGTAATGCCTAAAGGCGCTGAGTGGATCAAGGCTTCGCTTAGCGCTTTTGCCCCGCAGCGCAAGGTGGTGCTGCTCAGTGACGGCTCTGAGTTGGGCTATCAGCAATTGATTGTTTGCCCAGGTTTGCAACTGGCTTGGGAAAAGATCGAGGGTTTGGAAGACGCTTTGGGCAAGCACGGTGTGACGTCCAACTATCGACATGATTTGGCGCCCTACACGTGGGAACTGGTGCGCTCGCTACGAGGCGGTAAAGCGTTGTTCACCCAACCGGGGATGCCGATCAAGTGCGCCGGTGCGCCGCAAAAAGCCCTGTATCTGTCGTGTGATCATTGGCGCAAGCAAGGTGTGCTGGAGGCCATTTCAGTAGAGTTCAATCTGGCGGGTGCTGCGCTGTTTGGTGTACCTACCTTTGTCCCGCCGCTGATGAAATACGTTGAAGCCTACAAGGCTCAACTGGCTTTTCAGTCCAATTTGGTGAAGGTTGATGGGCCGAACAAGACGGCTTGGTTCGATGTGACGGGTGCTGACGGACAGGTTACGCGTGTCGAAAAGCGCTTTGACATGCTGCACGTGGTTCCGCCGCAACAAGCCCCCGATGTGATCCGTCGCAGCGAGCTTGCGGATTCTGCGGGTTGGTTTGAAGTCGACCCGGCCACGTTGCAGCATCCGCGTTACCCCGAAATTTTCGCCGCAGGCGATGTGTGCGGCACCTCGAATGCCAAAACCGCTGCGGCGGTGCGCAAACAAGTTGTCGTGGTGGCTGACAACTTGGTTGCCTTACGCAAAGGGGCGGTATTGCCTAAGCGTTATGACGGCTATGGCTCCTGCCCGCTGACGGTCGAAAAAGGCAAAGTGATTCTGGCCGAGTTCGGCTACGGTGGAAAACTACTGCCTACCTTCCCGATGAATCCGACCGTGCCGCGTAAGTCTGCGTGGTTCCTGAAAGCGACGTTACTGCCTTGGTTTTACTGGCAGGGCATGCTCAAAGGGCGCGAGTGGTTGACTGACTGCAAGCCGGACTGAGTTCAAGCATGTTGACTATCATCTTGGGCGCGCTGGTGGGGCTGCTGTTGGGGTTGACCGGTGCGGGCGGTGGCATTCTGGCGATCCCGGCGTTGACGCTGGGATTGGGCTGGACATTGATCAACGCAACGCCGGTTGCGCTCTTGGCGGTCGGTGTTGCGGCGGCGGTGGGCGCCGCTGACGGGCTGCGCAAAGGCTTGGTGCGTTACAAGGCTGCGGCGCTGATGGCGGGAGCCGGGTGGCTGGTGTCCCCGCTGGGGCTGCATTTGGCCAAGTGGTTACCGGGCGCGGCATTGATGGCGTTGTTTGGGAGTGTGATGGTGTGGGTGAGCGTGCACATGTTTTTGAAAGCGCGGGCGGGCTGCCCAGCCGATGAGGACATGGACCCCAAAAACTGCCAACTGAACCCATCGACCGGGCATCTAAAATGGGATGTTCGGTGTGCTACTACCTTAGCTTCAATCGGGGCAACAGCGGGTTTTTTGACCGGCTTGTTAGGGGTTGGCGGAGGCTTTTTGATCGTCCCGGCCTTTCGCAAGTTCAGTGATGTCCCTATGCACGGGATTGTTGCCACGTCCTTGATGGTGGTGGCGCTGGTGTCACTGGGGACCTTGGGGCATCTGGTGTATCAAGGCTTTAGTCTGTCTGAAGAGGGCGTGTTGTTTATCTGCGCTACGTTGGCGGGAATGATTGTCGGGCGTGTGGTGGCGCCTAATGTCTCGGGCCAACGCATGCAGCAAGGCTTTGCCGTGCTGTGTGCGGTGGTTAGCGTGTTGATGATCGGCAAAGTCCTGTTGATGATGGTTTGACCCGATTTCGTTTAGGGGTTTGAGGTTTCTGTTGTGGAGCAACAGGTGCCCGACTCCAGATCCTTGAGGATAGGGCAGTCGGGGCGATGGTCGCCTTGGCAGCTTTCGACTAGCACTTGCAAGGTGTCGCGCAGGCTGCTGAGTTCAAGAATCTTTTGATTCAACGCCTCGATATGCTCACGGGCCAAGGCTTTCACATCACCGCTGGCGCGCTGGCGGTCTTGCCACAAGGTCAGCAATTTGCCGACCTCTTCCAATGAAAACCCGAGATCCCGCGAGCGCTTGATAAATGCCAGCGTGTGCAGGTCGTCGTCGCCGTATAAACGATAGCCGCTGTCGCTGCGGTGGGCGGGTTTGAGCAAGCCAATGGATTCGTAGTAACGAATCATTTTGGCGCTCAGGCCGCTGTGTTTGGCGGCCTGGCCGATGTTCATGACAATTGCCTCCTTACTCAAGGTCTTTGGGTTTCCATAATTTCAGTAACAGTGCGTTGCTGACCACGCTGACGCTGGAAAATGCCATCGCCGCGCCTGCCAGTACTGGGTTCAAGAAACCGAAAGCGGCTAGTGGAATGCCGATCACGTTGTAGACAAACGCCCAAAATAAGTTCTGACGGATTTTGGCGTAGGTTTTACGGCTGATTTCCAGTGCCGCGGGCACCAGTCGTGGGTCGCCGCGCATTAAGGTGATGCCCGCTGCCTGCATGGCGACGTCGGTACCGCCGCCCATGGCGATACCGATGTCAGCGGCGGCCAGCGCCGGAGCGTCGTTGATGCCGTCGCCCACCATGGCCACTACGCCGGTTTTTTTAAGCTGAGCTACGCTGGCGGCTTTGTCGGCGGGCAAGACTTCGGCATGCACATCGGTAATGCCCAGCGCTTGGGCCACGACTCGCGCACTACCGCGGTTATCGCCAGTCAGTAAGTGGCTGCTGATATGCCGTGCGGTGAGTTGTTGGATGGCAGATTGCGCGCCAGTTTTGAGGGTGTCGCCAAACGCAAACAGGCCCAGCACGCGTAGCTCGGGGCTATGCTCGATCAGCCACGAGAGGGTGCGGCCCTCGTTCTCCCATGCGGTTGCGGATGCTGCCAGCGAACCTGGTGTTAGGCCGCTTTCATCGAGTAAACGGCGATTGCCCAACGCCAGACGACGCCCTGCCAGCGTGCCTGCAATGCCACGTCCGGTCAGGGATTGGCTGTTGATCACATCCGGCACGTTCACGTTGCGCGCAGTACAAGCATCCAGCACGGCTTTGGCCAAGGGGTGTTCGCTGCCGCGCTGCAACGCTCCGGCGGCTTGCAGCAAGCGAGCTTCGTCGCCGTCCAGCGCTGCAAGGTGAGCGATTTGCGGGGTACCCGAGGTCAGCGTGCCGGTTTTATCGAACACCACGGCACTGACTTCATGCGCCCGCTCAAGGGCTTCAGCGTCTTTGATTAAGATCCCGTAACGTGCGGCCACGCCAGTCCCGGCCATGATCGCGGTGGGCGTTGCCAACCCCAAGGCACACGGGCATGCGATCACCAGTACGGCCACAGCGTTGATCAGCGCCGTCTCTATTGGCGCACCGTAGAACCACCAGCCCAGTA
>NZ_LLWH01000092.1 GCF_001411475.1 Pseudomonas endophytica | reverse complement strand
GACCCTTAGTGCCATCAAGATAAGCCTTGATGGCGTTGAGCTTAAATTGCTCTGTGTACTTGCTCATGTTGAAACCCCAAAAAGTTGGATATGTGTCCAACTTTTTGGGGGCAGTCCACAAAGCAGAAGCAGCGCGGGGTGAGGCAGTACGACGGACTGTAGGAGCTGCCGAAGGCTGCGATCGCTTGATCTTTTGATCCTGAAAACAAAAGACCGCGAGGAAAGCCCGCAACAGGATTTATACCTAGAACAACAAGGTCCATACGGCAAAGCCGGTGTACCACAGCACCGCAGAGCGAAGCAGCAAAGCCCACAGCGTATCAAGACTGGCAACCCCTTGCGGGCCTACCTGAGGCGGTGGAATTTCAGCCGCCGCGCACCCAGCTTTGTTGATGAGCTGCTCGGCGCTGATGTCCCAACTCAATAGTTCGTGCAGCATGACTCGAGTCACGGCTGCAAAGTTACCCATAAAGGCAAAACTGGCTGCGAGTAAGCGCACCGGTAGCCAGTCAAAGGCATGCCGCAGCTGCTGAGCACGCTCAACCAGTTGAGGGTTTTTACCGTGCTCGACCGCCAACGCGAGCAAACGATAGCTCAATGCCGCAACCGGTCCGAGCAAGAAGTACCAAAAAATAACCGCAAAGAAACTTTGATAAGCCTGCCACAGCAAATGGCTTTGCACTTTTTCAAGCAGTTGCTCACCACTGTCGGCGCGCACGCCGATATCACGCTCGGCAACATGCACACTTGCTTGCAAGTCTGCCCGGCGCCAGGCATCTCGCATCGGCCCCAGCCCCTCCAGCAAGTCGCCGCGCCCCAAGCTGTAAATCAGCACCAGCAGGTGCACGGGTAACACTAATAATCCATACGCTACCGGCTCTAATACCCAGAGCAACAAAGCAAGGACAAGAACCGGAAATAGAATCAGGACAGCCAGCACCCACCAGGGTTTGTTCGCCAGTTTTGGGCTGGACTCCAGTTTGTGTAGCTCACGCAACCAGCCGCCATCACACTGTAGGCGCTGACGAACACTCGAGAACTTCTCGACCAGTATCGCCAGCAGTAGCACCAAAAAACTCATTACTTATCTCCTGTGTGCCGCAACGCGTCACGAAAGCGCATCCATTCAAAAGCTGGCCCCGGATCAGTTTTGCGGCCTGGGGCAATGTCACTATGACCGCATATTCTTGACGGTGTAATCTCTGGGTAAGCGGCCCGTAATTGGCGGCTCAAGGCTAACAGTGACGCATACTGCGCGTCAGTGAATGGCAGCTCATCGGTGCCCTCAAGCTCAATGCCGAGCGAAAAATCATTGCAGCTCTCACGTCCTTCAAAATGTGAAACGCCCGCATGCCAAGCGCGATCTAGACAGGAGACAAACTGAGTGATTTTGCCGTCACGTTCAATCAGAAAATGCGCACTGACCTTGAGGTCTCGAATCCCTTCAAAGTAAGGATGTTCAGTGGCATCGAGCTGGTTCTGGAAAAACTCCTGCACTTTTCCTGTACCGAACTGACTGGGTGGCAAGCTGATGTTGTGGATAACCAGTAGCGATATCTCGCCGTCAGGACGCGCATTGAAGTTAGGTGACGGACAATGGCGTACGCCTTGGCACCAACCGCTTGCGGTGTTCAGTTGCATACGGGCTCCTCAACGACTCGAACTAAAGGCGCAGTATGCCGCGATGAGTGAAGCGATGGGGAGCAATCTGCCTGGCGCGAACTAATGAGCGTTGTATTGGCATAGGCCGCCAATCATTGAGCTCAGGGCGCGGTCGAACAACAGGCGATCATCGAGTAACGAAATCGCTCCGCTGCGCAGTTGCCCTACCAAGTCGGAGCGGCTCTTTTCCACCACCTTTAAGCCGCTGCGATTAACAAAAATGTGCCGCCCCTCAGGTTCTAGAATCGCAATCAACTTGCAACGCTGATGGCGAACCGAGTTGGCTTGCAGTTCGATCCAAGTGCCAATACGTAATTGGCTGACCAGCAATAACCCTAGGTGATCCTGTTCATCAAGTGATGACGACAGCTCTGATTGCACCGCGCGCAACGTCTTTGCATGCATCTGCTCGCGAGCCCGCGTCCGAAGTTCAAGCTGCTCGACCAATCCGCGCTCAACGTGAGTAAACCTTAGGAAGTCGTGCAACAAACCTTCGAGTAAGTCGACGTTGTTTGCACAGGAATGACACACTAACTGCTTAACCACGCGTTCGATCTCTTGATACAGCGGATCGCTATGAACACTCAAACTGTCATCCCAGCCCACCGCGGCATCCGCCATCACGTTCAATAAACAGCGGGCAGGATGACTGTCGCTGCTAAAGAAATACTGGTCCAGTTGGGCAATGGTAAGCATGGGTCTTTGCAATTGACCCAAGAGGCTTTTCAAGGGCGGCGCGAGGTTGCGGTCGCTTTCTATGTAGTCAAATAGCAGCCCAACTAGATGGCCGACATCTTCGCCTACTACCGCAGACTCTTGATCGTGGGCGTCTTGCTTTGAACGGCAGCAGGAGCGTTCCTCTGTCAATTCGGGCAGTACGCCCGTCGCCATGAGTAACTGGTTGGCATCGGCGTACAGTCGCGAAGTTTGACTAAGTAGGTACTTGTCGAAGAGTTGCAACATGATCAACTTGACCTTGAGGTCAATCCCTTGATCACGCTCGGCCTGCAAAAAGTAATCACAGAGCATGGCAGGGCTTAGTGGATTGTTGTGTTCATTGAGCGTCACCCAACTTAGCGTGCTCAGGCGACTGGTCAACTGACGCAGGGCTGACTGATCACGTGCCAATACTTGGGCGACCATCGCACTGATCACCTGATCACGTTCGCAATCACTGATCTGCAATGAAAAAAAACTTTGCTTTAAGACCGGTGCTTGTAGGGCGCTTTCGCTGAGCTGCGCTTGGGTTAAGCGAATGAACGCGAAAAAAAGCTGCTCAAGGAAACCACGCTCGATATGTTTACGTTTGAGCCGTACGTCGCGCATGGCTTCAAAGTACAGACTTTGCTCGGCGTCACTCTGAGCTTTGTAAGCCATTTCAAACAAGGCCTCATCGGCATTATCGAACAGCACTTGCAGGTCATGCTTAAGTTGCTGCGCGGCTTTGTCATGCACCTGCAACAGGATCACAGGCAGTCGGGTGAGCGGCGAATGCATCGCCATCTCCGTAGAGACCTTGTACCCCGGCCCCACTTTCCCGTCATTTAGCATCCCGCCCTCCAGTAATGGTTTTCTTCGCTGACAAGTGAAGCACGCCTAACTTATGAGTCAGGCCAGACGCTCACAGACAGTAGCTGGCGAGTGTTTACACACTCGCCAGCCAGTCGAAATCAGAACATCACTATTGCGTCAAAGCTATGACGCCAAATACAAGGCGGATTATCTTGAAAAGAACCTGCTTGTACCAGCAGCACTCTCCATTTCATTGAACGAGTGGCCAAATTAATCCTGAAACTGCCAATAGCCGCACAGTTATGGGTGTTTTATGCCGCGCACCGCGCACCTTGGGTTCCATGGCAGCATAGTCATATAATCGGCTCACTTTGTTTGTGGAGCGCGTTATGCCGAATTTACATCTGGCCGATCTGACTGCCGAAATTGAAGCTAACGTGCGTCGTGCGTTAGCCGAAGACGTGGGCAGCGGCGATATCACTGCACGACTGATTCCGGCCGAACGCCTGGCTAAAGCTACGATTATTACCCGCGAGGCGGCGGTTATCAGTGGCACTGCGTGGGTCGATACTGTGTTTCGCCAACTAGACCCTCGGGTAGCCGTGCATTGGCAAGTGGCAGACGGCGATCGTGTGAGCCCCGACCAAGCGCTGTTTCATCTTGAAGGCCCTGCCCGCTCCTTGTTGAGCGGCGAACGTAGCGCGCTGAACTTTTTGCAAATGTTGTCGGGGGTTGCGACCCACGCACAGTCGTTGGCCGATAAAGTCGCTGACACTCAGGTCAAGCTACTGGATACCCGCAAAACCTTGCCCGGCCTTCGTTTAGCGCAAAAATATGCAGTCACCTGTGGCGGCTGCCACAACCATCGTATTGGTTTGTACGACGCCTTTCTGATCAAGGAAAACCACATTGCTGCCTGCGGTGGCATCGCCGAAGCCATCAGCGCCGCGCACAAAATTGCGCCCGGCAAGCCGGTGGAAGTTGAAGTCGAAAACCTGAGCGAACTCAAAGAAGCGCTGGAGGCTGGCGCCGACATCATCATGCTCGATGAACTGAGCCTGGACGATATGCGCGAAGCGGTCCGTATCAACGCAGGCAAAGCTAAGCTTGAAGCCAGTGGTGGAATCAACGACTCCACCTTGCGCCCTATCGCTGAAACCGGTGTGGACTACATCTCGATTGGTGCCATGACCAAAGATGTGAAGGCCGTGGATTTGTCGATGCGTTTGAGTGTCTAGGCTGACTTTAGCGGCAAGCTGCATTCTTTACGTGTAGCTTGCCGCTGCCTCCCTGCCCAATAGCCATTGTTTAGCAGCTAATCCGCCCGCAAACCCGGTCAGGGTGCCGTTGCTGCCAATCACGCGATGGCACGGGATGATAATTGGAATCGGGTTGCGCCCGTTCGCAGCACCCACTGCTCGTGACGCTTTGGGCCGATGGATCTGCTGAGCAATCTGACCGTAGCTGGCGGTCTGCGCGTAGCCGATGGTGGTCAGCGCCTGCCACACCAACTGTTGAAACTCAGTGCCCAGTGGCTTGAGTGGCAGGTCAAAGGTTGTACGCTCACCCGC
>NZ_LLWH01000091.1 GCF_001411475.1 Pseudomonas endophytica | reverse complement strand
AAAGCAAAAGATCGCAGCCTTCGGCAGCTCCTACAGTCCATTATTCGTCAGCCAAAGGCTTGGTCTTGACCTTTTCCGAAGGCCGCCGCACGCCTGCGACGATTTTGTCCACGGCTTTGGTGGCCGCGACCATGCCAAACGTGGCGGTGACCATCATGACGGCGCCAAAACCTCCGGCACAATCGAGCTTCACCCCATCGCCGACAAAACTCTTCTGTAAGCAAATGCTCCCATCCGGTTTGGGATAGCGCAGTTGCTCGGTCGAAAATACACACGGCACGCTGTAATGACGGGTGACGGTACGCGAGAAGCCATAATCGCGGCGCAAGGTGGAGCGTACTTTCGAGGCCAGTGGGTCATTAAAGGTACGGTTCAAGTCGCACACCTGGATCAACGTCGGATCAATTTGCCCACCCGCGCCACCGGTGGTGATGATCTGGATTTTACGTCGCTTGCACCAGGCAATCAGCGCCGCCTTGGCATTCACGCTGTCGATGCAGTCGATAACGCAGTCGATGTCCGGCGTGATGTACTGCGCCATGGTTTCGCGGGTCACGAAATCCGCCACCGCGTGCACGGTGCAATCGGGGTTGATCTGGCGCAGACGCTCAGCCATCACCTCGACTTTGTCTCGACCAATGGTCGAGCTCAATGCATGAAGCTGGCGATTGCTGTTACTAACGCAGACGTCATCCAAGTCAAACAGCGAAATTTCGCCTACCCCGCAGCGGGCAATGGCTTCGGCCGCCCACGACCCGACACCGCCCACGCCAACAATCGCCACGTGCGCTGCACGCAGTCGCTCTAGGCCCTCTAGGCCATATAACCGGGCGACACCGGCAAACCGCGGATCTTCTGTACTCATGATCAACCCCCCCAAAAACCGGCGCGCATTATAGGGGCCATGCGTGCCGTTGAGTATCTTTCCCGCACCCTGAGCGACCAAGCCTGCTTTAATTACACACAAAGTAACAAGAACAACGTCCCACATAAAAACCAGTAAAAACTTAAGCGGACTGTTAGTGCCCAACACCAGAGATGAGTCCGTTCGCTGTACGGTAGGTCAGAGCGCGGTGTAGGATGCGCGCCGTTTGGCACCTGCCGTTCGATCTTCGTTCCACTCCTTTTGGAACCCGAAATAGTTATGTCATCGCGTAAATTTGGACTCAACCTAGTGGTCGTGTTGGCCATTGCTGCCCTCTTCACCGGCTTCTGGGCGTTAATTAACCGCCCGGTTTCAGCTCCTAACTGGCCTGAGCAAATCTCCGGTTTTTCGTACTCGCCGTTTCAGCAAGGCCAGTACCCGCAGAAAGACCAATACCCGACCGACGAAGAGATGCGTCGCGACCTAGAGATCATCAGCAAGCTGACCGACAACATTCGCACCTATTCGGTCGACGAAACCTTGGGTGACATTCCCAAGCTTGCGGAAGAGTTCGGCCTGCGAGTGACCCTTGGTATCTGGATCAGCCCCGATCTTGAACGCAATGAGCGTGAAATTAAAAAAGCCATCGAACTGGCCAATAATTCGCGCAGCGTGGTGCGGGTTGTGGTCGGTAACGAAGCCCTATTTCGTGAAGAAATCACCCCCGAAGACTTGATCGTGTTGCTGGACCGGGTCCGCGCAGCGGTGAAAGTGCCGGTGACCACGTCTGAGCAGTGGCACATTTGGGAGAAATACCCCCAGCTGGCCAAGCACGTTGACCTGATTGCAGCGCACATTCTGCCGTATTGGGAGTTTATTCCGGTCGATAAAGCAGGCGAGTTTGTCCTGGATCGCGCCCGTGACCTGAAAAAAATATTCCCGAAAAAGCCGCTGCTGCTCTCTGAGGTCGGCTGGCCGAGCAACGGCCGCATGCGCGGCGGGGCCGATGCCTCGCCTGCCGACCAAGCCATCTATCTGCGCACGCTGGTGAACAGCCTAAACCGTCGCGGTTACAACTACTTCGTGATCGAAGCCTTTGACCAGCCTTGGAAGGCCAGCGACGAAGGCTCGGTGGGCGCTTACTGGGGCGTATTCAACGCTGCCCGTCAGCAAAAATTCAACTTTGAAGGCCCGGTGGTTGCTATCCCGCAGTGGCGAGTACTGGCCATTGGCTCGGTGGTGATGGGCTTGCTGTCGCTGGCCTTGCTGCTGATCGACGGCTCGGCGCTGCGCCAACGGGGTCGCACCTTTCTAACCTTCACCGCGTTCCTTTGTGGCTCGGCGCTGGTGTGGATCGGCTACGACTACAGCCAGCAGTACAGCACTTGGTTCAGCTTGACCGTAGGCTTTTTGCTCGGTTTAGGAGCGTTGGGGGTGTTTATTGTGCTGCTCACCGAAGCGCATGAACTGGCCGAGGCGGTCTGGACTCATAAACGACGTCGCGAATTTTTACCGGTTGATAGCGACGATGCCTACCGACCCAAAGTCTCGATTCACGTGCCGTGTTACAACGAGCCGCCCGAGATGGTTAAACAAACGTTGAACGCACTGGCGAACCTCGACTACCCGGACTTCGAGGTGTTGTTGATCGACAACAACACTAAGGATCCGGCCGTCTGGGAGCCGGTTCGCGACTACTGCGCCACCCTCGGCCCGCGCTTCAAGTTTTTCCATGTTGCCCCGCTGGCGGGTTTCAAGGGAGGCGCGCTCAACTACCTGATCCCGCACACCGCGCCAGATGCCGAAGTGATCGCGGTGATCGACTCCGACTACTGTGTTGACCGCAACTGGCTCAAGCACATGGTGCCGCACTTTGCCGACCCTAAAATCGCCATTGTGCAGTCGCCACAGGACTACCGCGACCAGAACGAAAGCACCTTTAAAAAGCTCTGTTATTCGGAATACAAAGGGTTCTTCCACATTGGCATGGTGACCCGTAACGAACGTGACGCGATCATTCAGCACGGCACCATGACCATGACTCGACGCTCGGTGCTTGAAGAGCTGGGCTGGGCCGACTGGTGCATCTGTGAAGATGCCGAGTTGGGTCTGCGGGTGTTCGAGAAAGGCTACTCCGCAGCCTATTCCCACAACAGCTATGGCAAAGGGCTGATGCCCGATACTTTTATCGACTTCAAGAAACAGCGATTCCGCTGGGCTTATGGTGCGATTCAGATCATCAAGCGTCATGCCTCAAGCCTACTGCTGGGCAAAAATACCGAACTAACCCGCGGCCAGCGCTATCACTTCTTGGCCGGTTGGTTGCCCTGGGTGGCTGACGGCATGAATATTTTCTTCACCCTCGGCGCGCTGCTGTGGTCGGCGGCGATGATTATTGTGCCGACACGGGTCGATCCGCCGCTGCTGATTTTCGCCATCCCACCGCTGGCGCTGTTTGTGTTCAAAGTCGGCAAGATCATCTTCCTGTACCGCCGTGCCGTGGGGGTCAACCTCAAGGATGCGTTTGCCGCGGCACTGGCGGGCTTAGCGTTGTCGCACACCATTGCAAAAGCAGTGCTTTATGGCTTTTTCACCACCAGCATTCCGTTTTTCCGTACCCCTAAAAATGCCGACAACCACGGCTTTTGGGTCGCAATTTCGGAAGCCCGTGAAGAGCTATTCATCATGTTGCTGCTGTGGGGCGCTGCTCTCGGGATTTACTGTGTCCAAGGGCTGCCAAGCAACGACATGCGCTTTTGGGTGGTGATGCTCATGGTGCAATCGTTGCCGTATCTGGCCGCATTGATCATGGCCTTCGCCTCATCGCTGCCTAAACCGACAGAGGCTACGCAAGAGCAACCGGCGGCCTAAATCGCCCATCACCACTAAACGGCGGCCTCTGGTCGCCGTTTTGCTTTAAGATAACCGCCCTTTTGTGCCGTGCCGCCCGCACTTGTCCCGCTTCGGAGTCCCTATCATGACGGTCAATGCCGACCTTTCGCCGACCCTGCAACTTGCCTGCGATCTGATCCGTCGCCCCTCCGTGACGCCGATCGACGCCGATTGCCAGAAGCTGATGATGCAGCGCTTAGGTGATGCCGGCTTTAAGCTAGAGCCTATGCGCATCGAAGACGTCGACAACTTTTGGGCCACCCACGGCAAACATGAAGGACCAGTGCTGTGCTTCGCTGGCCATACCGACGTGGTGCCTACCGGCCCGGTTCACGCCTGGCAAAATGACCCGTTTGATGCGCTGATCGACGAGCACGGCATGCTCTGCGGCCGAGGCGCTGCCGACATGAAAGGCAGCCTGGCAGCCATGCTGGTCGCGGCAGAACGCTTTGTCGCCGACTACCCGGACCACAAGGGTTCGGTGGCTTTTCTGATTACCAGCGACGAAGAAGGCCCGGCTCATCACGGCACTAAAGCCGTGGTAGAACGCTTCGCGGCGCGTAACGAACGCCTGGACTGGTGCATCGTTGGCGAGCCTTCGAGCACCACGTTGGTCGGCGACGTGGTCAAAAATGGCCGTCGCGGCTCGCTGGGCGCCAAACTGACGGTTCGTGGCGTACAAGGTCACGTTGCCTACCCGCACTTGGCAAAAAATCCGATCCACTTAACCGCTCCTGCGCTGGCTGAACTGGCCGCTGAGCATTGGGACAACGGCAACGCATTCTTCCCGCCGACCAGTTTCCAGATCTCCAACCTCAACTCAGGTACTGGCGCGACCAATGTGATCCCCGGCGATCTGGTTGCCGTCTTCAACTTCCGGTTCTCGACCGAGTCAACGGTGGAAGGCTTGCAACAGCGCGTAGCTGATATCCTCGACAAGCATGGTCTGGACTGGCACATCGACTGGGCGCTGTCTGGCTTACCGTTTTTGACCGAGCCAGGGGCACTGTTGGACGCCGTGTCGTCGAGCATCAAACAGGTCACCGGCCGCGAAACCAAAGCCTCCACCAGCGTCGGCACTTC
>NZ_LLWH01000090.1 GCF_001411475.1 Pseudomonas endophytica | reverse complement strand
GCCGATAACGAAACTGCTCTCTGTGGGTAAGTGACGCGAACTCGCTTTGTATCGTTTGACGTAAATGGTCAAGAACAGCTTGTTCCGCCCATTGCTCTTCAGATAGAAAAAATGATTTTAGCGGATCTTTGTCTGACGGTTTCATGACGCATTACTCTGGATATAAATCCAAAGACTAACGAGTTGTTACGCTGAAACTCGTTAGATAACTACCACCTGAGCCCCCTCCGATAACCCGCGTCATAGCCTTCAAGCGACTCTGACTGCCATCACGTCGAGGGCGTGTTGAGTGCTTGAAGAGGAACATGAAAGCCTATGAGGTAGGTATAACGTCGATTATGACTGCTTCAACGACGACATTTATGTAAGCCTGCACATCAAAGCCAGGCTTTCTCCTCCTCAATACAGATCAGGCTTTCAGTTGATTAGCAAAACGCCCTACAACATCCACTACTTTTTGCGCCCCCTCCTGAATTTCGACAATCACGGTCCCCGCTTCCGCCGCCAGAGACAACCCCTGCTCGGCTTGAACTCTGCCGTCGGCCATCAAGCTCACGGCATGCCGGGCCATGTCCTGATTTTTACGCACCACGGCAATAATTTCTTCAGTCGCCTTACTGGTGCGCGATGCTAACTGCCGCACTTCATCGGCGACCACGGCAAAACCACGACCTTGTTGACCGGCGCGGGCCGCCTCAATGGCTGCGTTCAAGGCCAGTAAATTGGTCTGTTCGGCAATGGCGCTGATCGTTTTAACGATGCTACCAATCACTTTAGATTGCTCGTTCAGCGCCTCAATGCCTTCGCCCGCTTGCTGCATGTGTTTAGCCAGCTCGCGCATAAGGTCCACGGTTTGGGTCACTACTATGGTGCCACGCTGGGCGGTGCTGTCGGTTTGCAAAGACGTGCTGTAGGCAATCCCGGCCGCTTCGCTTACGGCCTGCTCTTGTTGCACCTGCTCAGTGATCAGCGTGGCGAACTTGACCACCTTATAAAGGTTGTCGTTGGCGTCGCGCACCGGGTTATAAGAGGCCTCGAGCCAAACCTCACGGCCGTGGCTGTCAATACGCTTAAACCGGTCAGCAACAAACGCTCCCTCGTTCAAGCGCTTCCAGAACGCCTCGTACTCACTACTGTTCTGCTCTTGCGGGGTGCAGAACATACGGTGGTGCCGACCCTGAATCTGCGCGAGGGTGTAGCCCATTCCGCTGAGGAAGCGCTCGTTGGCGGTCAGCACTTCGCCTTTAAGATTGAACTCAATCACGGCCGTCGAACGCATCAACGCATCCATGAGATTTTCGTGGTCACGCGAGGCTTCGATGGTGCGAGTCAAGTCACTGGAGAACATCGAAAAATTTAAAATTTGTCCGTTGGAGTTACGCACCGGCTGCATGATTGAGCGCAGCCAAGCTTCGCGCCCGTCACCCCGGTACAAACGCACCGTACCGCTGTAGTGCTCACCGCGCTTCAAGGCATTTATGAAGCGCAGGTGATGCTCGTCAGACATTAAAAAAGCCGGTATTAGCGCTTCGACTGGACGACCCAATAGCTGGCTAGTCTGGTAGTGCATTTCCTGAAGAAAATTACCATTGACCGACTCGATCAAACCATTCGGATCCAGACTCATGCACAGCATTTCACTCTCAAGGTTGTCCTTCACTTGTTGAACGGAGGACAACTCTTCGCGAAGCGCTGAGAGCTCCTGTTTAATGCGTTTGTTAAACATTGATCACCTGAAGAAGCTAAAAAGCGTGACACACCATCGGCGGGCAATGCGCTTTCTAAAGTCTCCAGGTGATCGTTCGTTAAAAATATTTACCGCCCACTACACGCCTACATTTATTGGCGCAACGAGACAGCATTGCGCGCCGTTAGACGATTTAAAAAAGTGCAACGCTGTAGCTTAAAAACACCCGGTTCTGATCTTGATCACGAGCGGCTTCGCTATTGGATTTACCGTTGCGCCAGCCCAAACCAACCCCTTTGAGCGCACCCGACTGAATAACGTAGTCCACAAAAATATCCCTTTCCCACTCTTTCTGAGTGTCGCCAGTTCTCGTTTTAATATTGTCCCCAGTCACGTATATGACCGAGGCCTTTAAGCCTGGAATACCCAAGGCGGCGAAGTCATAGGCGTACTGACCGAACGAGGTACGCTCACCTGCACGGGTGAAGCTCTGAATCAGGCGGTCTGTGTACAGGTACAAGCTACTGCCTGCGGCGCCTTTATCCACCAAGCTGCCTTGGTTGAGCTGAGTGAAACTGCTCCCGTCCGAGACCCGCTGTAAGCCCGCAGTGAACGCGTGAGGGCCCACGCTGTAAATTAACGCCGCACTCCATGTGCGATTGTCGATAACCCCATCATCGTTTTTGGTATAGCCACTGATCCTATAACCCGATGTGCCTGAGCTGTTTTCACCTGAAGCGTCAGTTTTAAAATAACGCAGGTCGGTTTTGAGTGATTGGTTGTCTGCGAATACCAACGTATGAACCAATCCGAAAAACTGCTGGCGGTAATAGTTTTCTAGATGGGCATAGTAGTACTGAGCCGTCAGATCCTTAGTCACTTTCCAGTCGCCGCCTGCGAAGTCAAATTGATTGCTTTGCCGCGTACCGCCCATGGCGGCCAACCCGGTCTGATCAGTTGAACCGCGACCCGTTGCATGTTCAATCCGCCCAGCGGTAAGGGTCAGGTCCTTGAACTCGCTAGACGTGAGCTGGCCTCCCTCGAAGGTTTGTGGAAGCACCCGGCCATCGTTGGCAACTAAAATCGGCAGCTTGGGAATCAGGGTGCCGTAGCGTAATTCGGTGTTCGACACTTTGACTTTCCCCGTCAGCCCCAACCGGCTCCACTCACCCACGGCGCGGTTGTCGCTGTCTGAAGGGATCATGGAACCCCCTGCGTGTCTTCCCTTGCCACTGTCTAAAGTAATGCCCTGCAACCCCAAAGCATCAACACCAAAACCCACGGTGCCCTCGGTATACCCCGACTTGAAATCCAACATAAAACCCTGCGCCCACTCTTCGGTTTTCGAAGGCGCTGCACTGCCATCCCGGTTATCGTTATTGAAATAGAAGTTCCTCATGCCCAGTGTCGCTTGGCTATCACTGAGGAAATCAGCAAACGCCTCACCACTTAGGCAAAGACTGCTTAATACCCACACCGTAGGGACTTTTTTAAAATTCACTTATAACGCTCCGAATTTTTATAGTTGTAAGTAACAGAAGCAACAAGGTCATCTTTAAAGCGACTACAACACTTAGCCACTGCTGAAGTCAGCCGGTTTGATAGCGAGAGGATTTATCCAGCCAACGTCCCTGCGCTATCACCTCTCAATCTCTTTTACGCATTCGATGCTAAGCGAACGATTGCATCACGACTGCCTGCTTGTTCGCGAAGTAAAAACTTCTGAATTTTCCCGGTCGCGGTTTTAGGCAACTCAGTGAAGATGACTCGACGTGGGCATTTAAATCGCGCCAGACGGGTTTGGCAGAACTCGATAATGTCGGCCTCTGCGGGAACTTCAACGCCACTTTTTAATTCGATAAACGCACAGGGAACTTCCCCCCACTTTTCATCTGGCTGTGCAACAACTGCAACATGTAAAACAGCGGGATGGCAATGGATCGCTTCTTCGATTTCAACCGACGAAATATTCTCTCCCCCGGAAATAATGACGTCCTTGCAACGATCCGTTATTTGTACATACCCGTTAGGATGTACAACCGCTACATCACCCGTATGAAACCAACCGCCTGCAAACGCTGTACGGGTTGCACGCTCATTTTTTAGATAGCCCATCATGACGGTGTTGCCTTTGAGGAGTAACTCACCCGTCGTCTGGCCGTCTTTGGGAACGGGCTGCAGTGTTTCAGGGTCAGCGACCATTAGGTTTTCGAAACCTGCAGCACGAGTGCCTTGACGCACGCGCAGCGTACTTTGTTCGCTCGCTGACAAATCGTCCCAAGCGTCTTGCCACACACAGCTAATCGGCGTGCCAGAGACTTCCGTAATGCCATAGACATGGTCAACGTCGAAGCCTTTTGAAACGACGGCGTTAAGGACAGTGGCCGGAGGTGGAGAGCCCGCGGTCAGTACCCGCACCGGTTTTTTAAGCGGGGGGCGATCTGCGGCGTTCGCAATCATGGCCATCACCACGGGCGCCGCACAGAAGTGGTCTACATCCTGGTTATCTATGGCCTCAAATACAGTCTCGGCAGACACCTTTCGCAGGCAGACATGGGTCCCTGCTGCCGCAGTGATAGCCCAGGTAAAACACCATCCGTTAGCGTGGAACATAGGCAGCGTCCAAAGATAACGAGGCGCCCGAGAGAGCGGCCAGTTGGTCATCTGTAACAGGCTCATCAAATAAGTACCGCGATGGCTTGCGACCACGCCCTTGGGGTCACCGGTTGTTCCTGATGTGTAATTAAGCGCTATGGGTTGCCACTCATCCGTGGGCCATATCCCTTCGAAATCTGGATCACCGCTGCTAATAAGTGTTTCGTAATCCGTGTCTCCAATGCTGTGGCACAGAGGCGCCAGATGATCATTAATGTCGATCACCAACGGACGCCTCTCAAGAAGTTTGATCGCGGCATCCGCCAAAGCTGCGAACTCTCGATCCACTAAAAGAAGTTTGCATTCGCCATGGCGAAGAATAAATGCCACGCCCTCAGCATCCAGACGGTAATTAACGGTATTCAGCACCGCGCCGCACAGTGGCACTCCAAAATGCGCCTCGAGCATGGCTGGCGTATTGGGAGACATAATTGAAACCGTGTCTCCCGCGCCCATCCCTCTTTCGCGAAGAGCTGAAGCAAGGCGATAGCAGCGTTCGCGAGTTTCACTCCAGGTTCTGCGAAGCTCTGCGTGGACTACCGCTACCCGATCTGGATGCACTACAGCTGCTCGATCCAAAAATCCAAGCGGCGTCAGCGGCAAATAGTTTGCTTTGCAGTGATCAAGCCCAGTTTCATAAGCTCCCGGTTTCATGATGTGGCTTCCTTATTATTGTGATGAAAAGTGGAAAACGCACTCACCGGCTCCCGATCGGTCACTAAGGCGTTCTCAATACGAGTTTCGTCGGCGTAGCCAAGGCTCATTCCACACACCAGCATTTGCTCATCGGGAATTGCAAGGGCGCGCGAAATGACATGGTGATACTTTAAAAAAGCTGCTTGCGGGCAGGTATGTAAATTTCTTCCTCTGGCCGCCACCATCACAGACTGTAGAAACATGCCGTAATCAAGAAGGCTGCCCTCCTTAAGCACTCGATCAATCGTGAAGATCAAACCGACCGGCGCATCAAAGAACTTATAATTACGGCCGTGCTGGGCATGCATTCTTTGCTTATCGCCCTTCTCTATTCCCAATAGCCCATAGAGTTCCCAGCCAACTTTTCTTCGTCGATCGACGTAGGGTGAAGTCCACTCACTCGGGTAATAGTCGTAGGCATCTTCAAGGTCGTTATTGAGCGATGCATTGTTATCAATGTTCGCAATGGCGCATGAAAGACGATCTTTTGCTTCTCCGGTTACAACATGGACGCGCCAAGGCTGCATGTTCACTCCCGTGGCACAGAAACGAGCGATATCTAGAATCGCTTCAATGTCTTCACGGGGCACAGGCGTGGGTAAAAAAGCCCGAATACTGCGTCGTGAAGCGATTGCCCAATCAACCGTTTGGTTAAGGAGCTCAGGTGTCACTGGCGGTTGGGATAAGCGATTGATGTTCATGCGTAAGAGTCCACGGATTCAATGACAAGCGAATGCAACATGGTGTTAGTTGCTCAGACGTGCGGCCTTTCTGACTTGAGAGGAGTCTGCGCGCGACTGATTAATCAGCGTGACGGCGGCAGCGCCTATAAGGCCCGCAAGGCTGATAGCCATGAAGTTTTTCTCGAGTGGAAGATTCAGAGACACCAACCAGCCGATCAGAACAGGCGCGACGATAGCGCCAATTCTTCCCACACCTGAGGCGAAACCCACCCCCGTTGAGCGTATCGAAGACGGGTAGAAATCCCCTGCGTAGGCGTAGGCCAAAAGCTGAGTACCGAGGGTCGACGCGCCAACAATAAACACCACCGGGAATAACAATGTGGGTGAGCGCGTATAGCCCAAGAGGGTTAGCGCAATGGCGCCGACGATATAAAAGCAGACCAGTACATGCTTGATATTTAGTTTGTCGCTCAGCCAGCCTCCGCCAATTGCACCGACGATGGCCCCCACATTGAAAACAATGACAAAGTTCAGTGCCGAACCAAGGCTGAACCCCGCCATTGCCATAAGCTTGGTCAACCACGAGTTAAGGGCGTACACCATGAAAAGACCGGTCATAAAGGCAGCCCAAATCATGACTGTACTGAACCCGCGCCCCTCCCTAAACAAATGACGAACAGATGCTTCTTGTTTCTCTACTACGGCGTCGTTCCCAACCATTAGCGTGTTGTCGTCGATAACGAGAGTGGGGTCTATTTGACGCGCAATCGCCCGCAATTCAGCCTGGCGTCCGGTTTTAAGTAAGTAGCCGATGGACTCAGGCATGGTCCTAAGAATAAAAGGAATCAACACCACTGGCAGCGCCGCGACATAAAACACCCACTGCCAGCCATGACTTTCAATCAGTTGTTTACCCGTGAGGGCAACTAAAATCCCTCCGACGGAGTAACCGGCAAACACTAAGGTCACTAACCGGGTGCGTAGCTTTAATGGCGAGAACTCGCCCATCTGAGCCGTGCAAATGGGCAATACACCACCAATGCCAAGGCCCGCGATAAAACGAGCAATACTGAAACTAATCGGGTCACTGGTGAGGCCAGCTGCCGCCGTAAAGAGGCTGAACAAGGCCACACAGATGGCGATCATTTTGGGCCGTCCGATACGGTCCGCCAGAGTCCCGAGAAATATCGCCCCAAGCATTGTTCCGAACAGCGCAGAACCGGCCATAACGCCTGCGCTGGTGGCATCAATGTTCATGTCCTTCATGATCGCCGGAAGTGCGGCCCCCACAACAGCAAGGTCATAACCATCAATGATTAAAATGAGGACACACCAAAATAGAATCAGTCCATGGAAGCGATTGAACTTCGATTCAATGGCGAGTGCATAAACATTTACCGGCTGCATATCGCGTCTCCTTCGATCTTGTTTTTGTTGTTTGTGAAGTGCACTTATATCGGCGTTGCTAGGCACCCGGTCATGGCGTTACTTCGAGGCGCGCGCACCGGCTTAAGGCTCGGGCGTGTGTATTGAGAGGCGACACTCGGGCTACCTGCGTCGCATCGTAGGAGGTGAAAGTGCTTGGGCCTATGCCCTATGGCATCGTTCTGCTTGACCGATTTGGACACTCATCCAGAACAGGACGAGCGATGTGGACGTGTAAATGCAACACCGCTCGCTACAGGCAGTAGCGGTGGCCGACACAACTGTCTCTTTTAAGAGCGTTCGCCTGATTCTTCAACCGCAGACCGGCGATAAGCGCCAGGGCTCACTCCCGTCCACTTTTTGAAGGCACGGTGAAACGCACTGCTTTCTTGGAAACCGGTTAGAGCAGCCACTTCGCCGACGGTCATAGTGGGCTGACACAGCAGGTTGATCGCCATGTCTCGGCGCAGATTGTCTTTGAGGCGCTGATAACTAACGCCGTCTGCTTGGAGTCTTCGCTGTAGCGTTGAATAGGACATCCCAAGCACTTTCGCCACTTTATCCAGCTCTGGCCACTGCTCCGGATTGAGGTCTTTCAACCTCATGCGGATCTGCGCGCTGATGCTGTCTTCGTTACGGTATTTGACCAGCAGACTGGCAGGCGACTCTTTTAAGAATGTCGATAGGCTGGCCTTGTTTTGCACCACCTTCAGGTCTAGAAACGTGCGGTCAAAGCGAATCATTGTGATAGCCGCGTCAAATTGAATGTCTTCGCAAAAGCGCATCCGATAATCACTGTCGTCAAGCGGCCGGCTCGCTCTAAAACTAAGTTCCTTTATCGGAATACGCCTGTTGCCTAACCAGCAGAGCAATCCGTGCACCAAGATCAGCCATGTCCCGTAGCAAAAGAGACGGCGCTCAATACCGTTGTCGTGGATAACGATGACGGCCGAGTCGGCTTCGAGTATCAACTCACCCTGAATATCGTCCAACAGCAGGCGTAGAAATTTCAAAATCCTGCGCAACGCTTGCTCCAAAGAGTCACAGTCAATCGAAGCTTGGCACATCAACCGGAAGCTGCCTCGCCGCATGGGATGGCTATCAATTGCGAAAAACTCATCATCGAGCAAATCTGCAAGCGCAACCCACAAGCGAGAAAAGGCAGCCGCTGAAACCCTGGCTTGGGGAGAAGTGAGAAGTTGCGGATCTATACGGGCTTGTTGCAATACGGTGGAGGTGTCTAATTGACGACGCAATGCGCCTTGCAGAGCTTCATGCACTAATCCAATTGAGG
Organism: Pseudomonas endophytica; assembly: GCF_001411475.1. Classification (GTDB taxonomy): domain Bacteria; phylum Pseudomonadota; class Gammaproteobacteria; order Pseudomonadales; family Pseudomonadaceae; genus Aquipseudomonas; species Aquipseudomonas endophytica. Next base: position 44,336 of record NZ_LLWH01000090.1, on the reverse strand, counting down.
TCGTTCCTTTGTCTTGGACGTGCATGTTTGACGTTCTCCACAGCGCAAGGATTCAAGTGAGTATTGATCTGTCTCCAGGAAATGATCATACGCTCACACGCCCAACGCTAGGTATGGCAATAAAGAATGCCAGTACTCAAAGGTCCAAGTTACCGATGACAGCTCAGCGGGGATCCGCCATCGGCCTTGGCACAGCCCCTTAGCGTTTTTTAAAACGGCAACCGCGCTTGCAACCATAACCGCGTGCCTTCGGATTTGTTCTTCGCCCCAAACTCCTCCTGTAACTTGGCAACCACGGCAAAGTCTTTGCTAAAGCGATACATCGCGTAGGGACCCACAGCATTAACCGAACCTCGGTTGCCGTTGCCGTTGACCGATGCCCCCTGCAGACGGTCGTCAGTGGTTTGTCGGTAAACGTAACCATTGATGCCTGCACTCAAGGCCTCGGTAAATCGGTAGCCCGCGCTGTACTCAAGGGTCAGCTCATCGCCCGAGCGATAGTCAGTCTTTTGATTTTTTGAGTTGATGCCATACCGCAATTTCGCGCTCGCTTCCCACGCTTGCGTGGGAAACCAAGTCGCGGCATAGAAGGGAGCGACCTGGTAGTAGTTGCGGCCGGCATTCACGGGCTCATTCTTGTCATAAGCACCGGTGGGCAAGAAGGTTTCTACCCCCGCAATCTGATGCAGCGTTTTGCCGTGCCAGCCGAGCAATACCGGGGCGAAGCTGAGGTCACCCAAATCGGTTGTAGTCCCGCCCTTATCTAGCGGGCCCAAAGGGGCGGGCCGGGCAACATCAAGGGTCAGGTCGATGGTGGGGAGTGCCAGCGCTGCGCGGGTTTCAACATTCGCGCCCAACCATTTCACACCCGGCCAGACATAACTTAAGCGCAGAGAAACGGTGTCGGATTTAACGTGGTAGCGGGCAATATTGGGGTTGTTTTTGCCGTCGTTACCTTTGACGTCGGAGGCGTTGTAATGGGTGTAGTACAACAGCGACGTGAGCCCTTCGGGCATCATCATCCCTGACATATTGGTTTCAACGCCCAGCGGGTAAGAGTTGCCATTACCCTCGGTGGCACTGACTGCGCCGTTAAAGCACATCAGTAAACCAGCAGCCTGTAAGGCGCGCACAGGTACATTTTTCATAGTAAGTCCCTCTTTTTGTTGTTGTAGAGACGCAGAAAACAGCGATGCCCAGTCTTAGCCGTCAGTCATGGCACACCTCGAACAAGCCAGCCGCGCCCTGACCACCGCCCACACACATGGTCACCACCACATAACGTGCCCCGCGACGGCGCCCCTCCAGCAAGGCATGCCCAACCATGCGCGCACCCGACATGCCGTAGGGATGCCCCATAGCGATGGCCCCGCCGTTGACGTTCAACCGTTGCATGGGTATGCCCAACTGACGCTGGCAATACAGCACCTGAGAGGCGAAGGCTTCGTTCAATTCCCACAGATCAATGTCATGCACGCTGAGCCCGTGACGGGCCAACAGCCGTGGGACTGCGAGCACCGGGCCGATGCCCATTTCATCCGGCGCACAACCCGCACTGGCAAAGCCTTTGAAGATACCCAGCGGCTTTGCCGCCCGAACTCGGGCCTGGGCAGCGCTCATTAATAAACACGCCGCCACGCCATCGCTGAGTTGCGAGGCGTTGCCAGCCGTCACCGTTCGGTCCTCGCCCTCCAGCACCGGGGCAAGCGCCGCCAGTTGCTCGCGCTGAGTACTCGGTCGATTGCACTCATCACGGTCGATACGCAGAGGCTTGTCGTAATACTCGTAACTGGCCTTGTCGACCGTTCTGGTGATGACGTCCATGGGGATGATTTCTTCATCGAACAGGCCGTCGCGCTGGGCCTGAGCCACTCGCTGCTGGCTGAGCAAGGCGTAGTCATCCTGATCGGCACGCGAGATGCCGTAACGGCTGGCCACCCTTTCTGCCGTTTCGAGCATGCTGATGTAGGCATCAGGTCGATGCTCAAGCAGCCACGGGTCTTGGCCGTAGTACTCGTTCGTGTGAGCGTTTTGTACCAGACTGATGGACTCGCCCCCCACGGCGAGCATGATCGCGTTGCCCTCCAGTTGGATACGTTGCGCGGCGCTGGCTATGGCCTGTAACCCCGACGCGCAATGGCGACTGACGGTCTGTGCGGCCACACAATCCGGTAGCCCCGCACGCAGAGCGCTGAGCCGGGCAATGTTCTTGCCTTGCGTTCCCTCCGGTCTTCCACAGCCCATGACCAGCTCTTCCACGTCGTCACCTTGAATCTGGGCCCGCGTCAGTACTGCTTGAATGATGGGCGCAGCCAAGCTGGGCATTGGAGTGTGGTTGAACGCTCCCCGATACGCTTTGCCAATGGCCGAGCGGGCATAAGCCACAATCACTGCGTCTTGCATAAGAACCTCCGGCCGAACGCTGCGTGCAACGTCCGGCTACGATCAAAGTGCCTGCACGATGGCCTGATGAGCTTCGGTGTGATGGGCCAGCGCCTGATAGGCAGCCGACAATTCGAGCAAAGGTTCCAGACGGGTGTGCTGCCCTTCGCGCAACAGCTTTTTGGTCAGCCTCAGCGCATGCCCGGGGTTGGCCGCGATCCGTGCGGCCAGCGCTTGAGCGGCCAGCAACAGGTCATCCGCCGCGACAACCCGCGACACCAAGCCATACTCAAGCGCTTGCTGCGCCGAAACCGTCTCGCCGGTAAACGACAGTTCGTAAGCTCGCGACAGGTTGTTGAGCGCGCGTGGCAACAACCAAGCGCCGCCATCTCCGGGCACGATGCCTAGGCGCACGAAGCTTTCAGCGAAGCGTGCGTGCTCTGAAGCGATGCGGATGTCGCACATCAAGGCAAGGTCGCAACCCGCACCGATCGCTGCGCCATTAACGGCGGCAATGGTGGGCACCTCTAGGTGATACACCGCCAGTGGAATCTGCTGGATGCCATGCCGATAACCGTCGCGCAGTTGATACGGATCACCCGCGAACAGCCCTGCTCGGGCTTTCATGTCTTTGACATTGCCACCCGCACAAAAGGATTTACCGGCGCCTGTGAGGATGACCACCTTGACCTGCGGATCGCGGTTGATACGCGCGCACACCTGAGTAAAGGCGTCGAACTGAGCCTGATGAGTCAATGCGTTGTGCTGGTCGGGGGCACACAACGTCAGGGTGACAATGCCGTCTTCGAAGCGGTACTCGATAAAGTCACTCATCTCAGGCCGCCTCGATCTTGAGCTTGGCGCTGACGCGTTCTACCAAGTCTTTTTTGGACACCTTGCCGAAGGTCGACAGCGGAAAACTGTCTACTAGCTCCAGCCGCTCTGGCAATTTGAAACGGGCGATTTCATGGGTCTGCAAATAACTGACGAGGTCTTCTAGGCTCAACTGTGCAGCCGGTTTGAGGATCACGAAGGCGCACATTTTTTCACCCAGCACGGCGTCAGGCATGGCCACGCACGCCACGTTGGTGACGGCTGGATGAGCCAGCACCAAATTCTCGATTTCTTCAGCGGAAATTTTTTCACCGCCGCGGTTGATCAAATCCTTCTTGCGCCCCTCCACCACATAGTTACCTGAAGGCAGCTCGCGCATCATGTCGCCGGAACGATAAAAACCGTCCGGGGTAAACGCCCGCGCATTGTGTTCGGCGGCATTGAAATAACCGCGCAAGGTGTAAGGCCCTCGGCAGCACAGCTCACCCGGCGTACCCAACGGTACCGGTAGATCGTCTTCGCCGAGCAAGAGAATCTCATCGTCTTCACACACCGGGCGCCCCACCGATTCACGACGCACCTCCAGCGGGTCGTCCAAGCGCACGAACATCAGGAGACCTTCGGCCATGCCAAAGTTTTCCTGCACCGTGCAGTTACGCAAGACGTGCTCAGTCAAGGCCCGCGTTTCGGGTTGCAAGCGTTGGCCGCCGGATTGAATCACTCGAACACTGTCCAGATTAAAAGCCTCAACCCGCGGATCGTTCATCCACATGATCAGCAGCGCCGGAACGACATGGATGTGCGTGACCTTAAAGCGCTCGATCAGACTGAACACCTCTTCAGCCCGCGTGCTGGCGTGCAGCACCACCTTGGCACCGCAGAGCATAAAGCCCTGTAAGCCTGGGCACGCCAGCGGCAAGTTGTGAGCAATAGGCAGTACATCCAGCAACACCGAATGCTCATCAATACCGGTATATTTGGAGGCCAGCCGTGAGTTGCAAACGTAATCGTTGTGCGAGCGCGGGATCATCTTAGGGATGCCGGTCGTGCCTCCTGATAACAAAAACAGCGCTGGGCTGCACGGATCAATCGCCGCCTGAATCGCCTCGATTTCAGAGGCATCGCGATTCGGTTCACGCGCCAGCAAGTCGCCCAGCGAGACAAAACCGTCAGCCACGTCACCGAGCACAAACTTGCGGCGGATGCTGGTGGTATCTGCCTGAACACGGTTAACAATGTCGATGAAGTCGCAGTCCTTAGAACGGTCCGCGGTGATCGTGGCGGTGGCGCCAGACAACTCGACGAACTGGCGCAGTTCACGATAACGATGGGTATGAAGCGCAAGAATCGGCCGCACGCCAATTTTTTGCAAAGCTAAGTACACGAAAACAAACTCCAGCACGTTGCCCAGTTGCAAAACAACGATATCCCCAGGCACCAGACCTGCGTCCAATAGGTTCAAGCCTAGGCGCGTGGCGACGTGGTCAAGCTCGGTGTAGCTCACCTCACGTTGAGCGTCGCACACGGCTATACGATCGCCGTATTGGCGGCACACCGCCTGAAAGGTGTTCGCCAGGGTCTGGTCCTGCCAGTAGCCCTTGGCTCGATAGTGTTCAACGAACTTTTCTGGAAACGGCACGAATCCCATCATGGAAATGTCCTCGATGTTGTCGTTATTGTTGGAAGGAACACGCGGGGCCAGCGCTACTCTGGCCCGAAAGGATCAGCTCAGGTGGTCTTGGCGAAGCCGCCATCAATGACGATGGTTTCACCGGTCACGAAATGCATATGCTCGATCAGGGTGAGCACCACTTCAGCGACATCCGGCATGGTCACACACCGCTGCAGGGGTGTGGCGCGTGCGCGGCGGGTCATTAACTTGTCGTAGTTGTCGCCCAACATCCATTCCATCCACTCGCCCTCCATCCAGCCGGGAGCGATGGCGTTGACCCGAACCTTGGGCCCCAACGCATTGGCTAAGGTTTGAGTCATGCTGATAACGGCCGCCTTAGACGCCGAATACGGCAGCGGCTGCGCACCAGGTCGCATGCCGACAATTGAAGCGGTGTTGACCATGCACGGCCGAGGTGCCTCGAATAACAAGGCTTTGGTGTGTTTGGCGATCAAGAACAAGCCGCGCACGTTCACCGCAAACACCCGGTCCCAATCCTCTACGTCGATCTCGTCGAACTTTTTCGGCGGCGTGTCGATAGACACACCGGCGTTGCTGCACACCACGTCCAAGTGGCTATATTGCTCGCGGATGGCGGCGATCATGGCTTTGACACTGTCCTCATTCGACACGTCGCACTGCAACAACATTGTCCGTGCCCCGACGGCTTCGCAAGCTTGGACGGTGGCCCTAGCCGAAGCCTCACTGCGGCTGTAGTTAACGATCACGTCGTAGCCGGCAGTGGCCAGAGCCACGGCCACGGTGGCGCCAATGCCGGATGCGGAACCTGTAACTAGAGCGACTTTTTTGGAGTGGGACATGTTCGACCTCGTTATTGTTTTTAAAAGAACATGTTCATTTTTAGACGTGATCATATTGTTTGTCAAGGCCCAGACCATCCCTTAAGATGAGGCCCTTCAACCCCCGACAAAATCAGAAAAACAAAGGTCTGACATGAGCGAAAACACCCCTACTCCGCTGGGTCTGCGCGAACGCAACAAGCTCGACAAATTCCTGCGAATCCGTGCTGCTTCGAAAAAACTCTTCACCGAAAACGGCTTTGAACCGACCACAACCCGACAAATCGCCCAGGAGGCTGACGTTGGTCTGTCGACGCTGTTCCTGTACGCGACCGACAAGCGTGACCTGCTGTTTTTGGTGTTCAACGACGACCTTGACGAGCTGACCACGCGGGCTTTTGCCGACTGCGCCGCTGACCGTCCGCTGCTGGAGAATCTGCACAATGCACTGCGGCATTTTTTTGTGTTTTACGGGCAAGACAAAGTGATCTCACGGGACCTGACCCGAGAGATCACCTTCTATACAACGGGGATGCAGAGCGAACGCTTCCAGGCCACCCGAGCGCGTACCATCGACTCCCTCTCAACCTTGGTTGAACAGGCGCGAGTTCAAGGAGAAGTCCGCTGCCAGGAAGACAACAACATGATCGCCAAGACCATGTTCTATCTATTGGCAGCGGAGATTCGCATGTGGTTGGCGGACGACTCACAAGACCCGCAAGACGGCCTCAATGAACTTATGAAGCGCTTGAGCCTGATAATGCATGGCTTGCAGGCGGGCTGACCGTTGAGCCTTTTTGCAGCGCATGAAGATCCGGGTAGCGACCCACGAAAAGCATGAGTACACAGGCCACCACCATGCAGCAGGCAAATAGCAGCAAGACTGCGTCGTAACTGCCCGTTAACGTCTGGCCAACGCCCATTAACAGGGGGCCGAAGGCGGTGCCTAAACAGAACAGGCCGAACAGGTAGCCGTAAATTTCACCAAAGGCGCGTAAACCGAAATAGCGAGCGATCAGATACGCAATCAAGTCCACCTCAGCGCCGACGCCCAAACCAATCAAAGCCGCGCAGATCATTGCCGTTACGCCGGTGGCACCGCTGTAAAGCAAGAGGATGCCAATGACCGGGCCAATGAAGAAAAACACGGTAACAAAGGGTGCGAATAGATAATCGAGCAAGTACCCCGCACCGACACGACCGATGATCAACGCGATACCGATAATTGAGGCGATGCGTGCGGCTTCGCCAGCGGGGACACCGCGGTCGGTGAGTAAGGGCACGAAATGCACTGAACAGCCGTTAATCGCCAGCGCCGCCAAGAAAAACGCAGCACCGATCAGCCAAAACGTGCGACTGCGCAGCGCCCTTCCGGCGTTCAAGCCCACCTTGTCCGGTGAATGAGGCAGACCACTCGCAGTGGGTTGGTTGTCTGGAAAAAGCCCTAAGTCAGCAGGCTTGTTTTGAAGCTTCCAAGCAACACCTCCGGCGCCGAGAACAATCACCAAGCCCATCACCACATAGGCCCAACGCCAGCCCAAGGCGGCCACGGCATGCTGAGCCAACATAGGCAGCAATGCCGCACCGAGGCCGATGCCCGCCATGCTTAAACCTAGGGCTAGACCGCGACGGCGGATGAACCAGCAATTCACGGCCATCGCATAAGGCGTGGGCGTGCCGCCAGTGGATAGCAACCCAATCACGGCAAACGCTATATAGAAAAGGACTAAATTGGCAGGCAAAAGGCCTAGCGACATGATCCCTACGCCAAATAACAGTAAGGCCGGGATAGCGACTTGTCGGGCGCCTTTGCGATCAATCAGACGGCCGATCCAGGGAGTAAAGATTGCTGCCGTCAGAATTGCGATCGTCAGCGCCAGCGATACCTGAGATCGGCTCCAGCCGAACTCAGCGCTTAGGGGCTTCATGAAAATACCGAAGGTAAATACCAGAACCGGGCCTTGGCTGATGATCATCCCCATGATTGAGGCGATCACGACCCACCAGCCGTAAAACATGCGCGACGTCTTCATTTCCTATCACCTGTGATTATTGTTATTCAGGTAGCGGTGCCGCCTGCTAAGCGTACCGTATCGGGTGAAAATCGAGCGTAGAGCTTCAGCATCCTCGCCATTGCGGTCGACGTTTTTCGCTAAAAGCACGCGGACCTTCAAGGCTATCTTCACTGCACTTGCGGTGTTCTTCCGCGTCGTAGTTTCGGGCCATAGCATCGGCCAATGGCAGATCAAGGCCCTGCATGGCACAAGCCTTGGTGGCGCGAACCGCCAAGGGCGCACAGGCCAGAATGTCAGCCACCCATTGCTCGACCGCTTCATCGAGCAAATGCCCAGGAACCACTTCGTTGATCAGGCCCAGTTCGTAGCCCCGTTGCGCGGTCATGGCTCGCCCGGAGAGCAAATACCCCATCGCGGCCTTGAGCCCTATCTGACGCGGCAGACGGTGTACGCCGCCCGCCGTGGCAATCAGCCCACGCCGAGGCTCGGGCAGGCTGAGTTGGGCATGCTCGGCCGCAACAATGATGTCGCAGGCCAAGGCCAGTTCGAGTCCACCGCCATGCGCCGAACCATTGAGCCGGGCGATCAGTGGCTTGGCGAAACTAAAGCGGTCGGTCAAGCGAACGGTGCGCTGCCACAACTCAACCTCTGCTTGCTTTTTGGCCTCATCGGCCACTGACATTTCAGCCAGTTGCTTGAGGTCGCGACCGGCACTGAAGGCTTGATCCCCCTCCCCTGTGAGTACCCCGAGCCAAAGCTCGGGGTCAGCCTCCAGTTGATCGCACGCCAAGCTCAGTTGGTAATAGGTGAGCGGGTCTAGGGCGTTACGAACGTGGGGCCTGTTGATGCGGATATAGAGCACGTGCCCGCGCCGCTCGGTCTGCACATTGTGCTGTTCGCTGCCCATGTCAGAGACCCAAAACGCGTTCGGCATTTTTGTGGAAGAACAGCTCCAATACTTCATCGGAGTAACCCAGCTCGTTCCACTCTTTGAACAGCCGCTCGTGGGGAATGCTGGGGTAATCGCTACCGAACATGACCTTGTGCTTGAGCCGCCCTCGAATATCGCGCTTAAGCGCCTCTGGCAGATACTTTGGTGCCCAACCGGACATTTCCCAAAACACGTTACCCTTGTGCAGTGCACAGACGGTGGTTTCGTCGATCCAAGGATAACCAGGGTGCGCCATGATGATGGTTAAGTCGGGGAAATCAGCGGCCAGGGTGTCGATGGACGACGGGTGAGCATGCCGCGTCTTAGCCCCAAAACCACCGGGCAAGCCTGCGCCCATGCCGGTCATGCCGACGTCAATCATGACCGGTACTTTAAGGGCGTTGATTTCCTCCCAGAGCGGGTAATAGCGCTGATCATCCACGCTGAAGTGCTGCATGATCGGGTGGAAGTGAAAACCCAGCATCTTCAGGTCGCGGATGGCGTGCTTGGCTTCATCAATCGCCACCTGCCCCATCGCTGGCTCCACCGCGCCCCACGCTTGAATGATGCAGTCATGACGATCTCGCATGCCGGCTACATCGTCAATGTCGCAAGGCACAGTATTGATGGTGGCACGCAAGTCCAGTGCAACCAGCACCGCCTCAATGCCAGCGCTCTGAAACTCGCGCACCACTTCTTCTTCGGTTTTGGCTTTCCAGTCCCGGTGCCAGTACTCCGCTAACGCCTTGACGTAAGGACCTTGGCAGTCGATCCAGCGTTGGGTGTTGGGGTAGCAGTGCAAGTCGATACGGCGCATAAGATCGCATCCATTATTGTTGTTGATCATTTATGAACACGTTCTTTATAAGGCCGAGTTCAGTGCATGTCAAGCAGCCGATGCGCGAGTATTTGAGCAATACATCTTTCAGATCTGGGCATCCACCCGGGCGTTGCCAGTTCGATTGGATTGGGCCAAAAATCGGCCAACACCGAGATGAAGAGCGCTTTCGTCAAACGCTGCATCCGGTGTGGGCGTTGAGGCTTGCGAGTGTGTTTTAACTCTCTAAATCACTGACGAGTTGATCCTCTGCCATAACGTAATAACCAGTGAGGCTGGCTAGTTTTTCAAGTGCAGGGTTATAGATGAGTGACGTGGACAGCAACTGAAAATCGACCTCTCTTAGTTCCGTTTGAATATTAGACTTAGTCGCAAACCACTTGAATTCAACCACCCCGGTTTCTAGGTCGTGTGTGTATGCTGTCCACGGTTTTTTGAACAGCACTGTTCCTGGCGAAACCTTAAAAGAGACACTCCAATGACTGAGATTATCATCAGGCAAATCAAGACGAATCTTATGGCTGTAAACGCGCCTATTGGTTGAGTAGTCTTCCCAAGTAGCCAGCAGTTCTTCTTGTAAGTCCAGCTTGATATTCGGATCATAAGCTGCTCTGACCTTCAATGGTGTTGTGACACCTTTAATATTATCTGCGCTGTAGTAAGTAAACGTACCGATTTCAATTACGCTGCTGTAGGCGGGTAAATTTCGACATATTACATCGATGCTAATCTCAGGTTTCCAATGCTCTGAGTTGAACGAAGGCGCGTAGTGCCAGTGTGCATCGCGACCATTGCTGTGCGGTCGGAAGCCGTATTGAGCGTTGCTCATAAAAATGGATTTGACTTTACTGTCCACCCCCATTACGGCTTCGACCCTAGCCCCGAAACGTTCTTTTTCGCCCGTGGTCTCCAACTTAATAATAAGTTCGCTACTAACCCCACTTGCGACCACTGGCACATCCTTTTGTGTCATGTTGGTCATTATTAATGTCATGGCTCTTCCTTGTGCGTAGGCATGTTTATAGTCTTAATAAATAAAAGTAGCCGACACACAAGGTGATGCCGTTAATTAATGTCTTAAGATATTACTCATTCAAATCGTTTTGCAGAGCTTAAGGAGGGTCTGAATGACTCATCGAATTTCGATGCCCTCGTCGACTAAGATTCGAAAAATAAAATGCGATCAAGCCATCAGACTTTTTAGCGCTTAATTCACGATTATTTATAATAATCGCGCAATTTCCCATCGCGGCCTTGAGCCCTCTCTGGCGCGCCAAACGGTGTACACACACAGCCCGGCGTAGCAATCAGCCAACGTCGACGCTCGGGCAGGCTAAGTGGGTCATAGCGCTGATCATCCACGCTGAAGTGCTGCATGATCGGGTGGAAGTGAAAACCCAGTATCTTCAAGTCGCGGATGGCGTGCTTGGCTTCATCAATCGCCACCTGCCCCATCGCTGGCTTCACCGCGCCCCACGCTTGAATGATGCAGTTATGGCGTTCACGCATACCGGCCACACAGTCATGGTCGCAAGGCACGGTGTTGATGGTTGCGCGCAATCGTGGTGAACAAGCCGGTGCCGTGACTGTGCTCTCACTTTCGATTGGCTGACCCCAGCGCTTGACTCTGCCCCTTGGGACAACCCCTACCCTGCCTTGTCATCTCAGGCTCCGCCGTCAGAGGATAAGGCAATCCATGAATACGCTATCGCTGGTCACCGGTGCCAATGGGCACTTGGGCAACACTCTCGTGCGAGCACTACTCGCCCGGGGGCAACACGTGCGCGCCGGGGTCCGTGACATCGACCGAGGCGCAGCCCTGAACGGGCTCGACTGCCAGGTGGTATGCGCCGAATTGCAAGACCCCGACTCACTGCGCCAGGCCCTGCAAGGGGTGGATGTGCTGTACCAAGTCGCGGCAGTGTTCAAGCACTGGGCGAGGAATCCACACGCCGAAATCGTCGACGTCAACGTACAAGGCACCCGTAATGTACTGCGGGCCGCCGCAGAGGCTGGGGTTCGGCGCGTGGTCTATGTCAGCTCCGTAGCTGCAGTGGGGCACAATGGCCAGCGCCTAGATGAAAGCAGCTGGAATACTGACCAGAGCAACCCGTACTACCGTTCGAAAATCCTTTCTGAACGCGCTGCCTGGGAGACCGCTAAAGCCCATAACCTACCGATGGTCGCGGTGTTGCCCTCGGCCATCATCGGCCCTCACACCACACGGCTGACCGATACGATGGGATTTCTTGCGGCCGTGTTGGGGCGCAAACTGATGCTTGACCCGAATTTTTATTTCAATTTTGTCGATGTGCGCGACGTGGCCGATGGCTTGATCCGCGCCGCTGAAAAAGGCCGTGCTGGCCAGCGTTACCTACTGGCCAATCAACAGGCCTCATCACTGGCTGAGGTGATCGAGGCGCTCAACACACTGTGCCCCGGCTATCGTTTGCCGCGCCGAGCCCCAAAAGCTTTGCTGTTGTTGATCGCTTGGCTGCAAGAACAGCGGGCACGGTACACCGGTCAGCCGGCCGAATTGCTGCTCAGCCAGGTACAGATGTTTTATGGAGTGCGCCAGGTCTACTGCATCGACAAGGCCATCAATGAACTGGGCTACCAGCCGCGCTCGCCGCAGAACGCCCTCAAACAGGCGTTTACGCATCTGTTGGCGCGCTGATACCGGGCGCGGCGCCAAGCACTGACGTGGGGGCGAATTGCTGGTTGATCTGTTGTTGCAACAGCGTCAGGTGCCGCTCGCGATCCTGCAGAGCAAGGATCTGCGCTTGCAGTTCTAGGCGCTTGGCCTCGATGCCCTGATTGGCCAGCGCAAGCGGAAACGGTGCTTGATGTTGCTTGGCTGCCAGCAGCTCGCTCATCTCCTGCAGCTTGAACCCCACCGCCTGGGCCGTGCGGATCATCTGCACCAGCGTTAGGTGATGGGCCGTGTATAACCGATAACTGCCAAGACGCTGCGGGGTCAGCAGGCCCAGTTGCTCATACAGACGAATGGCTTTGGGCGTGCACCCCGACAACTTAGCAAGTTCACCTATGTACATGTAACGCTCCTCGCTAATTCAACTCCGGTCCGTAGTTTACGGGTTGTGGCTGGATGCTGTTCTGATGCTCCCAGTGTGCATGCAGATTCCATTAGCGGTAGCGACTCGATTGGCAGCGGGTAGTGGCTCTGTGATGGGTAAACACTCAGCATTTTTGCATGACTGACCCAAACGCTACCAAAGGAAAGCGAGCATCTCCACAGACAGCGAAATGGATAAAAGGGTAATTTCACGTAAGAACAAGTATCGCGAAAATGATCACAAATTCCCGCCATGCGTAAGCTTCTTCTGAATCTATACCCACCCTCCCTTAACCCGTTGTAACCCCAATTTCCCACTCGCACCATGCGCCCACTCACGGTGTAACGAATGGAATGGGACACATGCTGGACGCAAACACAGCGCACATCACCTTACTGATCGAAGGTGCAACCCCTAGCCAGCACCCAAGAGGGGCAAAGAACCACCGCCCTGCAGTTTGACCCAATGAACCGGCTCATCGAACGCTGCGCCATCCTCGGTGAGCGTACGCAAACCGAAACCTTTGCCTACGACGGCAACGGCAACCTGCTACAGGCCAGTAACCTGCACAGCCGCTTACAGTGGTTCCATGACCCCGCAGGCAACCTGCTGCGCGAACACCAGCACTACCTTCATCAACAAACTCCCATCGTCTGCGTGTGGCAACACGAATACGACCCGCTAAACCAGCGCATCGCCACCACCCGCCCGGATGGCCATCGCGTCAGTTAGCTTACCTACGGCAGCGGCCACGTGCTCAGCCTCAAGTTCGACGAACACGAACTGGTCAACTACGAGCGTGATGACCTGCACCGCGAAGTCGCGCGCCATCAAGGCAACCACCTGCTGCAACGTCAAAGCTGGGATCCGGTCGGGCGCCTGCAAGAGCAATTACTGGGCCGCGGCGACGACACATCCACACTGCTCAAGCGCGATTACACCTACGACCACGCCAGCCAACTGACCCGCATCAACGACACCCGCCGTGGCCCGCTGGCCTATCGCTACGACCCCGTCGGCCGACTGCTCAGCGCGACCAGCCGCTTAGGCGAAGAAACCTTCGCCTTCGACCCGGCCAGCAACCTACTCAACGAAAAACAGCAACAGCCACAAAGACCGCTGGAGCAAGACCCCAAACGCAACAAACTGATGGACAACCTGCTGCGCGAATACGTGGGCATCCACTACGAATACGACGAACGCGGCAACCAGACCAAACGCCTGCAAAACGGCCGCTTAAGCCAACTGCAATGGGACCTGTTTGACAGACTTGAAGCCTTTAACGACGACCGTTTGAGCGTGCGCTACTTCTACGACGCCTTGGGTCGTCGGATCGCAAAGCACTCAGAAGCGCACTACCGAAAAAAACCCGAGGCCGGATCGGGCTGGAACATCAACCAGCACGCCCGCAAACAACGCGAACTGGGCTGCGACCACACCCTTTACGGCTGGGACGGTGACACCTTGGCATGGGAAAACTCCCCGCCACTGCTCGAAACCGACACCGGCCGCACCGTTCACTACCTCTACGAACCCGGCACCTTCGTACCCGTGGCCCAAGCCCTGCGCCACGGCGGCATACGCCTGCTCAAACAACCGGACTACAGCGGCGAGTACAACCACAAGACCGACCCTGTATGGACCTACAAACCTGTCGCCCCGAAAATCGACGTCCTGAGCTGGTACCACTGCGACCACCTCGGCACCCCACAAGAAATGACCGTAAGCGATCCATATACCCCACCTACCGTATAGCCGGGGTATGAAGTCAGATATCCGAGTCGGATACATGCTCTGCTTGAGTTCTTACCCCAAACAACCGGTCGGCTATCTGCCGACCTCGCTCCAGCCCTTCAGCCGTCAACCAAATCGATTTGCTCTTGTTCACCGGATTACTGATTAAATCCTGTTCATGCAATCGATTCATGGTCTCGAAGTCGAACCCTTTCCAAGTATTGCCGTCATCAAAACTGAAGGTTGCCAGCAGGGCAAGTATGGCTTCTTCAATCAATTTATCGTCGTATTCCATGATCGTTGCTCCGCTCGTATCTATAAGCTCACCATAAACCCCACCAGCCATGGTGGCTAGCGCGTTTAGCTATGCGATACCGGCGAGCAGTTCCAGGGTAGTAAAGTTTCGTAATCCTCAGTCGAAGATGCCAGTGGCAGCCACGCATAGGGCTCTTGGCCGTTGGCTTTGGCGGTCTCAACCAAGCTGTAAAGTTGAGCGCTGGCCGTCGCGCCTTTGGGCGTGTCGCTGAACAACCAGTTCTTCCTTCCGATCACGAAGGGCCTGATGGCTCGTTCGGCTGAGTTGTTGTCGATCGGCAAGTAGCCTTCCTCGACATACCGCTCAAGTTTGCTCCAGTTATTGGCCAGGTAGGTGATGGCTTTTCCCAGCGCGTTCTGAGCGGTGACATGGGGCTGCGTCTTTTCGATCCAGATTTTCAACTGAGCCAGCACCGGCAGGCTGTGTTCGTGCCGGCCAACTTTGCGTTCCGCATCGCCGCTGGTCTTGAAGTCGCGTTCGATACCGTAAAGCTTGCTGATCAGGTTCAGCGCGATATCAGCGCGCCCCGTCTTGCCTTTGGGCTGTACATTTTGAGCACCGATGAATTTGCGCCGCGCATGTGCCCAGCAGCCTAAACGCTCCACTTCGACCTGAGCGCCCAGCGCGTTGTAACCGGCATAATCATCGGTCATCACGTAGCCGCGATAACCATCAAGCAGACGCGTCGGCACCTCCTGAGCCCGGCTAGTGGAGTAGTCAAAAAGGATCACTGGTTTGTCGGGTGGGCCGCCGGTTTGCACCCACATCCAAGACTGACTGCTTGGCTCCCGATCAGGCTCTTTCAACACCTGTACCCGAGTTTCATCGCAGTGGATGATGCGGCTTTCCAGCAACCGGTCGCGCATTAAATTCAACAGTGGTTGCAAGTGTTCGCCGCACTGGATAACCCAGCGGGCCAAGGTCTGGCGCAGGATATCGATGCCCTGGCGGCCCAGCACTTTTTCGAAACGGTGAAGCGGTAAACCGTCCACGTATTTGGTGGTCAGCAGCATCGCCAGCACGCTTGGGCTGGCCATACTTTTTTCAATCAACTGAGCGGGCTTGTCCGCAGTAACCGGTGCTATTTCACAGGCACGGCAACCATAGACCTTACGAACGTGTTTGATCACGCGGATTTGCATCGGCACGATTTCAAGCTGCTCGCTGACCTCCTCGCCGATGGCGTGTTTGCGACAGCCGCAGGCACAGGTCAGTTCATGCTCGGAAAGCTCGTGGATGACTTCGATGCGAGGGAGATCGGCCGGTAGCGGCTTGCGCTTGCCACGCCGCTGGGTCGGCGCAACAGCCTCTTCTTCCGCGGCTTCATCAATGGGTTCGATGACGCTTTCCGCCTCATTGAACAGGGCCAACTGCGGCGTTGCCGGATCAGCCGTTTGCTCGGACTTGCGTCCGAACAGGCGCTGACGCAACAGCGCATTTTCTTCTTCGAGGAAACCGACTCTGGACAGCATCTTCGCAAGCAGCTGCTTGAGCAATTCAGGATCGTCGGGGAGGTTTTCGGGCACGGAAATCATGCCCGGATTATACCGAATCAGGCCACGTATCGAGGCCTCAAAACCTGATGAGGACGATTGCGCCAGAGGTCGAAACCGTCCAGTAACCAGTTGAGTTCCTGGACGGTCAGGATAATCGCGTCGTCCGTGGCATCGGGCGATGTTTTGAATCGCTCGGATTCGAGGCGCTTGAGCCAAAGGCAGAAGCCGTTGCGTTCCCAATACAAAGTCTTCACGCGGTAGCGTGGCTTGTTGAGGAAGACGAAAAGCACAGGGTCGAATACCGCGACTTTGATATCCAGCTCGACCAACGCAGCAAGGCCATCAATGGATTTTCGAAAGTCCACGGGTTTGGGGTAGAGATAGACTTTTTCGACTTTGGCATCGGGTCGCATCATGGCGGGCTGGCTCCTGAGAGAATCGGGAGCACAGCATCCGAGATCAGCTAAGCGCTTTGAAGGTGGGGTTCATGGAGCGCTTACGATCAAACTGCAAGACTACGGCTTAGCCGCGCTCTACACCGTGCTGACCTTCTGCGTAAGGATAGTCATCCTGACACTGACCATTCCGTTGTTTGTACTGGCGGGGTTTACCGGATTAGTTGACGGGTTGGTGCGGCGGGATTTGCGCAAATTTGGCTCAGGCCGAGAGTCGAGTTACCTGTACCACAAGGCCCGGGCAACGATTATTCCGCTGACAGTTGTGCCGTGGACGGTTTATCTTGCGCTGCCCGTAAGTGTCAGCCCGTTGCTGATTTTGGGGCCGTGTGCGGTGATGTTGGGGGTGGCTGTTTATGTCACTGTCTCGAGTTTTAAGAAGTATCTTTAACTCAATCCAGTTCAGCACTAACCATCCTCTCCTGCTGCGAACCGAACAAGCGGATATCTCCGGTAAACAGGCATCAATGACACACCCGTTTCTCAAAAGACCGCACCCTTCAGCACCTACGCAAATAACGTTTTTTTCTTTCGGTATCTACCTGACCCCTCCTACATCCATGTTCGCCTCAGCCACATAAAGTTCACGCTTTTCAAAAGCGAAAGTACTCACATGGCAAACGAAGACGTACCCAATAAAATCTGGCGCCATGTGGGGGGGTGAGGGAGGTCATAAATATCTCGACGACATGACCGCCAAAGAACTGGCCGATCAAGAGGCTGAACACCGCAGCTACGATCATATTGCGCAAGCCGATGGAGCCCGCTACCAAAAAGGTTTCGAGTACTAAGAGCAGCAACAACAGGAAGAGCACGCCAAAAAATTCGGTCTGAGCCTGCGCATCGGTGTGTTCTTCGACGGCACCGGCAACAACGCCAGCAACGTCTTCGACGGTATACGCTGCGGCGCCCATCATCCGGTTCGGGCTGAAGATCTGGACGGTAGCTGTAAGCCCTACATGGCCGATCCTGACAGCAGTTATGGGAATGATCTAAGTAATGTGGCCAAGTTGGCAGATTTATATACGTCAGATACTGACTTAATGGGGAGTGGTAAGAAAAGAAGCCTTCAGCGCAGATTTTATATGGATGGCATTGGCACTGTACGCGGCGAGAAAGACAGCTGGGTCGGCTCTGGCACAGGCCGCGGCGAGACAGGAGTCGAGGAGCGGGTAGGTAAAATGTTTCAAGAACTCCTCAAATGGATGCAAGGTATCAGCCGATTATATTCAGACGCAGAAATCAGCTCGGTAACATTAGATGTGTTTGGCTTTAGCCGGGGTGCAGCCGCCGCACGCCACTTTTCCAATCATGTGAGCAGCGGCTCTCGAGGTTACTGGCGTGAACTGATAGACCGCTCCGCACTTAAATTCAGGCCTGATTTTGCACCTTATGTGGATGTGCAACTTGGATTTGTCGGCCTGTTTGATACCGTCGCATCAATCGTTGGCTGGAACAATCTTGGTAATTTAAGCAGCAAACATATCCCCCGCCTGCAGCTTTACTTAAATCCAAATGTAATAGGCAACGTGGTGCAATTGGTCGCCCGTGATGAAAAACGCTTCAACTTCGCCTTAAGCCAGATCAGCCCCGATCATCCAGAAATTACCCTGCCGGGCGTACACTCGGATCTTGGCGGAGGGTATCGAACACTGATGCAAGAAGAACTAATGGTGACGCCGCTGCAGTCGCTGGAGGTGGCGCTCGAGCACGACGTCACTGAAACATCGATTTATCGTGATGCCGTTGAAGCCAAAGCACGCTGGATCGCAGAGGGCTGGCCTGCTGACACACTGCATATTGTCACCCCCGAAGCAGAACGGCTCCCACCAGACAGTGAGGACCGTATGGCCCCAGCAAGAAAGCGTGTCTTTGCAGGCCTGCAAATCAGAAGGGAAGTGCGAGGTGAATTATCAAGGGTTTATTGTCGGGTAATGCATGCTTTGGCCAAAGCCAAAAACGTGCCCCTTAAAGACATTGAAGATAAACCAGAGTTTCAGATACCTGCGGAACTTGAAGCGCTGTGCAACAGGTTGGTTGCAGGCGATTACACACTCACCCCAGCAGAAGAGACTCTGCTGCGCCACCGATATATCCACACCTCGGCCCATTGGAACCACCCCACGGCTAGAGAAAGAGGCAGGGCCATCACCTTGCTTTACATCAATTCCCCCATGAAGGACGGAATACGCGTGCGCCACCCCCATGTGCGGACAGAGGCTGTGTTATGAAACAGCTCAAAACAGCTTTTATGCTGCTGAGCATTTTGATGCTCTCAGCCTGTAAAAACGACCCACTGTCAGGTGCAAACGACCCCAAAAGCGATACTTGGAGCATTGATTTCGTGAGTCCGTCTTTCATGCAAGGCTGGATAGAACAAATTGTCGTGAAAGACATAAAAGGACGACTAATCGGAGGGCCGAGAGGTGGGGGGCTAGGCTCCAAAAACCTGGAACTGGATAAGGAATACGCAAGAGGTTGGCGCCCTAGAATAGGCAGCTACTACTCTATGAGCGGAGCTGATCTGCCTAACAGTATTTACGTGCGTTGGCAGTCCATCATTGAACAAATAACCTACACCGGCTGGGTCAATATCTCCGAGGACGCTCGCAGTATCATGCGCGGATCCACGGCCCGGCGATGTCCAGACTGGCCTGAGCAACAGGCCAGTTTTTCTCAATCACTCACTTTAGGTTTGGCTCCTGGAGGAGTGATTCGGGTATGGGTACAGGACAACTGCTCGAACAATGTTTTAGTGGGCCACGGCCAAGCCCAAATTGAACCGCTAGGTCCTTATCAAGGGAGCAATCAAGGGCGTTACGCTGAAAAAATCGATAAAAAC
The DNA here is from genome assembly GCF_001411475.1 of Pseudomonas endophytica. Lineage (GTDB taxonomy): Bacteria > Pseudomonadota > Gammaproteobacteria > Pseudomonadales > Pseudomonadaceae > Aquipseudomonas > Aquipseudomonas endophytica. Next base: position 24,944 of record NZ_LLWH01000090.1, on the reverse strand, counting down.
TCCAAACGTTACGTCGAACGCTGGGGCATCCCCTATGGCAGTTGGTAACGGTCAGCGTGGAGTACTACTCGCTCAATGCATGGCTTGGCTGCTGATTTTATTTGCACTGACAGCCTGTAAAAACGACCCACTGTCTGGTGCAAACGACCCCAAGGATGATTCTTGGAATCTTGATTACATTGGCCCTTCTTATATGTCTGGCTGGATTGAGCACATCACTGTCGAGGATATAAAAGGTCGTTGGTTCAGAGGGCCTGGAGATTCCGTTCTCTCGAATAGGGGAAGTAGGCACCAGCATGATGAACATCTACCTTCGCTATCGACGTTGAATCTCTTCGGGTCCCCAGGCCTGCTCAGTGCTTGGCGAGCGTCCGCTTTGGGCCCAGAGTGTGTAAAAACGCCCGAACAAACCCTTGCTATGATTTCTGAGAATCTCATCGCAAGGGAAACCCATGAAACGATTTATCCAGGGTGAACACCGAGGTCAAAGCACCTTACTTCCCGAAAGCCTCGACGACTACGTTAGTGATACCAATCCGGTGCGTGTGGTCGATGTCTTCGTCGATGAACTCGACTTGGCCACGCTATGTTTTGATGGCGTCGTTCCAGCCGAAACCGGCAGACCCGCCTACCACCCTGCGATCCTGCTGAAGATCTATATCTACGGCTACCTAAACCGCATCCAGTCGAGCCGACGTCTTGAGCGAGAGGCCCAGCGCAACGTCGAACTCATGTGGTTAACAGGGCGCTTAATGCCCGACTTCAAAACCATCGCCAACTTCCGAAAAGACAACAGCAAAGCCATTCGCGGCGTCTGCCGCCAGTTCGTTTTGCTCTGCCAGCAGTTGGGGTTGTTTAGCGAAAATTTGGTCGCTATCGACGGCAGCAAATTCAAGGCGGTGAATAACCGCGACCGCAATTTCACTAGCGCCAAACTGAAGCGGCGCATGGAAGAGATTGAGACGAGCATCAACCGCTATTTGGCCGCGCTAGATGCGGCTGATCGGCAAATACCTAGCGCCTCCGCGCCAGACACTGCGAGCCTGGAAGATAAAATCGCCAAGCTCAAAGCGCAGATGAAAGAGCTTCAGGGGATTGAATCTCAGCTGAACGAATCGCTAGACAAACAGGTTTCACTGACCGACCCGGATGCCCGCTCAATGATGACGCGCGGCAGCGGTATCGTCGGCTACAACGTGCAGACGGCGGTCGATACGCAGCACCATTTGATCGTTGCCCACGAGGTCACCAACAGCGGTTCCGACCGTGACCAACTCAGTTCAATGGCGAAGCAGGCTCGTGAAGCCATCGGCGCAGAAACGTTGTCGGTAGTCGCGGACCGAGGCTACTTCAAGGGTGAAGAAATCCTGGCCTGTCACAACACAAACATCACCGCCTACGTGCCAAAGCCGATGACCTCAAGCGCCAAGGCTGAAGGTCGATTCAACAAAGATGCCTTCGTTTATGACGCAACGAAAAACGAATACACCTGCCCGGCTGGAGAGGCGTTGATCTGGCGTTTCTCCAGCGTTGAGAAAGGTATGAATATGCACTGCTATTGGAGTTCAAAATGCCAGAGTTGCACGCTGAAAACCCAGTGCACTCCAAGCACAAATCGTCGAGTAAGGCGCTGGGAACATGAAGCTGTGCTGGAGGAAATGCAGGGCCGGTTGAACTGCGCGCCAGAGATGATGAAGGTTCGAAAAAGGACTGTTGAGCATCCCTTCGGGACGCTCAAGCAATGGATGGGGGCAACGCACTTCCTGACTCGAAAACTTAACGGGGTGAGTGCGGAGATGAGCTTGAATGTGCTCGCCTACAACTTGAAACGGGTGATGAAAATCATCGGCACCGAAGGTTTGTTGAAGGCGATGACGGCGTAAAAAGCCCAGCTTTTGCTGCTCTAAGAGGTGCCCAAGCGCTTCATAGACGCTCTGGCGCGTTACCGACGCTGATCGTGGCAAATGCTCGAGAAACCGCCTAGCCCAGGAGCACTGGGCTGAGGAACCCAGGCTACGAAAGTGTTTTTACACACTCTGGACCGTTTTCTGCCTGTAGCTTAGACCTGCACCTATTATTGGAATCACTGCTCAGCTATCGTAAGGAGCCCTTAACACGCAAGAGCTGTTCCCAACCAAAAATTGCCTACAGTTCACATAAAAACCAGGCCCCCCTTCACAACAAAAAAACTCGCCTCAGCCAGAAACTGTTTTCCTACTGCATCCACTCACTGTTTCTAGTCCCATGCACCTGAGCCCATCTCAGGTACAGCACCATGCCCACCCGCCAAGCCCTCACCCGCATACCGCTTAATGTGGTGCTGTCGCTCGCCTTTCTATCCATAACCACATTTACCCAAGCCCAAACCTGGATAATCACTGATCAATCACACCCAATAACCTCCGCCGGCCCAGCCCGAATCATTCTTTTAGACCAGCAACAACACCTAGAAGCCGAACTGTCCCGCGCCCTGCCCACAGACCCACACCAAGCCGCCGCGATCATCCAAAACCGCCTCAACACCCCTTCCGGCAAACGCTTACAAACCGATCTCGCCAAAGCCCAGCAAGACCTTACCGATGCCTGGAGCCTGGAGCCTCGGTATCACCAAGATCCCCGCCGTCGTTGTTGATCGCCGCTACGTCGTTTACGGTGAGCCAGACATGGCCAAAGCCTTGGTGCTCATCAACGACGCCAAGAGCCAACCGCAATGAACCGCCGCCTGCTCCGACCTCTGTCGTTGGCTCTCATCTGCAGCCTGCCTTTCAGCGCTTCTGCATCGTTCACTTCAGCAACGATCATTGCCTCACCTCTATCGCCTCAATGCCTTGATTACAAGGTGGTCGGTATTTGCTATTGGCTGCTGTGCACGGCGCTGGGCTGCAAGATGAGGACGTCGACAAAGGTGCGGCATTACGTGCCGGATGCGGTGGTGTCGGCGTATTCGAATACCGGGGCTAATCCGTGGGTTGAGATGATGGTTCAGAACCCTCAACCCTCTTCACCCTCATGATCACGCGTGGCTGTATAAAAAATTATGATTGGGGGCTAACGCGTACAAGGTTCATGGGTTCATGGGTTCATGGGTTCATGCCAGTGGCTGATCGAAGCAGAGCCTGCTTCAGATACGCTCAACTGACAGCAACGCTATTGATATACGAACATTCCTACTTAGCAAGGAACGTCTTCCGACAGACACTTCGTATTTTGATCAAATGGTACCGCCAGTGGGCTACTGCAGATTGACATCACCCCGGCGCGAAACTACTGTTCGCCATAGACGGCTGCATGTCTACGTAGATAGGATTAGGTTTTACTGATGTTTGGGCGCCTCTCACCAAATCGCAGGCACAAAAAAGCCGGTAGACCCTGAGGTACTGACCGGCTGTTTTGATGTTGCATATGGTGGGTCGTGTGGGATTCGAACCTACGACCAATTGGTTAAAAGCCAACTGCTCTACCAACTGAGCTAACGACCCGCTTCGTTGTGGTGCGTATAATACTGATTTTTAACGAGAATTCAACACCTTGTTAAAAATAAATCTGAAATAATTTAAAAATAGCGCGTAGGGTCGTCAACTCCAGCGGCTTTAAAGCCTTCGGCACGTAGTCGGCAGCTGTCACATTTGCCACATGCATAACCCTGAGCATCAGCTTGGTAGCATGATACGGTCAGCGAGTAGTCCACACCGAGTTTGGCTCCTGCTTGAACAATTTGTGCCTTGCTCATGTTTTGCAAAGGCGCCTTGATACGCAATCCCTGCCCCTCGACACCAGCTTTGGTTGCCAGATTTGCCATCACTTCGAAGGCTTCTACGAATTCGGGACGGCAATCCGGGTAGCCCGAATAATCCACGGCATTGACGCCAATGAAGATGTCGCGCGCTTGCAGTACTTCTGCCCAACCCAATGCCAAGGATAGGAACACAGTGTTACGTGCTGGCACGTAGGTCACTGGAATGCCTTCGCTTGGCGCTTCAGGTACATCAATGGCGATGTCGGTCAGAGCCGAGCCGCCGATGCCATTTAGATTCAAGCCAATAACTTTATGTTCAATTACGCCCAAGTCACGCGCTACTCGCGCTGCGGCGTCAAGTTCGGCACGATGGCGCTGACCATAATCAAAACTCATTGCGTAGCAGCTGTAACCCTCAGCGCGCGCCATGGCCACAACCGTAGCGGAGTCGAGTCCACCAGATAGCAAAATCACGGCTCTTTTTTCAGCGGCAGTCGTTTGTACAGTCATTTCAACGCCCCGGTTCGTCATTCCATAGATATTTGTGCAATTGCATTTGCAAACGTACTGGCAAGTTATCCGCGACAATCCAGTCAGCTAAATCACGGGCCTTAAGGTCGTGATGGCTTGGCGAAAACAACACCTCACCCGCGCGTCGCTCCAAGCCGTATTCAATCAACTTAGAAACTGCCCAGTCGTAGTCCTCCCGCGAGCAAATGACAAATTTTATCTGATCATGGGGGGTCAGTAATGCAATGTTTTCGTAGAGGTTACGATGAGACTCTTTGGAACCGGGAGTCTTAAGATCAAGTACGCGGCTAACACGTGGATCGACGGCAGAAATATCCAGTGCCCCGCTTGTCTCGATCGACACTTCATAACCGGCATCACAAAGCTGCTTGAGCAAGGGAATAGCATTGGGCTGTGCCAGCGGTTCGCCGCCAGTCACGCATACGTAACGTGGACGAAAATCAGCTACTTCCTGGAGAATGCTGTCGAGGGCGCGTACCGCCCCACCACTGAAGGCGTAGGCGCTGTCGCAATACTGGCAGCGTAAAGGGCATCCAGTCAGACGAACAAAAACGGTGGGCAAGCCAGCCGTTCGCGTTTCACCCTGCAAGGAGTAAAAAACTTCGGTAATTCTTAATGTGTCTTGCATATCCGCCACGGGCGTAACAGCTAAACAGGCTGTCCGCCTCCGTCAGGCACTCTAAAGAATCAGCATAAGCAGGACTCAGAAGAGCGTATTTCATAAAAGGGCGTGGATTCTAACGAAAAAACCCGCGATAAGCGCGGGTTTCTCGATGAAAACGTCAAAGGCTTACATGCGTTGCAAATCGCGCTGAGCCAACTGTGCTGCCGACGTACCAGGATACTGCGCAACAACTTGCTGCAAGATCCCTTTTACTTTGTCGGTATTGCCTAGGCGGCGCTCAACGTCAGCCAATTTGTAGAGTGAGTCGGGCACTTTAGCGTGCTTAGGGTATAACTGACTCACTTTGGCGAACGCTTGGCCAGCAGCTTGAAGATCGCCTTTGGCCAAACTCACTTCACCCAACCAATACTGGGCGTTCCCAGCATACTGACTGTTGGGGTATTTGCGCAGAAAGGCAGCAAACGCCTGACTGGCCTTATCGAAATCCTTTGCCTTGATCAGGTCAAAAGCAGCATCGTAATAGAGCTTCTCTTTGGCCGGATCAGCAGGTTCCGAACTTGCAGCTGCCTGAGATGCAGGCGCTGCGGTATTGCCAGCGGCAGAAGCACCACCAGCAGCAGAATTATCAGGCGTGGCAGCAGCAGGAGCAGCGCCAGTACCAATACGCCGATCAAGTTCCTGGTATCGCTCCAGGTTTTCTTGCTTCATGCGCGAAATATCATTTTGCAAAACTTCGATCACGCCTTGTTGACGCGAAATCTGGTCCTGCATTTGTTGTAACTGGTTGAACAGCACACCCTGTGCCGAGACAGGGGTCGAGACCCCTCCCCCGGCATAGGCGCCGCTCGCACCATAACCCGGTGATGGATATCTCCCCCCGCTATTGTTAGAGCCAGAGTTGTCATCGACCACAGGAACCGCAGCCCATACCGCTAGCGGCATGAGGCTGAGAGTCAGAATAGTTACAGCACGGCGGCACGTTCGCATAACGAATTACTTACGCAGTTCGACGCGACGGTTCTGAGCCCACGACTGCTCGTCGTTGCCAGTAGCAACTGGACGCTCTTTACCGTAGGACACCAGCTCCAGTTGTGCTGGAGAAACACCTTGCAGTACCAGGTAGCGTTGAACGGCTTTCGCACGACGCTCGCCCAGTGCCATGTTGTACTCACGAGTACCACGGGCGTCAGTGTTACCTTCCAGAACAACGCGAGCGCCGTTCGCTTTCAGGTCTTTAGCGTGAACGTCCAGAGCGCGCATTGCTTCTGGTTTCAGATCCGAAGAATCATATTCGAAGTAGAAAACAGTGATAGCACGCAGAGCAGCTTCTTCGCTCAAGGAGCCATCAACAGCGCCTGTGTTTGCGCCGTAACCAGCGTTTGGATCAACAGCAGCGCCTTCACCGGCATTGTCGCCGCCTTTGGACGAGCAACCTACAGCTACAGCCATGGCCAGTGCCAGCGCAGCGAATTTACCAAACTTCAGCATTTCCATCGTAAAACTCCTAATGAACCCCAAGTGTTATGTGCAACTTGTATCTATCACCACGTCAGTTCAGGTAAGGGGACCAGGAAGGTTCTCTGACTTCGCCTTGAGCGGTAGGTAGAGGGAGCCTTACGCGTCCGTTAATAGACACGAGCATCAAGACTCCCCGGCCCTGCTGGCGGGTGGCGTAGATTACCATGGTGCCGTTGGGTGCAACAGTAGCTGACTCATCAAGGTTAGTATCTGTGAGGATTTTTACACTTCCTCGCTCCAAATCTTGCGCCGCAACCCGGAAATTAGTGAATCCATCTTGGCGGTGGATCATTACCAGCGTCTTTTCATCAGCTGAAAGCTTCGGATTGGCGTTGTAGTTACCAATAAAGGTCACACGCTGCGCCGAACCGCCTCCCAGACTGGTTTTGTAGACTTGTGGTTTACCGCCACGATCAGATGTGAAGTAGATGGTCGAACCATCCTTACCCCAGAACGGTTCGGTGTTGATGCCCGGACCGTTAGTGACGCGGGTAAGCTGGCGCGAAGCCATATTCATCACGTAGATATCTGGGTTGCCATCTTTAGATAGTACAAACGCCAACTTGGAACCATCGGGCGACCACGCTGGAGCACCGTTCAGGCCTTCAAAGTTAGTGACCTGCTCACGATGGCCGGTATCAATATTCTGAACAAAGATACGCGGACGCTTCTGTTCGAACGACACATAAGCGATACGTTTGCCATCCGGCGCGAAGCGCGGCGACAGGATCGGCTCGCGCGATTGCAACAAGGTCACCGCACGCGCACCGTCATAATCGGAGCGCTGCAGGGTGTAGCGGGTGTTATTTACACTGGCGCGTTCAGCCGTCACGTAAAGCAGGCGGGTTGAAAATGCACCTCTGATGCCGGTCAGTTTTTCAAATGACTGGTCAGAAATATAATGCGCCATGTCTCGTAATTGCTCAGTAGTGCCCGAGACGCTACCGGTCAACACCGGTTGCTCGGTAGACACGTTGAACAAGGCATATTGCACCTGCAAGCGTCCACCCGCTGGCACGATATTACCCACCATTACGTACTGGGCACCCAGCGCTTTCCAATCACGGAAAATAACTTCGCTGGCCTGAGTTGGCTGGCTGATCATGTTCTGCTTTGGAATAGGCGCGTAATAACCGGAATTACGTAGGTCGTTACCAACGATTTCAGCTATGTCGTCAGGCAGGACGTTACCGCCCTGCCAGCCGAAAGGCACAACTGCAATAGGCGTCGCCCGGTCGCTACCGCTGGTGACCAGGATGTTCTTTTCATCTGCTACCGCCATCCCTGCCACGCAGCAGACGATGACCAGCAGTCCTCGAAAAAATTTAATCACAAGGCTAGATCCTCAGGTGTGAATGTCATCTTGAATGAGCGGTAAGGATTAAAATCGCTAGGCTTCAAGCCTTGCATTTCCGTTAAACGGCCAATGTTTTTGACCGCCGCAACAGCTGAACTGTCGAATGGACCATCACCGCTGGACTTGGCAACTGTCACTGACGTTACCGTGCCATCTGGCAACATGCCAATTTGCAGTACTACCGTCATGTTTTTTCGAGCTGAAGGTGGACGAGCCCATCCCTCAGCAGCTCGAGAACGAATCAGGTCATCGAAATTACCAGCGACCTCATCACCTTGCTCGTCAGCCAATGCTTGTTGCCGCTGCGGTGTATCAGAAAGCAGATCCGCCAAGGCCTGGGCCTTTTTCTCTTCAGCAGATTTACGCGCAGCTTCTACTGCCTTTTTCTTGGCAGCATCGGCAGCGGCTTTTTTCTTAGCATCTTCGGCGGCTTTTTTCTTCGCTTCGTCTGCTAAAGCTTTCTTCTTGGCATCTTCAGCGGCTTTCTTTTTCGCATCCTCGGCTGCTTTCTTCTTGGCGTCTTCGGCGGCTTGCTTCTTCGCCTCTTCCTGAGCGGCTTTCTTGGCCTCGTCCTCGGCTTTCTTTTTAGCTATATCAGCCAGCTTTTTCTCTTCGGCCTTTTTAGCATCCGCGGCCTTTTTGGCATCATCCGCTTTCTTGGCTTCATCGGCTTTTTTTGCCTCATCCGCCTTCTTAGCCTCGCTTGCTTTGGCTTCGTCAGCCTTCTTAGCTTCAGCGGCCTTTTCGGCAATCTCTTGTTTCTTTTGCTCCGCAGCTTTTACTGCTTCCTGCTCAACCTTCTTTTGCTCCATTTGTTCGACTTCGGTCTGACGTGCAGCCGTCTTCTTCGCCTCACCCGCAATCTTCTGATTGGTTTGAGTCGTTGCCTGACTTTTTGACTTCAGTTGATACAAAGTAGCTTGGACAATTGGTTTTGCGGGCGGCAGATCGGGCGTCATGGCAAAGCTGACGAATAGCATTGCGAAAATCAGGACGTGCAGCCCTACCGCCCAAACGGCAGGCCAAAAATAATTCTCAGAGGCGGACGGCTCCCGCTGTTCGCGCATCAGGGAGCCTCAGTAATCAAGCCAACGTTACCGACCCCGGCTTTTTGCAGGCCACCCATAGCACCCATAACAGCGCCGTAATCCACAGTTTTATCACCGCGAATGAACACTTGAGTCTGTTTGCCGCCCTCATTGCCCGCGCGAATGATTTTAGTCACGGCATCAGTCATCTGAGGCAAGGTCATCGCCTTGTCCATTTGTTTATCGGTGTCGACTTCACTGCCAAGGTTCCAGTAATAGGTCTTGTCAGCCTTGATCGAAATTGTCAAAACCTGAGTGTTGTTGTCTTGCGGTAAAGCCTCGCTGGAGACTTTAGGCAAATCAACTTTCACACCCTGATTGAGCATCGGTGCAGTCACCATAAAAATGACCAGCAGCACCAACATCACGTCGATGTAAGGCACTACGTTCATTTCGGCAACCGGCTTGCGCTTCTTGCGAGCTCGGGCGATTAAAGCCATTGGAAATTACCTGATTAGTCTTCGCTGGTGTGCACTTTACGGTGCAGGATCGCCTGGAATTCATCGGCGAAGGTGTAGTAGCGGCTGATCAGCGTCTCGCTACGCGCAGCAAAACGGTTGTAAGCAATAACCGCTGGAATAGCAGCAAACAGACCAATTGCTGTCGCAATCAGTGCTTCAGCAATACCTGGGGCAACAGTTGCCAGAGTGGCTTGCTGAGCCGTTGCCAGACCACGGAAAGAATTCATGATGCCCCATACGGTACCAAACAAACCGATATACGGGCTGACCGAGCCGACAGTCGCCAGAAATGGCAGGCTTTGCTCAAGCTTTTCTTCTTCACGCGAAATCGCGACCCGCATGGCACGCGCAACGCCTTCCATGACCGCTTCGGGGTCTACCCCTTGTTGTTGACGCAGACGAGAGAACTCTTTGAAACCTGCACGGAAGATTTGTTCAACGCCAGAGTCAGGATCCGGGTTACTGCCCGCCTGACGGTAGAGTTTTGACAAGTCGATACCCGACCAGAAACGCTCCTCAAAGCTATCTAGGGCACGTCGACCTGCACGCAGCATGGTGCTGCGCTGAAAAATCAAAATCCATGAGGTTACCGATGCAGCCAGTAGGGTCAACATTACCAACTGCACAACAATGCTGGCATTGCTGACCAAGCTCCACATGGAGGAATGGTCGACGACGTTAGCTTCCACGCTTTATCTCCTGCTCTAAATGTTTACCCGCGCCGCTCACGTCGGCAAAGGCCGTACGTAGAGCTTCGGGAATGGCCCGGGGTTTAAAACTATCGGCGCGCACACAGGCCACCAAAAACTGCCCCTCACAGAGCAGTGTTGCATCCGCAGCCCGCCAAACCTGCTGTTTGAAACGCAGGCTGGCACGGTTGAGTTCTATTACTTGTGCGCTTATTAACAGTTCGTCGTCCAGTCGCGCCGGTGCGTGGTAACGCGCCTCGCTGGAATGCACGACAAATAACAGGTTCTCACCTGCCAGCTCGGATTGGGCAAAGCCCAGTTCCCGCAGCCTTTCGGTTCGAGCCCGCTCCATAAACTTTAGATAATTTACGTAATACACGACGCCACCCGCGTCGGTGTCTTCGTAATAAACGCGACAGCGATGTGCGAACGGCTCAAGCCTGTTTTGCGCGCGCATACTCTAGTGCTTACTCCTCAGGTTGCCAATCCGCTAAACCACTGTTTTTTTACGCTTCTTAGACTTTAATATCCAAGATTTGTCGTGCCAGCCTTTCAGACAGCAAAAAGCTCAAAAAAATCAGCCACAGACCGTTTAATTAATCATCCACAGCGCTCATAAAACTATCCACTGCGGGCGCCTCTCCCAAGCGGGATGGTATGTTCAGGCCAAAGTGTAAATAGGCATGTCGCGTCACGACTCGACCACGGGGCGTACGCATGATGAAGCCTTGTTGAATCAAATACGGTTCCAGTACGTCCTCAATGGTATGGCGCTCTTCACTGATGGCAGCCGCAAGGCTATCAATACCCACCGGCCCACCATCGAACTTTTCGATCATCGTTAACAACAAACGCCGATCCTGATGATCAAAACCATGCTCATCCACGTCCAACAGGTTCAACGCAAGATCCGCAACTGTGCGCGTGATATGGCCCTTGGCCCGCACTTCTGCGAAGTCACGCACCCGACGTAGCAGCCGGTTGGCTATACGTGGCGTACCCCGCGCTCGACGCGCAATTTCAAAGGCTCCTTCCGGATCAAGTGGCAGACCAAAGATACCTGCAGAGCGGCTGACAATTGTTGCCAAGTCATCAGTACTATAAAACTCTAGACGCTGAACAATCCCAAAACGATCGCGCAATGGATTGGTCAGCATCCCGGCACGAGTCGTTGCTCCCACCAAAGTAAAAGGTGGCAAGTCGAGCTTGATAGAACGAGCGGCAGGCCCTTCTCCAATCATGATGTCGAGCTGAAAGTCCTCCATCGCTGGGTATAAGACCTCTTCGACAATAGGCGACAGTCGATGGATCTCATCTATAAACAGCACATCATGAGGTTCAAGATTAGTCAGCAACGCAGCCAGATCACCAGGTCGCTCAAGCACGGGGCCCGAGGTGCTTTTGATCGACACACCCATTTCTTGGGCAATAATGTTGGCCAAGGTAGTTTTACCCAAGCCAGGCGGGCCAAATATCAGCGTGTGATCCAGCGATTCTGCACGCCCGCGGGCGGCCTGAATAAATAGCTCCATCTGCTCACGCACAGCCGGCTGACCAATGTAGTCCGCCAGGCTCAAAGGGCGGATTGCACGATCCTGCACTTCTTCCCGGTCTCGACCACTCGAGGCGGTTATCAAACGATCAGCTTCAATCACTTAAATCATTCCCTTGAGGGCACGGCGAATCATGTCTTCGCTGCTCAACGTTTTGTCTTTGATCGCCGACACCGCCTTGCTCGCCTCTTGAGGCTTATAACCCAGAGAAATTAAAGCACTGACCGCATCAGCTTCTGCACTGGCCACTTGCACAGGCGCATCCGGTTGGTTTGGCACCAGTGCAAACATACTGGGTACTTGCTCCCACGCCTTGAAGCGGTCCTTGAGTTCGACCAGCAATCGCTCTGCGGTCTTTTTGCCAACTCCGGGCACCTTGGTCAAAGCCGAAGTGTCCTGAGCCTGCACGCAACGCACCAACTCATCAACCTCCAAACTGGACATCAATGCCAGCGCGAGCTTAGGGCCGACACCATTAAGCCGAATCAGCTCACGAAAGAAGTCACGTTCACGCTTACCACTAAAACCATAGAGCAATTGGGCGTCTTCGCGAACCACCAAGTGCGTGTGCAGGGTCAACGGCTCGCCAATCGAGGGCAAGCGATAAAGCGTGGTCATCGGTACTTCGACCTCATAACCCAAGCCGTTTACATCAAGAATTAGGTGCGGCGGCTGTTTTTCAGCCAATGTGCCACGCAAGCGTCCAATCACGTTTCAGATCCTTTTCACTGGCCAGATCAATGGCTGACAAGTCGAACAACAGAGCCACATCATTGCAGGTGCAACTCTGTTAGCAAGTTTAAACAGCCTAAAAGGCTTCACTTCAGAGTCGCAAACGCCCACCACGACGACGCGCCGCACCCAAACCGTGAGGCAACAGACTAGAGCGGGTATGCGCATGACACAAAGCGATCGCCAACGCATCAGATGCGTCAACCTGGGGTTTGGTGGTGAGCTTCAGCAAATGCATGACCATCATCATCACTTGCTCTTTATTCGCTCCACCTGTCCCCGCCACAGCCTGCTTGATCTGTGTTGCCGAATATTCGGCGATCTCAAGGTTTTCTTCGGCTCCCGCGACAATCGCAGCACCTCTGGCCTGCCCCAGCTTTAGTGCCGAGTCAGCATTGCGGGCCATGAATACCTTTTCAATCCCCATCGTTATCGGGCCGTGGGTCTGTATCACCTCACGCACGCCTCGATAGACAATTTGCAGGCGCTCGTGCAGCTCGCCGCTTCCTGTACGAATACATCCAGAAGCCACATACACACACCCACGCCCAGTGTCTCGCACCACGCCATAACCGGTGATTCGCGAACCCGGATCAATACCAAGAATAAGAGTCATAAGACCTACAGCTTATGAAGTGACGCCTACCGGCACATACCCGGACAGCTTAAAGGCAGAAGCCGGAGGTGCACAGCGCCGCGATCATCGCGAGGTTGCACCTCCGGCCTCATGTCTGATGGATTCAGATCAGGCGAGCTGTTCCAGCACCGCATCCGGGATTTCAGCGTTGGAGTAGACGTTTTGCACGTCATCCAGGTCTTCCAGCATGTCAATCAGCTTAAGCACCTTCTCTGCACCCTCCAGATCCAGTTGGGCGCTGGTGGTGGGTAGCATGACGATTTCAGCGTCAGCGGGTGCAAAGCCTGCCGCTTCCAAGGCGTTACGAACGGCGTAAAAGCTCGAAAACGAAGCATAAACATCAACAGAACCGTCTTCGTTGGTGATCACGTCATCGGCATCAGCCTCCATCGCAGCCCCCAACAGGGCATCTTCATCAAAACCGGCGGCGTACGAGATATGCCCTTTGCGCTCAAACAGATAAGCCACTGAACCGTCAGTACCCAGGTTGCCGCCACACTTGCTGAACGCATGACGCACCGCAGCCGCCGTACGGTTGCGATTATCGGTCATGCACTCAACCATCACCGCGACACCACCCGGACCGTAGCCCTCATAGCTCAACTCAACCATGTCATCGGTATCGGCTGCACCCGCACCGCGGGCAATCGCACGATCAATGATGTCACGGCTCATGTTCGCACTCAGCGCCTTGTCCAGTGCCAGACGCAGGCGTGGATTTGAACTCGGATCGCCACCACCTTGACGGGCAGCGACAGTCAGCTCACGAATCCACTTAGTGAAAATTTTGCCTTTTTTGGCATCTTGACGCTCTTTGCGGTGCTTGATGTTCGCCCACTTAGAATGACCTGCCATAACCCACTCCGAATCCTTATGAAACGTTGCCGGCCTGGCATGCACCCAAGGCCCGCAATAAAAATGTTGACCCAATGACAAAGGCGCATCCGAGGATGCGCCTTTGAAGGTCAGACTTACTCTGCCTTAGGCTGTTCGCGTAAACGAATATGCAGCTCACGCAACGCTTTGTTATCGACTAGGCCTGGAGCCTGGGTCATCACACAGGCAGCACTCTGGGTTTTCGGGAAAGCGATAACTTCACGAATCGACTGAGCACCCGTCATCAGCATAACCAGACGATCAAGACCGAAGGCCAGGCCACCGTGCGGTGGTGCGCCGTACTTCAGAGCGTCGAGCAGGAAGCCGAACTTCTCTTCTTGCTCAGCTTCGTTGATGCCTAGCAGGCGGAACACCGCTTGTTGCATTTCTTTGCGATGAATACGAATCGAACCGCCACCCAACTCGGTACCATTCAACACCATGTCGTATGCCCGGGACAGGGCAGCGGCTGGATTAGCTTCAAGCTCTTCTGGCGAGCATTTTGGAGCGGTGAACGGGTGGTGCAAGGCACTGAAGCTGCCGTCGTCGTTCTCTTCGAACATCGGGAAGTCAACTACCCACATTGGCGCCCACTCGCAGGTCAGCAGATCCAGGTCGTTACCGACTTTGATCCGCAGAGCCCCTAGCGCTTCGCTGACGATCCTGGCTTTGTCTGCACCGAAGAACACGATGTCGCCATCAACGGCGCCCACGCGATCAAGGATCACATTGAGGTTGGCCTCAGGGATGTTTTTAACGATCGGCGATTGCAGACCCTCAACACCTTTGGCGCGCTCGTTAACCTTGATGTACGCCAAGCCTTTAGCACCATAGATGCTGACGAACTTGGTGTAATCGTCGATCTGTTTACGCGGCATGCTCGCAGCACCCGGAACACGCAGGGCAGCAATGCGGCATTTAGGGTCGTTGGCAGGGCCGCTGAACACCTTGAATTCCACGTCTTTCAACTGATCAGCGACGTCAACCAGCTCCAGCGGGTTACGCAGGTCAGGCTTGTCGGAACCGTAGCGGCGCATGGCCTCTTCGAAGGTCATGTGCGGGAAATCACCGAACTCCAGATCCAGCACTTCCTTGAACAGGTTGCGGATCATGTTTTCGGTCAGGCCCATGATCTCTTTTTCGTCAAGGAAGCTGGTTTCGATGTCGATCTGAGTGAACTCAGGCTGACGATCGGCACGCAGGTCTTCATCACGAAAGCACTTGGCGATCTGATAGTAACGGTCGAAGCCCGCCACCATCAGCAGTTGCTTAAATAGTTGCGGCGATTGCGGCAAGGCGAAGAAAGAGCCCGCGTGCGTCCGGCTTGGCACCAAATAATCACGTGCGCCTTCCGGGGTGGCGCGAGTCAGGATGGGTGTTTCAACGTCTAGGAAGCCGTTTTCGTCCAAAAAGCGACGAATGCTCGTCGTCATACGCGAACGCAGACGTAGCTTCTCAAGCATTTCTGGGCGACGCAGGTCGATAAACCGATAACGCAGGCGGGTTTCTTCACCAACGTCAGAGAATTCGTTGAGCGGGAACGGTGGAGTCTCAGCTTCGTTCAAGACTTCCAGCTCGTAACCCAAGACTTCGATCATGCCCGAAGCCATATTGAGATTGACCGCTCCGGCTGGACGCAGGCGAACCTTACCGGTCACCTTGACAACATACTCACTGCGGACACGGTCGGCAGCAGCGAAGGTTTCAGCACGATCGGGATCGAACACAACCTGAGCCAGACCATCGCGATCACGGATATCGAGAAAAATCACCCCACCGTGGTCACGGCGACGATGAACCCATCCGCAAAGGGTAATTTCCTGGCCTTCCAGGCTTTCGTTGAGTTGGCCGCAATAATGGCTGCGCATCATGGTAGTGGTTTCACTTCTCGTAATTCGAAATTCGGTGGAGGTCTTGCGCACCGTCGGTGCTGATATAACTGCAAGATCCCGCTTGTGTTCAGAAGGCTTTGTTCAACCTCAGTCGGACTTGTCGCCGCCTGCCAGATTTTTTTTCGCGCCTGTCTTGAAGTCTGTTTCATACCAGCCTGAACCGCTTAGACGAAAGCCAGGCATGGACAGCATTTTCTTCAGCTCAGGCGCCTGGCAGGCAGGGCAATCGACCAGTGGCGAGTCACTGATCTTTTGGATGGCTTCCAACTGATGACCACAGGAAGCACATTGGTAATCGTACATGGGCATTGGCGCGTCTCGACAATCCGTTAGCGGCAACCCGTAAGGGCCACACAGCAAAGCGCGAGATTATATCTGGTAAATCGAACCAATGCAGCCGCATGAACAGCCTTAACACCTTAAAGAAAGCCAGAACACTAGAAGATTACAAGCCACCTAACAACCCACTACGGCCTGATACAGTGCGTTACCCTACCAGTATCTGCTCAGCTAGCACCTCGCGAGAGGACCGGCCTGCCTTCATTAGATGCATCACGCAGACAACCCGGATCAAACCACTGAAATTTTTGACGCCACCATGGCGCAAATGAACCTCCCTGTCGATATATGACAATAGAGCATTAATAGAGCAATCGTTTCCTTGGGAAATATCCGACAACACATCCCAATATACTTTTTCAAGCCGCAAGCACGTCGCAAAACCATTTAGCCTGACAGACTTTGACAATGGCTGCGCTGTCCCCATACCAAAATCAAGAACAACCGGGTCAATTCTAGCTCTTTGCAATAAGCGCCCCCCACCACCTTCCTGCCTAATCAAACGCCCCATATATAAAACCCTCTATAACAACGTAAAAAAACAATTAAGTTCTAATCAAAAAACACACCCCATAAAACATTATGCAAAACTTCTTATCCAGCAGACTTAACCCGCAACTCTGTAGGAGCGCTCTCCGCAAACCCCCTGAATACGGGACAAACCTCCGTCAGCACCCCAGAGCTGCCGCGCATCACAACCCTACAGACCAAAAATAAAAAACCAGACGCCTAAAATATCGCCCCACACATAAAGAAACTTCCCAATCATGCGTGGAAAGACATCTAGCTCAGCGATAGAAAAACTCATTAAAGACAAACTTAAAGGCGCGCGACAAAGCACGTTAAAAACAAGGGCAATCAATTCATACCACAATCAATTAAACCTATTTAAAAAGCACAAGAAATTAACAGCTGACCTTTAACAGTTAACGCACGCCTAAACGCCTACCCTCACACACGAAAAACGCAAACATCTCACTTCTTTGAAGTTTTATTCGACACCTCAAAAGACAACAAAAAAAGCGACCAGTGGTCATTGGGGTATGAGTATCCGCCACGCACTTTCAAAATTACAACCTCCAACCCGCCACACCAAAACGTACTAAAGCCCTCTAAATCAACGTATCCGGTATGAGCACGCATTTTTTAGACCTTCTCGTAAACACACCGAGTTCGACGTTTCAATACGCACAATTTGAGAAGGCTCAAGCTTTGCTGTTAAATAGGCGGCGTGTCGCCTTCGCCAAGCCTCTGGCGTCGGCGCATAGGCTGATACCCCGCACGTGTCCAGCGCCTCCATTTTTTCAGAAGCGAACCGTGCGCAATCAGCTCTTCCTTGCGATCCGTCTTAACGTGAGTTAATTAAAATGTTGAAAATCGTTCACCTGCTAACGGGCGCAGCTGCTTTGCTGCTGTCTTTTATTCCCAGCCTGCAATCCGATGCTGTCCCATACCTCCAACACGCCGATGCTCTTTATTTGGCTTTTTTTGGCCTGCTCAACTTGGCACTGGCACCAGTTATTCCCTTCTGGAATAAAGGTCCACGCCATCAGCTGCAAAACTTGGTTAGCGCTTTGCTGGTGCTGGCTGTCGTTTTGCAAACACTTACTTTGTTCGGTCTACTGCTGCCGATCGGCGATCAACCCGCGATATTGATCAGCTTGGTACCCGCTGTGATTGCCGTAGCGCTACACCTTGTTGTGAGCTTCTACAAATCATCCCCCTCATCCACCTCGCAAACCTACGACATGACCAACCGCGATACAGGCACTGTAAAGTGGTTCAACACCTCCAAGGGTTTCGGTTTCATCTCCCGAGATTCAGGTGATGATATTTTTGTCCACTTTCGCGCAATTCGTGGCGAGGGTCATCGTGTATTAGTAGAAGGGCAACGTGTCGAATTTTCAGTGATGAACAGAGACAAAGGCTTACAAGCTGAAGATGTGATCGCAGCATTACCGCGCCGCTAATTTCGGCCTAAAAAAACCGCGGAGCAGTCTGACTGCTTCGCGGTTTTTTTTATTGCCGGCCCACACGATTCAATAATGCGGCGGCGGTGCCTCTTGCTCCAGCGACTCAAATTGGCCGCCCATCTCTTCCTGACGCTTGAGCAAAGCGGCCATCTGTAATTGCAAACGGTCAACCGCGTTTTGCTGCGACACCAGCACATCATTCAGTGCTTGAATGGTGTCATCCTGAAAAGCCAAACGACTCTCCAGCTCCATCACTCTGGCCTCTAGAGTCACTGCTTATCCTCCGTAAAATTGAACTCTGCGCCCAAAACTGCTTTTAACTTGACCCGAAGCGTATCCACCTCAGCCTGAGTGTAGGGTTTGGCCGGATGCTTGCCCCAAACAGGGCCCGGCCACGCAACATCCGACGTGTAACGCGCAATCACATGGATGTGCAACTGACTGACCACGTTACCCAAAGTGGCAACGTTCATCTTGTCCGCACCCAGTGGCGCTTTAAGTGCACGCGCCAGCGTCGTGGTTTCATCCCACATCAAGTGCTGATCGTGGTCATCCAATTGAAATATCTCACTGATACCTTCGCGGCGCGGCACCAAAATGAACCAGGGATAATTCGAGTCATTGGAAAGCAGCAAGCGGCACAAAGGGAAATCCCCAATCAGCCAGGTATCCTCTTGAAGGCGTGTATCCAAAACGAACACGGGGTGCTCTCCTGTTTGACGAATAATTTCAGCTCAGTTCAAGGTCAGGCAAGACTCACCCATCTGCGAGCAGCGCAGAGGCAGGATACCCTTGATTGACGCCCACATCACACCACTCCTCGGCCTCAATACTCGTCTATGGCAAGCTCACAACGCGTTGTTGAGCAAAGAGGACGCTAACGCTGTAACAGCGCACCACAATGGCACTCACCGAATAGTTTTAGTGCACTCAAACGTCACCGACTACCCAACCCAGTGTGTTCTGGTAACGCTTTGCACCATTTTTGTGCCAGCAACGTCACCCCATTTCAGCAAGCCATACACACCTCACGGGCTGACAGTCATCGCTCCCCCCAAGCTAGATCGGGTAAATAAACCTCAAAAACGACAAATGATTATTTTCCAGGCTAAAAAACCAACTTGGGCATGCTTGTTGCTTTGATACAGAGTAATTCGTTAGAGATGCAGCAAAGGTCACGCAGCTCGACGATAAATAACAAAAATTGAGCGTCATGGCTGGAAAGCTCTAGCAAGGGGATGAGCAAGATATCCGGCTGTTTCGTTTACAGAAATA
The DNA here is from genome assembly GCF_001411475.1 of Pseudomonas endophytica. Taxonomy (GTDB): domain Bacteria; phylum Pseudomonadota; class Gammaproteobacteria; order Pseudomonadales; family Pseudomonadaceae; genus Aquipseudomonas; species Aquipseudomonas endophytica. The sequence continues at coordinate 5,662 of NZ_LLWH01000090.1, read as the reverse complement.
ATAGGTGGAATACGACACACATCTATCCAAGAGCGACATGTAGAGTGTATTTCGCGACTTGGCTGCCAATAAGCTAAAAGCTTTTGAAGGCAAGTATCGCCAACATGATCGGCGTGATATAAGTTTTCGCCGACACAAAAAGAAAGAGCCGCCCAGATAATAATTCAGGTGGGACGGCAGTACTCTTCCTAAAACCAAAGGAGCAAATCACGATGCGCGTGATGAAGTGGAGCATGATCGCCCTGGCTGTTTCAGCCGGAACTACACAGTTTGCAATGGCTTCGTCCCAAGACGATTCCAAAGGTTTTATTGAAGACAGCACGCTGACTTCTAAAACTCGCATGTTGTATATGAACCGCGACTTCCGTAACGGTGCTGGCAACATCCCTAAACCTGGTGGCGGTTTCAAAAGCGGCTACCGCGAAGACTGGGGTTTAAGCGAACTGCTTAACTACACTTCCGGCTTCACTCAAGGCACTATCGGTGTCGGCGTTGATGCATTCGCCATGGGTACTCTGCGCCTAGACGGCGGCGCCGGTCGTCAAGGTAACGGCCTGTTCGCCTCTAAGAGCGATGGCTCCCCGGAAGACACCCAGTCCAAAGCAGGCGGCGCTGTTAAGTTCCGTTTGTCTGACACCGTCTTGAAGTACGGTAATCAGTTCGTTGCCAGCCCGGTTTTCTCGACTGATGACAGCCGCTTACTGCCTGAAGTCGCTACCGGCACCTTGATCACCTCGCACGAAATTGAAGGCTTGGAACTGAGCGCAGGTCGCTTCACAGCTATGAGCTCGCAGACCGGCATGTACCATGACAGCCTGCACCTGCCATCTGCTGACATCGCGGGCGCAACCTATCAGTTCACCGACAATTTTGTCGGTGGCGTGGCAGCGTCGGACGTTGATGATTACTTCAAAAAGCAATACATCAACCTGAACTACACCCTGCCGATCGACGAAAACCAAGGTCTGAACTTCGACTTCAACGGGTACAGAACCTCGAGCCAAGGCCAGGAACTGGCAGGCAACGTCGACAACAAAATCTGGAGCTTGGCAGCTGCTTATAGCATTGGCGCTCACAAGTTCACCTTGGCCCACCAGCGCTCTAGCGGTGACAGCGGTTATTACTACGGGGTAGACGGCGGTGGGACCATTTTCCTCGCCAACTCCGTGCAATACTCCGACTTTAACGGCAAAGACGAACGTTCTTGGCAAGCTCGCTACGACCTGAACCTAGCAACCTATGGCGTACCGGGCTTAAGCTTCATGGCCCGCTATGTTAAAGGTGACAACATCTCCACCGACGCAGGTGAAGGTCGCGAGCATGAGTTTGACTTTGAGAGCAAATACGTCATGCAGGAAGGTCCGGCCAAAGACCTGTCCTTCCGCCTGCGTAGCGCGATTTACCGTACCACCAGCAACTACGGCGTAGACACTAACGACGTACGTGTCATTGTTGAATATCCGTTCAACATTTTGTAATTACAGCCTTCGAGCAGTCGTTACAAAAGCGTTGTTTAGTTAAAACCACGCACCTGTTTCAGGTGCGTGGTTTTTTATCGCCTGTTAGTCAACTTCATATATAGATAGCTAGCTAATAAGTAGCTGGAAAACTAATCAACACTCACCAAAGCGTGGGGGTGTGATCGAGCAGCAGATAATTATTGCATGGCCTAAAAACAATTAAAGAGGCCGAAGCCCCTTCAATTGTTCATCCCTATTTAATAGCTAGCTATCTACTTAACTATTAACTCGCAGGCACTTCCTGCACCACACGTATGACTCGCTGCGGATACGGAATATCAACACCCTGCGCCTTTAAACGATCGCGGGCGTGTTCATTAAACATGAACAAGATATCCCAATAATTAGGTGTATCAACCCATACACGCAACGACATCGTTATCGCATTGTCGCCCAAAGACGTTACTACCACGGCAGGAGCAGGATCTTTCAAAACGCGAGGATCATCCGCCAGCGCCAGCAAGACCTCACGCACCTTCTGCAAATCGGCCTCGTAATCAACGCCCACATCAAACACCACCTTGCGCGTCGGCTGACGGTTGTAGTTAGTGATGATGCCGTTGGACAGGTTGCCGTTGGGCACGATGACCGTTTTGTTGTCACCGGTGCGCAGAACCGTGTGGAAGATTTGAATACTATCGACGGTCCCGCTCACGCTTTGCGCTTCGATCCAATCACCGATTTTGAAAGGGCGGAACAGCAAAATCAGCACCCCACCCGCGAAGTTGGCAAGACTGCCTTGCAATGCCAAGCCAATGGCCAAACCGGCGGCACCGATAGCGGCCACAAATGACGTGGTCTGGATACCAATCATTGAGGCGACGCTGACAACCAGCAGTACTTTGAGAATGATGTTAACCAAGGTGCTGATAAAACCTTGCAGCGCCAAATCAGCTTTGCGCACTGCCAGCAACTGGGCCAGCTTCACGGTTAGCCGATTAATCAACCACCAGCCCACTGCCAGCGTGATCAGCGCCAGCAATACGCGGCTACCGTATTCCATAATCATTGGAATCCAGGCTTGCGAAGTCTGGATCAAATGATCAAGTTCAGCGTTCAAATCCATGTCTCTTCTCCTAATACCGATTTGGGGCGACGTTGTTTGGGTGATGCCGCGTAACAGCAAACTCACGTGCTTATTGACAGTCCGCAAGCCAGCTTCTTGGCAGGCATTCGCCTCGCCTAAGCTTCACTCGAAACATTTCGTACAGGCCTAACGATTGAGCGGTCTTGCTCAATCGTTTAAGCCGCGCCCAGGAAAATCGGACGCCGATGATCACCACAGGTTCCCTGGCCGAGGGATCAATCGCGGAAGTTGTTGAACTGCAGCGGCATGTCGAACGTATGGGCGCGCAGTGCAGCAATCGCTTCTTGCAGATCATCACGCTTCTTACCGGTGATGCGAACCTGTTCACCCTGAATGGCGGCTTGAACCTTGAGCTTGGCCTCTTTGACATGAGCGACGATCTTCTTCGCCAGCTCTTTATCAATGCCCTCCTTGAGCACCGCCTCTTGTTTCATCAACTTGCCAGAAGCGTAGGCATCCTTGACTTCAAGACACTGCACGTCAATTTTGCGCTTGACCAAAGCCAGCTTGAGGATCTCAATCATGGCCTCTAGTTGAAAGTCCGCTTCTGCGGTCAAATTCACCGCAAGGTCTTTCTCTTTGAACTCAAAACTGCCTTTGCCTTTGAGGTCATAGCGACGATCCAGCTCCTTAACGGCGTTCTCGACTGCGTTAGTGACTTCGTGTTTGTCCAGTTCGGATACCACGTCGAACGACGGCATGTATTTCTCCACTATTTAAAGGGCGCGCTCAGCACAGATGGAGCACGCCTAGCCTGACAGTTAAAATGCGCGGGCATTATAGCGGTTCTTCCACGTCATTCACTTGTGAGTACACATGCCACACCTCGACTGCGGGCAAACCTCTACACGCTGGCACATTCTCGGCGCAGGAAGCATGGGCACACTCTGGGCCGCACGCTTAGCGAGAGCTGGGCTGCCCGTTACGCTGATACTGCGCAACCGTGCGCGCCTGCAAAACTTCAACGACGCATATGGTTTAACTCTAGTCGAAGGTGAACGAACAGACCCACTAACTATCACTGCCCAATTGCCTGAAACGGACGAGCGGATTGAGCGCTTGCTCCTCACCTGCAAAGCGTATGACGCCGAACAGGCTATTGCGCAGATCGCTCATCGACTGCACCCAGGCGCTACGGTGATCCTGTTGCAGAACGGACTGGGCAGCCAGCAAGCTGTCGCAGCACGCGTGCCACAGGCGCATTGCATTTTTGCGTCCAGCACCGAAGGCGCCTACCGCGAGAGAGACTGGCGGGTCGTGTTTGCAGGGCAAGGTCACACCTGGCTGGGCGATACGTGCTTAAACGAAGCGCCCATCTGGCTAAATGAATTGCAACTCAGCCATATTGCCCATGAGTGGAGCCCAAATATTCTGAGCCGCCTGTGGCGTAAGCTCGCGCTAAATTGCGCGATTAACCCGCTGACCGTGCTCTACGACTGCACAAATGGAGGCTTGCAAGCGCACCGCACAGAGGTCGACACGCTGTGCAGCGAGCTGGCAGCCTTGCTGGTCCGCTGCGATCAGGCTGATGCCGCAGAAAACCTTGCCGATGAAGTGCACCGGGTTATCCAAGCGACGTCCAACAACTACTCGTCAATGCATCAGGATGTCGCCCAAGGTCGACGCACCGAAATCAGCTATCTGCTGGGCTATGCTTGCCAAGCAGCGCGTCAGCGGCAATTCGACGTTCCGCATTTACACGCACTGCATCAGCGGCTCATCGACCATCTAAGCCAGCGCGGATTGCCCTACGACTGAGGCCCGCGCTACCCTTCGGCCTCGATCTTTCTGAAATGGTCATTGCGATGCTTTTGCGCCAGCGCCTAGAAAATCTTCCAGTCGGCCAGAAGCTGCTGGCCGCCCTCCTCGTGCTACTGGCGACCGTATTGTTGGTGGCCAACCTAACGTTCATCAGCGCCGCGTACTGGATTTCTCACGAGAGCACGGCCCCCCAGGCGTTGCAAACACTCGGGCGACTGGCTTCAAACCCCAACCTGATTACTCAAGCGCTGGACTCCAAGCAACAGGCTCAAGCCCTGCTTGATGAAATAGGCAGTTACGCCCCTCTGCGCGCTGCGGCGATTTACGACAGCGCTGGCCAATTGTTGACTCAACTGCAACATGGCGAGCACCTGCCACTGCCTGAGCAGTATCACCAGCTTGATGCTTGGAGCCTGACCGAGTTGCGCAGCCACACCATCACGCGCTTACACCATGGCGATCAACCGCCTGGGCACTTGCTGTTGATCGCCAGCAGCGAACTGCCGATGGCGTTTTACACCGGTACCTTCACCGCTAGCCTAGGGATTCTAGTGTTCAGCATTTTGCTGTGGCTGGTTATTGCGCGGCAGATCAAGCGACTGATCACCCACCCCATTCACCGCCTCGAAGAGCTATCGCGCCAAGTCACGCGTGAAGAGAACTATGCCTTACGTGCAGCCCCGGGCAATCACGATGAGATCGGCAGCTTGGCCGAAGCGTTCAACACCATGCTGTCGCGTATTGAAGCGCGCGAACAAGAGCTCAAACGTGCCCGTGACGAAGCTCGAGCGGCCTACGATCAAGCCCAGACACTTGCCGAAGAGACGCGCCATACCAATCGCAAACTGGAACGCGAAGTACAAGTGCGCAGCAAAATCGAGAAAAAGCTGACCGGCTTTCAAAACTATCTGAACAACATCATCGACTCGATGCCCTCTGCTCTGATCGCTCTGGATGATCAACTTTACGTGACCCAGTGGAATCAAGAAGCCAGCGCCCTGTCCGGCACCAAACTGGACGATGCCCTAAACCAGCCGATCTACCTCGCTTTTGAACCGCTCAAACCCTTTTTACCCCAACTTAAAAACACCATCGAAACGCACCATGTGGCCAAGATTGAACGCGTGACGTGGGAGCAGAACGACGAAGTCCATCATTACGCCCTGACCTTCTACCCGCTAACGGGCAGCGGCGGGCGTGGCGTAGTGATCCGGATTGATGACATCACCCAGCGCCTCTCTCTGGAGGACATGATGGTGCAATCGGAAAAAATGCTTTCGGTGGCCGGTCTTGC
>NZ_LLWH01000089.1 GCF_001411475.1 Pseudomonas endophytica | reverse complement strand
CGAGCAAGTCCTGCCCGCCATAACTGAGCGTACGTGCCGTCACTCGCGCCCCGGCCCCCGCTAGACCAATCAAGCTGCGGGCGGTCACGCTTTTGCCTGAGCCCGACTCACCCACCAACGCCAAGGTTTTGCCCGGCGCCAAGGTGAAAGACACATCACGCACCACGGTCTGGCCGTCAAACTCAATGGACAGCCCTTCGACGATCAAGTGTTTATCGCTCATGACAGGCGACCCTCCAGACGTTTTTGCAGATATCGACCCGCTACAGTGGTCGACAGCGTGGTCAGCACGATGAACAACCCCGGAAAGAACGTCAGCCACCACGCGTTGGCGACAAAGTCGCGGCCCATGGACAACATGGTCCCCCACTCCGGTGCAGGCGGCTGTGCGCCCAGCCCCAGAAAACTCAGGGCCGAGGCCCAGACAATCGCTTGGCCAACGCCCATGGTCAGAGTCACGATTAACGGGCGCATGGCATTGGGCAACAGTTGACGCAAGATGACCCGGCGTGTGGGATGGCCCAAAGCGACCGCCGCTTCGATGTAACCGGCGTTGCGCACCGCCAGTACTTGCCCGCGCACCATCCGGGCGTAACCCGGCGCCGCGCCCAAACCGGTCGCAATAATCAACGGCCCGATACCGCTGCCAAAGATCGCCACAAACAACAAGGCCAGTACGAGGCTGGGGAACGCAAAGAGGATTTCCAGCAGCCAACTCACCCCGCGATCAAGTCGCGCACCGCCCAAGCCGCCGAGCAAGCCCAAGGTGATTGCAATGCTCATGGCCAGCGCGGTGGCCGCCAGACCAATGAATAAAGACTGGCGAGTGCCGTAGATCACCCGCGAATAAATATCCCGCCCGGACTGATCGGTGCCAAACCAGTGTGCCCAGCCGGGCGGATGAAACGCATCACGCGGCACAATGGCCAGCGGGTCAGTGTGGGTAAACAGTTGCGGCAGCAGCGCTGCGATGATCAAAAACGCCAGAAATAACAACGCCAGCAGCGGGCCAAGGTGCACTTGGCGCGCCCTGCGCTGCACCCGCGCGCCGGGTAGCGGTGTTTCAAGAGTCAGTGCGCTCATGCTGTTTTCCCCTGTTGACGAGGGTCGACCCACAGCTGCAAGAGGTCGACCAAAATATTGGCCAGCACATACACCGCCGCAACGGCCAAGCTGATACCGATGGTCAGCGGCAGGTCTTGCGCCTGTACCGCCTGATACAACTGACGACCGAGCCCCTTGCGCGAAAAGATCACTTCAACCACCACCGCCCCGCTGATCAAGGCACCGATGGCCCAGCCTGAGAGTGAAATACCGGGCAATACCGCATGCCGTAGCGCATGTTTAAAGCGCACCGCGGTTTCGCTTAATCCACGGGTTCGGGCGGTCAGCACAAAGGGTTGCTCCAGCGTTAACTCCAGCGACTCGCGGGTCACCTGCGCGATAAACCCGGCCAGCGGCACCGCCAACGCTACCGAGGGCAACACCAGCGTGCGCCAACCATCGCTGCCCGCGGGCGGAAACCAGCGCAACCCAAACGCAAACACCGCCAGCAGTACCAAACCGAGCCAAAAATGCGGCACAGCGGCCGAGAGGGTTTCGGCAAACGAGGCCACGCTGGCGACCCAACGCTGGCGCCCCGCGGTTAACACCGTCAACAACAGCACCAACACCCACGCCAGCACCAAGGCGCTGAAGGTCAGTTGCAGCGTCGCCCACGACTGCTCGGCAAGCACTCGGGTCACCGGTAAATGCTGCGAGTAAGACACCCCCAAATCGCCTTGTAGCAAACGCCCTAGGTACAGCGCGTATTGGACCGCCAACGGCTTGTCTAAACCGTATTCGCGGGTAGCTTCAGCAATGGTTTCAGCGGTGGGGTTGCCGCTGGGGCCTCCCAGAATCGCCAGCACCGGATCGCCGGGCATCAGTCGTAAAGCAAAGAAGGTCAGGGTCGCAACGGCCCACAGCACCAGTACCCCGCCTGCCACGCGCCAAGCGGCACGTCGGCCCACATTCCCCCAGCGTTCGCGCTGCGGACTCACCGTCTTGATTCGGCTCATTTATTCACCTTTTTCATTTGTTAACCCAGGCGTCGTATAGGTAAGTCACCGCCAACGACGGCTCCAACCGCACGCCTTGGGTGGTTTTGTAGATGCCTAAGCGTGAGCTTTGCGGGTAGGTGGTTACTTGCAGGTAGTGGCTAGAGGCAATCTGCTGCGCTTGGTAATAAAGCGCTTGGCGTTGCTGCGGGTCTTGCGTGGCCAAGGCTTGGCGCATGACCCCGTCAAACGTCGGATCGTCGAAACCTGCGGTGTTCTGGTGATAACCGCCTACGCCCGCAGGCCGAATAAATTCAGAACCAAAGATGATCCGCTGCACGTCGGCGGTGTTGGTGTTCCAATAGCCGAGGCGCACGTCATAGTCCCAATCCGCTTGGCGCTGAGTGGCCTGAACATCACTCATCTGCTCGATGATCATTTGGAAACCGGCCTGACGCGTGGTCGCTTGAACCTGCTCCCACAAGGTGTACTCCGAGGGCGGTGTGCGGTTGCCCATCACCACATGCACTTGCAAGCGTTTGCCATCACGGGTGCGATAGCCTTCGGCGTCGCGACCTGTCCAACCGGCTTCATCCAGCAACTGAGCGGCGCGGGCCGGATCGTAGTCTTGGGCGTGTTCAAAGTCTGGGCTGTAAAAACGAGTAGCTGAACTCAATGGCCCGCCCGCACGCGGAAACTCGTTGAAGTACACACTCTTCAGCGCACCGTCGATATCCGCACTGCGCACGAAGGCTTCGCGCACCTTGAGATCATTAAACGGCGCGCGGGTGATATTCAGCGTGCCATTGGTGGGGTTGCCCGGACGTAACGCCACCAACACAGTGAGGTCGGGATTGCGTCGAGCGGCTTCATGGGATTCCGGCGGCAAAGCCTCAATCACATCCACCTCACCGGCCTGCAATGAGGCGAAGCGCACTGAGGGTTCTTGAATGAACTTCCAAACGATTCGATCCAGCCAGGCCGGGCCTTGATGCTTAGCCGTGGGCGGCGCCCAGTTGTAATCGGGGTTACGCACCAACTCGATTTGGCTTTGTCGATCCCAGCGAACGATCTTGAACGGGCCGCTGCCCACCGGGCTTTCACAGTTTTCATCTCGCGAGCGCAGCAACGCGGTCGGCGACTCTATCCCCAGAAAACCTTGCGCCAACACCTCTAAAAAGGCCGCATACGGTGTGGCCAGATGCACCACTGCCGTGTGTTCATCGACCACATCGGTGCTGCGGTATTGACGGATGTAACCGCCCGCTGTACTAGACTGAGTTTTCGGGTTGGCCATGTGATCGAGGTTGGCCTTGACTGCGGCCGCGTTGAACGGCGTGCCATCGGTGAAATGCACGTCATCGCGTAAATGGAAGGTGTAGTCCAAGCCATCGGCCGAGACTTCCCAGCTTTTAGCCAGCCACGGTCCAATTTGACCTTGGTCGTCCATCGACACCAGCGAGTCAAGGTACTGTTGACCGATAAACACCTGCGGCATGTCGCCCGCCACATGCGGGTCAAGGCAAGTCGGTTCGCGGTCGGTGGCATAAATCAGGGTGCCGCCGCTGACCGGTTTATCGCTGCGCGCGACGGTTGAGGTTTCCTGCCCGCAGCCAACCAGTACCGAGCACAGAGCCGCGATACCGAGCAGCGGAAAGTTTCGATTAAAGGGGGAGATAGTGCGCATGGGGCCTGCTGCCTTAAGTCTGGGACTTAGGCTATTGCACAAGCCATGCCGGGTTTTTCGCCCTGTATATAGGCGTGTAACAGTGTGTGAAGGGCGTTAAATACAACAGTCTGTGTAGCGACTGTTGCTGAGCCAACAGTTGAGGCTGAGCGTGTCTCGCATTTGCGTAGGAGATTCCCTGTCGTCCAGATGCCGCGCTGTCGCGCACAGTGTTTGGGTGCATATCTATATTTGTAGGCGCTGGCGCAACCTGCGATCTTTAGATCTTCAACCGCAACATCAAAAGATCGCAGCCTTCGGCAGCTCCTACAGCAAGCGTTCGATCTGTTGGTTTTCTCTTAAGCGCACAGACCTGCATTTCGTAGGAGCTGGCGCAGCCTGCGATCTTTTGATCTTCTAGCGCAACATCAAAAGATCGCAGCCAACGATTGGTTAACCTGCGAGGCCAAAACGCAACGGTGTTGCCGGTTGTTGCAAGACCGCAGGATCACGGTAGCGAGCGCCAAAATGGTCACTCGGCAAACGCGCTTGCCCAGCGCCAAACAACCGCTCGCGCAGGGTTTCGCCGTCGTTGTAACGCTCACGGAAACGCCCCCGACGCCGCAATTCCGGGACTACGAGTTCAATGAAGTCACGGGCTGTTTCAAACGATAAGTACTGGCGCAGATTGATCCCGTCGATGCCATCAACGTCCAGCCATTTCTCAATTTCATCCACCACCACCGTCGGTGTGCCCGCCACAAAAAAACGCTCGCGGTTGAAGCCCGAAAACTGTGACAACACCGTGCCCACGGTCCACTCCGGCTTGTAGCGCTGCAAGCTCTCCCAGCCGTCGACTTTGAGCTCGATCAAATCGCTGATCAGCGCATCGCTCGGGTAAGCCGTCAGGTCGATCGCTGACTGATGATGGGCCAGTGACGCTTCAACGCTCATTAATTTGCGATAACTGTCGAGTTTGCGGCTGACTTCTTCGTCGGTACGGCCAACGATGACGCCCGCCATCACGATAAATTTCAACCCTGCGGGGTCACGCTCATGGGCGATAGTCTTGTTGCGCATCGCTTGGATATTGGCGCGCACGGCTGGGGTATCCAAGCCGCCAGTGAACACGACTTCAGCATGACGCCCGGCAAACCCGATACCCGCGGGCGAGCCGGTC
>NZ_LLWH01000088.1 GCF_001411475.1 Pseudomonas endophytica | reverse complement strand
GGTGTGGTCTTCGCGTTGTTGGGTATGCAGCAGGGGTGAAGCGGCGACTCTGGAGCGGCTTGTGAGAAGGTTAAGTTTACTGAGGGGGGGAAGTTTATTGGGTCTACTACTGGTGGTGTCGCAGGAGGATTTATGGCCTCTATTACCGGAGGTTCGATCTGCCTGGCGCTCGGCGTCTCTACAGGTATCGGCGGTGTTGTCTGTGTCGCGGCCATAGTGGGTACTGGCGCATGGGCGGGTACGACTGTCGGTGGCGAGGGGGGTGAAATAGGTGGAAATATGCTGTACGAAAAAACTTTGCCATGACTACGGAGGAGTTTTGGAAGTCTTGGCTGGCTTTTGGGATTGTCGCCGGCCCAATTCTGCTTACATATGTGGGCGCTGCATTCAGTCTTTACCTGAGCCACCAACATATGGAAGCCATAAAAGAGGCTTTGAAGAACAGTCGTTATATTCATATTTGGGGGCCGAGCTTGGGGAGGCGGGGGGTGATTTGGTCCCTCTTGGAGATCGCAAAAATCGCTGGCATGGTTTTGTTGCCGTGGGCATCACTGCGCATCGGCGAGTTGGATCCTAACGATCTTAAAAATTTCCCCCCTCGTCTAAAACGCCTTCTGGTCATCAATGTAACGATGATGCTCATCTCCGTCATTTGGATGGCAGTTGTAAGTGTGGTTCTGAAGTTTAGATAACTTGCCAAACAGCTACTCCACCTTGAAAACGGCCCCCGTAATATCCAGTCAAAGCCTGGTTAACCATTGCGGCAAACCGGTGCCTGTGCACCCGGGACATTCTTGGATAAAGTGCACCACGATCTTCGACCAAGGAACCGGAACATGACTGATAAGAGCCAACAATTCGCCAGCGACAACTACTCCGGTATCTGCCCCGAAGTCTGGTCTGCCATGGAAAAAGCCAACCACGGGCATCAGCGTGCTTACGGCGACGATGAGTGGACCCTGCGCGCCGCCAACGACTTCCGAACCCTGTACGAAACCGACTGCGAAGTGTTCTTCGCCTTCAACGGTACGGCGGCCAACTCGTTGGCGCTGTCGTCGTTGTGCCAGAGCTTCCACAGCGTGATCTGCTCTGAAACCGCCCACGTCGAAACCGACGAATGTGGCGCACCGGAATTCTTTTCCAACGGTTCTAAGTTGCTGTTAGCCCGTACTGAAAACGGCAAGATCACCCCGGAGTCGATCCGCGAAATCGCGCTCAAGCGCAAAGACATTCATTACCCAAAACCCCGCGTGGTCACCATTACCCAAGCCACCGAATTGGGCACGGTGTATACCCCGGACGAGATCCGCGCCATCAGCACCACCTGTAAAGAGTTGGGCCTGCTGCTGCACATGGACGGCGCGCGCTTCTCCAACGCGTGTGCGTTTTTAGGCTGCTCGCCAGCTGACCTAAGCTGGAAAGCCGGGGTCGATGTGTTGTGCTTTGGTGGGACTAAAAACGGCATGGCGGTGGGCGAAGCGATTCTGTTCTTCAACCACGACCTGGCGGTGGACTTTGACTATCGCTGTAAACAGGCCGGGCAACTGGCGTCGAAGATGCGCTTCTTATCCGCCCCGTGGGTGGGTTTGCTGGAAAACGACGCGTGGCTCAAACACTCACGCCACGCCAATCACTGCGCTCAACTGCTGAGCCAATTGGTCAGTGATATTCCCGGCGTTGAATTGATGTTCCCGGTAGAGGCCAACGGCGTGTTCTTGCAATTGTCGGAGCCGGCAGTTGAGGCATTGACCGCCAAGGGCTGGCGTTTTTACACCTTCATCGGCAAAGGCGGCGCCCGCTTCATGTGCTCGTGGGACACCGAGGAAACACGGGTAAGGGAGTTGGCGGCAGATATTCGCCAAGTGATGGTGGGCTAAACCCTAATTCTCTGTAGGAGCCAGCGTGCTCGCGATCTTTTGTTTTTGACGATCAAAAGACCGCGAGCACGCTGGCTTCTACGCAGTTATGTGATTGTTCAGCTTTGCCCGAGGGTTCGCTCAATCACATCGACCGTGGCGCTGACTTGCTCTTGATAACGGTCGAGTTCCTGTTTGTGGCTCAGTTGCAGTTCAATCTGTTGTGAACACAGATTCAACGCGGCCAACACCAGCAATTTGTCCCCGATCAAGCTCGGGTACTTTCTTTTCGTTTCGGCCAGGGCGGCTTTCAACATAACCGTGGCGGCCAGCAGAGTTTGTCTCTCCCCTTCCGGTGCCTTGATCGTGTAGTCGTTACCCAAAATCGAGACGACACTTATACCGTCTCTGTCCTCGCTCATGCGCTGACAGGGCTCACGCTTGCGCGCTCAACCAGGGCTTGAATACGGGCAGCCGTGGCACCTTGCTTCTCTTCGGCTTCCATCAAGGACAGTTGCAGGGTTTCGTTTTCTTCTTTGGTCTGGGCCAACTCAGTGTTCAGTTGAGTGTTGGCGTCCAGCAGTTCTTGCTTTTGCTGAACCAGGTCGCTGACCAGTTGTTCCAGTTTGCTAAGGGATGACTCAATCATGGCAGTGTTCTCAAGCAGTATTCAGAGGGCGCGTACGATAAAGAAAAGTCACCGGCTAAGCTAGCAGCGACCCACCTTTACGCGCCCTAAAGACTGCGGTTTAGAACCTTTGTTCCCCAGAACCCCGTATGAGCTGGCGAAGGCTGCGATCTTTTGCTCTTAAAAGATCGCAGCCTTCGCCAGCTCCTACGCAGGTACAGACTTCAAAACTCGATTCGCACATCGCCCTTCGGCACGCTGCAACACGACAAGATATAGCCTTCTGCCACGTCTTCGTCAGTGATGCCGCCGTTGTGTTCCATCTCGACTTCGCCGCCTAACTTGAGCACTTTGCAGGTGCCGCAAATGCCCATGCCGCAGGCTTTGGGGATCATCAGGCCCAATTTGGCCGCTGCCGCATGCACGGTTTCGGCCGGGCCGACGCGGATGCTTTTGCCCGATGAGATGAACTCCACTTGGTTCAAATCGGCCACGTCGAGTAGCGGCGCATCGGCCGCCTGTTCAGCCTGTTCGATGGCGTCTGCACGGACTTCTGGTGGCGTCGCGCCAAACGACTCTTCGTGATAACGGCTCATGTCAAAACCGTTACTTTCCAGCAAGCGCTTGACCGCACTCATATACGGCGTGGGGCCGCAGCAAAACACTTCGCGCTCCATAAAATCGGGCGTCATCAGCTCGAGCATTTTGTGATTCAAGTAGCCGCGATAACCCGCCCACGGCTCGCCCAACCCGTGTTTCTCGCAGATAAGGTGCAAGCTGAAGTTGTCGATGCGCGAAGCCATGTGTTCCAGCTCGCGGTGATAAATGATGTCTTTAGGTGAGCGTGCGCTGTGGATAAACACCATGTCGACGTTGGCATTGGTGTCGTAAAACCAGCGCGCCATCGACATTACCGGCGTGATGCCCACGCCGCCGCTCAGGTACAGCACTTTCGGGCTTGGCGCGTCGATGGCGTTAAACAGCCCAACCGGCCCGTGTACCGCCAGCTCTTGGCCTTCGTGCAGGGTGTCATGCAGCCAATTGGAGACTCGCCCGCCGGGTACACGTTTAATCGTCACCGAAAAGCTGTACGGCACCGACGGCGAACTGGAGATGGTGTACGAGCGCATCACTGGGTCGCCGTCGATTTCCAGCTCCAAGGTCACGAATTGCCCCGGTTTAAAGAAGAACAAAATTGGCTGGTCAGCCATAAAGCAGAACGTGCGCACATCCCAAGTTTCCTGAATCACTTTGACACAACGCACGATGTGTCGGCCGTTGGCCCAGGTTTGGGTAGTTACCGGATTCAGAAAGCTGTTGGACATACGCTTCTCCACGGCCGCCTGTCGGCCTCTTGCTGGCGATTCTGCGCATGCCATGAAGCGGCCATTTACCTATTCGCGACATTCACATACTTATCGCGACCAGCCGCTGAAAACAGCTCTTGTGGCGTCGGGAACAGATTGGGCCATGTCGCCCGCAGATATGGATATTTAACGCTTCGAACGCACACTCAGCGCCACTGATTTACGTTTTTTAATTTGCCTTGTGATGCACCCCTGATCTGCCACTTTTAGGCCACATCGTATGGCCATGAGGATTACACGATGGACGTCACCGCAACCCTGAGCCTGGGCGATCCACTAGCACCTGCACGCAAGGCCACCGCCGAGATGCTGCACAACCGTGAACGGACGTTTTCGCTGCCACAGCCGTTTTATAACGACGAGCGGCTGTTCGACATCGACATGCAAGAGATCTTTCAGAAGGAATGGCTGATTGCAGGCATGACCTGCGAGATCCCCGCCAAGGGCAATTTCTTGACCCTGCAAGTCGGCAAAAACCCGATCATCGTGATTCGCGGCGCCGAAGGCCAAGTGCATGCTTTCCATAACGTGTGCCGGCATCGCGGCTCGCGGCTGTGTACCACTGAAAAGGGCAAAGTCGCCAAACTGGTGTGCCATTACCACCAGTGGACTTACGAACTGGACGGCCGCCTGCTGTTTGCCGGGACTGAGATGGGCGCCGACTTCGACATGAAGCAATACGGCCTCAAACCGGTAAACGTTAAAACCGCAGGTGGTTACATCTTTATCAGCTTGGCCGAAAACCCACCGGCCATTGACGAGTTTCTGACCACGCTAACCCACTACATGGAACCCTACGACATGGAAAACACCAAGGTGGCCATTCAAACCACCTTGGTCGAAAAAGCTAACTGGAAACTGGTACTGGAAAACAACCGCGAGTGCTACCACTGCAACGCGTCGCACCCTGAGTTGCTGAAGAGCTTGCTGGAGTGGGACGACGTCACCGACCCTCGCGCTGATCAAGCCTTTAAAGACCACGTGGCCGCTTCGGCAGCTGCGTGGGACGCCGAAAAAATCCCGTATGCCCACGCCAGCTTTGGCCTGCGCAACCGCATCGTGCGCATGCCGCTGCTCAAAGGCACCGTGTCGATGACCCTAGACGGCAAACAAGGCTG
>NZ_LLWH01000087.1 GCF_001411475.1 Pseudomonas endophytica | reverse complement strand
AAGCGCGCTAGAGCCAACCATGCAATCAAAACGAGTCATGGCGACCATTTCGATAATCGTCGGAACGCCCCGCCCTTCTTCACCGATCATCCACGCCAGCGCACCCCGAAACTCTACTTCGCTGGAGGCGTTTGAGCTGTTGCCCAATTTGTTTTTCAGACGCTGGATGTAGAACTCATTACGGCTGCCATCAGGGCGGTGACGCGGCAGCAAAAAGCAGGTCAGCCCCTTATCGGTATGCGCCAACGTTAAAAATCCATCGCACATCGGAGCCGAGCAAAACCATTTGTGCCCCAGCAATTCATACGCCTGCCCCGGACCGCTAGCGCCCACGGGGTAAGCTCGCGTGGTGTTGGCACGCACGTCGGTGCCGCCCTGTTTTTCAGTCATCGCCATGCCCAAAGTCACCCCGGCTTTTTTGCCGATATCGACGTTACGCGGGTCATAGTCACGGGACAGAACTTTAGGCAACCAGATGTCGGCAATATCCGGTTGCAGGCGCAATGCCGGTACGCTGGCGAAGGTCATGGTCAGCGGGCATCCGCTGCCCGCTTCGGCTTGGCTGTGCAGATAGGTCATGGACGCTCGGGCCACATGGGCGCCGGGCTGCGGGTCGGTCCAAGGCAAGGACGGTAAGCCGTGTTCAATCGCGGTGCGCATCAATTCGTGATACGCCGGGTGAAACTCCACCAGATCAATCCGATGACCAAATCGGTCATGGCTGACAAATACCGGTTTGTTTTCATTGGCCAGAAAACCTGCCGCCATTAGCGGTCCACCCGCCAACGCGCCGTACTGATCAATCTGCGGTTGCGCCCACCCCGCACCAAAGTGCTGGCTCCAGTGCTGTAAAGGCAGGTCGATGCGGTACAGATTGACGCCATCTAATGACGGCGGTTGGTTGGTGACTTGGTGAGTTTCGGCGTATTGATGCAGGTTCATTGTGCGGGCTCCATGGATCAATCCAATGAACCCAGTGAAGCACGCACAGCCGTCATCACAAGGGGTATAAGCGCCTAAAGCTCGGCGCTTTTGCCCTCGGCTGTCTCTAGCAAGTGCTGTGAAAGCGCCTGCTGGATGTCTTCTAAGCGCAAGGGTTTGATCAGATAACCGGTAATAGCGTCGAACTGCGCACGGGCTGTTTGTGCTTGCGCGTCAGAGTCAAACACCGCCAGCACCGGCAGTTGCAAACACGCTGCCAACATCAGCAGTTGAGCCCCCATTGAGGTGCCTGTAACCCTCGCCAGCGGGTACCCCAGCAACACCGCATCAACCCGCTCACGACGCAAAAGCTCGATGGCCGCCTGACCGCCGTCGACGCTGCGTACGCGATACCCCAGCGCGTGCAACATGCCATGCAAGTTCAACGTAGGGTCGCTGTTATCTTGCACCAACAGCACGCAGCATTCGGCAGGGCTTTTTTTCAGCTGGGGTGCTGTGCTCGCCGCAGGTGGCGTTAATGCCTCAAGCCTCAGCGCTACTTGAAACTGTGATCCCTGATGAGGTCGCGACTGGTGTGTCAACTGGCCACCCATGAGGTCCACCAAGCGCCGACAAATCGCTAAACCAATCCCTAAACCCCCGTAGCTGCGCGTAATAGAACCATCGACCTGGAAGAAATGCTGATACAGCTCCGCGTCCTCCTGATGAACAAAACCAATGCCGCTGTCGATCACATTGAACGCCAAGGATCCACGCGACTCGTCTGTGGCGTGGCCTGTGACGCGCAACATCACCCCACCCTCATTGGTGAACTTGATGGCGTTATCCAGTAAACATTCGAGGCACTGGCGGATTTTCGCGCGATCGCCTATCCATTGATCGGGTAAGCCCTGCTCTATGTCATACGCGAAGGACAGTCTTTTGCTGCGCGCCTGTGGCTCGAACTCAGCGTTCAGGCCCTTCAACAGTTCACCCAGGCTGAAAGGCTGAAGTTCGGCGTGGAGTCGCCCAGCTTGTAGCTCGGTCAGAGAAAGAATGCCGTTAACCATACCCATCATTTCGCGGGCTGAACCCTCAGCCGTTTGGGTGTAAAACTCAAGTTCGGGGCTCATGTTCAAGGTTTTAATCAGTTCTAAAGAACCGATCACACCGTTCATAGGCGTGCGCAATTCGTGGGTGACGGTCGACAGAAACTCGTCTTTAAGCTGATGGGTGCGCACCAGTTGCTGATTCATTGCTGCGAGTTTTTGACCCGTCTCTTGCAAGGTGCGCGCATGCAGGTTGCGCATGCCGTTGATGCGGTCTGCCAGCGCCAGCGATAGCAAACAGCCTTCAACCGCAGAGCCGATCTGGCTGGCGTACATCGTCAGGAACACATTAGGCAAATAGCCCAAGACCATCAGTGTGTTGACCAGACCGCCAAGCAAAAAGGCCGACCAAGCAATCACAAAATAACGCGCCACTCTTAAACCACGGGCCCAGGCCAGCACCCCCGCAAAAAAAATGACGACGATAAACGCCAAGGCCAGCGCAGTCGCCAAACGCAGGGCCAAGGCATAACTGGTGACCAATGACAGAACCATAACCAGTGCGCCGACGCCCATCAGAAACTTCAACGCGTGATCCAGCCAGCGACTGTGGGTGCCTATTTGCAAAAAGGAACGGGCAAACTGGCAGCCAAACAGCGCAGCAGAACCAATTAAGAAAGGCACCGAGGCGTTGGTCCACCATGGGTTATTGGGCCAAAAATATTGCACCGCAGCGCCGTTGACCGCGAGTTGGTAGAGGCCGAACGAGGCCATATAGAGGATGTAATACAGGTAGCTGGTGTCGCGCACGCTGATATAGATGAACAGGTTGTACACCAGCATCCCCAGCAAAACCCCGTAAATCAGGCCCAGAACATAAATCCGATTGGGCTGTTCTTCGAGGTATGACTGCGCCGACCATAGCGTAAGCGGCGCTTGAATCGAGCCTTCGCTGGCCAAACGCAAGTAGACGGTCTGGCGTTGCCCTGGGCTGAAGGGCAGCTCGAAAAGGTAGTTATTTTCTTTGATCTGCCGGCTATTAAAGGGCAATGCATCACCCGTACGCTGCACAAGATGGAAGCGGCCGCTCGTATCAGCCAAGTACACGTCGATGTTGTCTAGCGGCGGGTAGGCCAGCTCCAGCAACCAAGTGTGTTGGGCTGTAGGGTCTTTGGGCAGATAGCGTAAATCGACTTTCACCCAGAATGCCGAGCGTGAGTAGCCCGCATTAAGCGTGTCTTTAGTGTGGGGTTTGAACAGACCGTCATTAGCGATAACATCATCCAGCGTCGCCAAGCCGCCTGTGTCTTCGAAGACCTGCATCACTCGGCCCAGCGGAAGGTTCTGCGTCGTTTCGTCGAACTCGACCGCGCCCACCAGCATCGGCAGCCAGCCCAGTAACATCATCAGCAAATAGCGCATACAGCCCCAACATGGTCCGCCCGGTGACGTGCATAATCTCCCATTGCGTTTGAGACTGCGTCGACCGTCTTACTCATTAATAATTTGGGGCGTACTCTAGGGCCTTTCAGGCCATATGGCCATCATCCAAATCAACCGGGACCAAACAGCCGCAAAAAAGCGTTTGGTGGTAAGCTCGCGCACCATGAATATCTACAGCTCTCGCCCCGTTGTCCTCTGTCTCTCCGGCCACGACCCCAGTGGGGGTGCAGGTTTGCAGGCAGATATCGAAGCCCTGCTGGCTCAAGGTTGTCACGCGGCCCCCGTGGTCACCGCCCTGACTGTGCAGAACACCGTGAATGTCAGCGACTTCCGCGTGCTGGATCGTGAATGGGTGCTGGCGCAAGCCAATGCCGTGTTCAGCGATTCCACCATTGCGGCGGTCAAGCTGGGCATGCTCGGCTCGTTGGAAATGGTCGATACCGTCGTCGAACTGCTTCAAGCCCATCCGCATCTGCCAATGGTCTGCGACCCGGTACTGCGCGCGGGCGGCGGTGGGCGACTGGGCAAAGACGAAGTCGGCTACGCCATGCGCGAGCGCCTGCTGCCACTGGCCACTATTGCTACCCCTAACTTGCCCGAAGCTCGGATTTTGGCCGAGCTGCCTGAGGGCAGCGCCGATGAGTGCGCCGAAAAACTCCTGCCATTTTGCAAGCATGTGCTGATCACTGGCGGCCACGGCGATGAGCACGAAGTCCATAATCGCCTCTATAGCCGCGACGGCAGCCGCCACACCTTTACCTGTTATCGCCTACCGGGCAGCTATCACGGCTCGGGCTGCACCTTGGCCAGCACATTGGCCGGGCGCTTAGCCATTGGCGAGCATTTGGTCAGTGCGGTCGAAACGGCCCTCAACTATACGTGGCGCACCCTGCGTGATGCCGAGCAGCTGGGCCAAGGTCAATTTGTGCCCCGCCGCTTACCGCTGGACTTCTGCTCGTAACGAATGAGGCTCGACCCATGAAGCTGCGTGGTCTTTACGCAATCACTGATAGCCAACTGCTCGCAGGCAAACTATTGGACTACGTTGAGGCGGCATTAGATGGCGGCCTGACACTCTTGCAATACCGTGACAAGAGCAACGACCAGTCACTGCGCTTGCGCGAAGCCGAAGCCTTGAAGCAACTGTGCGAGCGCTACAAAGCGCACTTGATCATTAACGACGACGCCG
Source organism: Pseudomonas endophytica (assembly GCF_001411475.1). Classification (GTDB taxonomy): domain Bacteria; phylum Pseudomonadota; class Gammaproteobacteria; order Pseudomonadales; family Pseudomonadaceae; genus Aquipseudomonas; species Aquipseudomonas endophytica. The sequence goes on along the minus strand of NZ_LLWH01000087.1, from coordinate 661 downwards.
AATTGGCTGCGCGTCTTGAGGTCGGCGTCCATTTGGGCCAAACCGATGGTCCGTTAACGCCTGCCCGCTCTTTGCTGGGGCCAAAGGCCATTATCGGATCAACGTGTCACGCCCAGATCGAGCTGGCCGAGCAGGCCGCCAAAGAAGGGGCAACGTATGTTGCCTTTGGCCGCTTTTTTTCCTCCAGCACCAAACCCGGCGCAGCCCCTGCAGCCCAGGATGTCATTAGTCAGGCGCATGCCCGACTGAACCTGCCGATTTGTGTGATTGGTGGCATTACCCTCGATAACGCTGGACCTTTAGTGGAACGCGGCGCTGATTTGCTGGCAGTGGTGCACGGCCTGTTTGGCGCCGAAAGCACCCGCCAGGTGACCCAGCGCGCACGAGCGTTCAACACCTTGCTGTCCATTTAAATACCGAATACTGATTCAGAGAGAGCCCATCATGTCTCGTTCCGAAACGCTGTTTGCCAACGCCCAAAAGCATATCCCCGGCGGCGTGAACTCGCCTGTGCGAGCCTTCAAGAGCGTAGGCGGCACGCCGTTGTTCTTCAAACACGCCGAAGGCGCCTACGTCACGGACGAAGACGACAAACGTTATGTCGATTACGTTGGCTCGTGGGGCCCGATGATGTTGGGCCATACCCACCCGGGCGTGTTAG
>NZ_LLWH01000086.1 GCF_001411475.1 Pseudomonas endophytica | reverse complement strand
GGCGCAGATTGTGCACGCGGCCATCGACACCGGGATCGCGCGCGCAGCCTATGAAGACGCGCTGGAATTTGTGCGCCACAAAACCCGACCCTGGATCGACGCCACCACCCCCATCGCCAGCGAAGACCCACTGACCCTTAAAAGCTTTGGTCAACTGAGCGTGCGCCTGCATGCGGCTGAAGCATTGCTGGAGCGCAGCGGCGAGTTTCTAGACATTGCCCAAGCCAACACCAATGCCAGCACTATCGCTGCCGCTTCGATTGCCGTGGCTGAAGCCCGCGCCATCAGCACTGAAGTCTCGCTGAGTGCCGCCAGCACGCTGTTTGAACTGGCGGGTAGCCAAGCCAGCCTGGCGCAATACGGCCTTGATCGCCACTGGCGCAACGCCCGCGTACACACCCTGCACGACCCCGTGCGCTGGAAGTATCACGCCATTGGCAACTACTACCTCAACAGTGAAAACCCACCACTGCGGGGGACGATTTAATGAGCAAAAAGAAAATCCTGCTCAATGCCTTCAACATGAACTGCATTGGCCATATCAACCACGGGTTGTGGACGCATCCTCGCGACACGTCTACTCGCTATAACACCTTGGAGTACTGGACCGAGCTGGCACAGTTGCTGGAGCGCGGTTTGTTTGACGGGCTGTTCATCGCCGATATCGTCGGCGTGTACGACGTTTATCAACAGTCGATTGATGTGCCGCTCAAAGAGTCCATCCAATTGCCGGTTAACGACCCATTACTGTTGGTTTCAGCCATGGCTGCAGTCACCAAAAACCTTGGTTTTGGCTTAACGGCCAACCTGACCTACGAACCTCCGTATTTATTCGCACGCCGCATGTCGACACTCGACCACCTGACCCGCGGTCGAGTGGGCTGGAACATCGTGACCGGCTACTTGGACAGCGCGGCCAAGGCCATGGGCTTGACCGAGCAAGTGGAGCACGACCGTCGTTACGACCAAGCCGACGAATACCTTGAGGTGCTCTACAAACTCTGGGAAGGCAGTTGGGAGAACGACGCCGTGCTGAACGACCCGGCGCAACGCATCTACGCCCAACCCGACAAAGTGCATAAGGTTCAACACGCGGGGGAGTTCTATCAGGTTGAGGGTTACCACCTGTGTGAGCCTTCGCCACAGCGCACGCCGGTGCTGTTTCAAGCCGGCAGTTCGGACCGTGGGCTGACGTTTGCCGGGCGCCATGCCGAATGTGTGTTTATCAGCGGGCAGACCAAGGCAGCAACCAAAGTTCAGGTCGACCGTGTTCGCGCCAGCGCAGCAGCGGCAGGCCGCAACCCAGATGACATCAAACTGTTTATGGGCCTTAACGTCATCGTCGCACCGACCGAGGCCGAGGCGCTGGCCAAACGTGAGCAATACCTAACGTACGCCAGCGCCGAAGCCGGCGTGGCGCATTTTGCCAGCTCCACCGGCATCGACTTTGCCGAATACGAACTGGATGAGCCGATCCAATACGTGAAGAGCAACGCCATCCAATCGGCGACCAAAGTGCTGCAAAACAACGACTGGACACGCCGCAAGCTGCTTGAGCAACACGCACTGGGCGGGCGTTACATCACGGTGGTGGGTTCACCTGAGCAAGTCGCTGATGAACTGGAATCGTGGATCGAGCAAACCGGCCTTGATGGTTTCAACCTAACCCGCATCGTCACGCCCGAAAGCTACGCCGACTTCATCGACCTGGTGATCCCGGAGCTGCAGCGCCGTGGCGCTTACAAAACCGCGTATGACACCGGCAGCCTGCGACAAAAACTGTTTGTCGAGGGTGACGCACACCTGCCCGAACGCCATACGGGCGCGACTTACCGCCCTAACGCCTGACCTGTAGATCGCAGCCTTCGGCAGCTCCTACGCAAAGCATAAGCAGCGCTGAGTAATAAATTGTAGGAGCTGCCGCAGGCTGCGATCTTTTGACCTTAAAGCTCGCTCCTACGAAGACCGCATTTAGCCCTTTTATCGGATGAATTTTATGAACAAAAAACACGCTCTGGTTCTCGCGCTCGGCCTGTTCAGCAGCCTTGCCTTCGCCGCCGAAAAACCGCTCAAAGTCGGCACCACCGCCGCTTTTGCCATCCCATTGGAAGCCGCAGTGGCTGAAGCTGACAAACAAGGGCTAAAAGTGGAATTGGTCGAGTTCACCGACTGGATCGCCCCCAACGTCAGCTTGGCCAGCGGTGACATTGACGTGAACTACTTCCAGCACATTCCGTTCCTAGAAAACGCCAATGCCGCCAGTGGCTTTCATCTGGAGCCTTACGCCCTAGGCGTGATCAATAACGTGGGCCTGTACTCGAAAAAGTACAAAAGCTTCGATGAGTTACCGAACGGCGCTACCGTGGCCATCGCCAACGACCCGATCAACAGTGGCCGCGGCCTGCAATTGCTGGCCAAAGCCGGGCTGATCACGCTCAAACCCGGTGTCGGCTATAAGGCCACTGAAGAAGACATCACCGACAACCCGAAGAAGCTCAAGATCCTACAAGTCGAAGCCGTGCAACTGGTACGCGCTTACGACGATGCCGACTTGGTACAGGGCTATCCAGCCTACATTCGTCTGGCTAAAACCTTCGATGCGACCTCCGCATTGCTATTCGATGGTATTGACCACCCAGAGTACGTCATCCAGTTCGTTATCCAGCCCAAGAGCAAGGGCGACCCGCGCCTAGACAAGTTCATCGACATTTATCAGCACTCGCCGGTGGTAAAGGCTGCGCTGGATAAAACCTACGGCACCCTGTACCAACCTGGCTGGAAGAACTGACGATGAACGCAGCCATTGAACGCGCCCGGCTCGACGAGCCGCAACCCAGTGCAACGCGCACCCAACTGCACCCGGAGCTGAACAACGCCCACGTGCGTTTTATTGGCGTGAGCAAAACCTATGACGGCCGCCAAGGCCCGGTAGACGCCCTTAAAGGCATTGATCTGGCGATTCAGCACGGGGAAATTTTCGGCATCATTGGCCGCAGCGGCGCCGGTAAATCGTCGTTGATTCGCACCATCAATCGCCTTGAACAACCCAGCAACGGCCGGGTGCTAATCGACCAAGTCGATATCGGCGAGTTTGACGAAGACAAGCTGGTGGCGTTGCGCCGTCAGACCGGCATGATTTTTCAGCACTTCAACCTGATGTCAGCTAAAACCGTGTGGCAGAACGTCGAGCTGCCGCTCAAGATCGCGGGCGTCCCCAAGCAGCAGCGCGAACAAAAAGTCCGCGCGCTGTTGGAGCTGGTTGGCCTGCAAGGCAAGCACACAGCCTACCCGGCGCAACTGTCTGGCGGGCAAAAACAGCGCGTCGGGATTGCCCGTGCGCTGGTTCACGACCCGCACATTTTGCTCTGCGACGAGGCCACCTCAGCACTCGACCCCGAAACCACCCAGTCGATCCTTGGCTTACTGCGCGAAATCAACCAGCGGTTGGGCCTGACCATCATCCTCATCACCCATGAAATGGCGGTGATCCGCGATATCTGCCATCGGGTGGTGGTGCTGGAGCAAGGTCGGGTCGTTGAACAAGGCCCGGTGTGGCAAGTGTTCGGCAACCCACAACACGAGGTCAGCAAAACCTTGCTCGCACCTCTGCAAGACAACGTGCCCGAAGCGCTGCAAAACCGCATCACCGCGACGCCACAGACCTCGCAATCCAACGTGATTTTGCGCCTGCGCTTTACCGGCGGCCAAGCACAAGAGCCCGATTTAGGCGCGCTGTTTAGCGCCTTGGGCGGGCAAGTGCGCTTGCTGCATGGCGGCGTCGAGCAGATTCAAGGCCATGCCTTGGGGCAACTGCTGCTGAGCGTCACCAGTGCGTCACTGGGCGCTGAAGAACTGCGCAAGCGCGCCGAACAATGGGCACAACAGGTCGAGGTGCTGGGCTATGGGGTTTGATCGTTTGTGGCAAGGGTTGATCGACACCTTTTTGATGGTCGGGGTGTCGTCTCTGATCGCGTTGATCTTGGGCATTCCGCTGGCGGTGATCTTAGTCACCAGCGGCAAGGGCGGCATCTACGAAGCCCCCGCGCTGAACAAAGCCTTGGGCGCGTTCGTCAATTTGTTTCGCTCCATCCCGTTTCTGATATTGATGGTGGCGTTGATCCCGTTTACCCGCCTGATTGTCGGCACCACCTACGGTGTGTGGGCGGCAGTCGTACCCTTGACCATCGCCGCTACGCCGTTCTTTGCGCGAATTGCCGAAGTCAGCTTGCGCGAGGTGGACCATGGCTTGATCGAGGCCGCCCAAGCCATGGGCTGCAAGCGGCATCACATCATCTGGCACGTGTTATTGCCAGAAGCGTTACCGGGCATCGTCGGTGGTTTTACCATCACCATCGTCACCATGATCAACTCATCCGCCATGGCTGGAGCCATTGGTGCGGGAGGGTTGGGCGACATCGCCTATCGCTACGGTTACCAGCGATTTGATACCCAAGTCATGCTGACGGTGATCGTATTGCTAGTGGTGCTTGTGGCCGTGATTCAGCTCGGCGGCGACCGTTTGGCGCGTGTACTGAACAAACGCTGAGGTATAGTCGGCGGCAACACAACCGCCGACTGAGCCTGCAATGACCCTGGACCCCAACACCCTCGAACAGATTGCTGCCACCACCTTGGCGCATTACCAACAGAGCGCGGAAGACTTTCGCGAAGGGACTCGCGATCACGACGTCAGCCAGAACATCGACGCCTTATTGCGCCATATTCAGGCGGCGGCGCCATTTACCATTCTGGATTTCGGCTGCGGCCCAGGGCGTGACCTGCAAGCCTTCACCCGTTTGGGGCACGTGGCTATCGGGCTGGACGGCACCGAGCGCTTCACCCAAATGGCGCGTGAAGACAGCGGCTGTGAAGTGTGGCACCAGGACTTCCTCAAGCTTGACCTGCCTGCCGAACGCTTCGATGGCATCTTCGCCAACGCCTCGCTATTTCATGTCCCGACGCAATCACTGGCGCAAGTACTGGGCAAGCTACACGCCAGCCTCAAACCCGGCGGCGTGCTGCTCAGCTCAAACCCACGGGGCGACAACCGTGAAGGCTGGAATGGCCAGCGCTATGGCGCCTATCACGACCTTGAAAACTGGCGAACCCAGCTCACCGCTGCGGGTTTTACAGAACTGGAACACTACTACCGCCCCACCGGCCTACCCCGCGAGCAACAGCCTTGGCTGGTGAGTGTGTGGCGTAGCGGTCTTTGATTTTTTAAAGATCAGTTGGCTCCTACATTTTTGGACTGCCCCCAAAAAGTTGGACACATATCCAACTTTTTGGGGTTTCAACATGAGCAAGTACACAGAGCAATTTAAGCTCAACGCCATCAAGGCTTATCTTGATGGCACTAAGG
>NZ_LLWH01000085.1 GCF_001411475.1 Pseudomonas endophytica | reverse complement strand
TTGACTTGGCGATAGACGTATCGGATTCGCAACATTCCATCATGTTCAAGGGCATAGATTTCACCGTCCACGATTTGCGTCAGGCTGCAGTCGATGGCGAGGGTGGAGCCGTCCTCTATACGCGGCGCCATACTGTTGCCCGTTAAGGGCGCACAGATCGCTTGGTCAGGGCTGACGTCCATGGCCTGAAAGATGGTCGAGCTCAGTCGTACCTGATAGTCCGGGATCTGCGCCACGTGGGTTTGCCCGCGATTACTGGCATTCAACACCTCGTTGAAAAATGGAACGTCGACGTCGTGTGGGTAGCTCAGGGCTGAGCCTGGAAGATATGCATCAGGCTGTTCGAGAAGAGCAGTACGGCCTGTGTAGCTGGTAGAAGGCACGCCGGGATGTTTAGGTCCTTCACCCGTTCGCAGCCAGCGGCTAGTGACGCACAACAGGTCAGCGATTTCGTCCAGTCGGGCCATCGGAATCCCGCGCTTGAACCAATTATTGACGTGCTGCGGCGTAACGCAGCGGTTGGCGGCGAAGTCCGAGGCGGATAAATGACACTCCCGTAGGAGTGTTCTGAGGCGATCACCGGATGTATTCATGCTCACAGATTTTACGGAGAAGCCGACGTCGTTTAAATAAACTAAACGTTCAAAAAAAGCGGCGTGTAAAGAGACAAATCGTAGATTTAAAAGGATTTTTCCTATTGCATCCTGCGCTCATTAGACGGTTATGAACAGGTTGTGTTGATCGGTGTTTAGGCAGGCATAAAAAAACCTCGGCGAACCGAGGTTTTTTATTACACGCGGCAGGCTGAGAGCGCCTGCTCGTATGGCTTAGCCTTTGTAGGCGGCAACCGACTTGGTGATCTCAGCGCGTGCAGCTTCGGCGTCGCCCCAGCCTTCGATTTTCACCCACTTACCTTTTTCGAGGTCTTTGTAGTTCTCGAAGAAGTGCTGGATTTGTTGAATCAGCAGTGGTGGTAGGTCGGTGTACTCTTTTACGTCTACGTACAGCTGAGACAGCTTGTCGTGCGGAACTGCTACCACTTTGGCATCGCCGCCGCCGTCATCAGTCATGTGCAGAATGCCGACTGGACGTGCGCGGATAACCGAACCCGGAGCGACTGGGTAAGGGGTAACAACCAGAACGTCGAGCGGGTCACCGTCGTCGGCCAACGTATTTGGAATGAAGCCGTAGTTGGCCGGGTAGAACATCGGGGTTGCCATGAAGCGGTCAACGAACAGGCAGTCGCTGTCTTTGTCGATTTCATATTTGATCGGCGCGTGGTTAGCCGGAATCTCGATGGCGACGTAGATGTCATTCGGCAGGTCTTTGCCAGCCGGAATCTTGCTGTAGCTCATTGGGCGATGCCCCCGTGTGTAGGCCAGTTTACTTGGCCGATATGGCCAAAAAGTGGCGGCGATTATAGGCGTAATCCTGCGACCACGCCACGCTTGGCTGTATCAGTGACGTGCGCGGTAATCAGGGTGTTCACTCTGTAGCGTGCGCAGCCTGGTCAGTGTGTCTTGGCGATAAAACAGGCTGAGCTGTTTATACACCAGCGGGTACACATGATTGAGCAGATCGGGCGCGCTGAAGAAGTATTCGCTGGTGACCGCAAAAAACTCAGCCGGGTTTTCCGCCGCATACGGGTCGATAGGCGCGTGGTCAGGGGCGTGGTGATCAAGGTAATGATTGAGGTGGTCGAAGGCTTGTTGCATGTCCTTCGTCCAGTCTGCGACGTGCATGTCACTGTGCAGTGGCGGCATACCGTTGGCGGCGCCATTGAGCATGTCGAGCTTGTGGGCCAGCTCATGAATGACCAAGTTGTAGCCTTCCCAGTCACCACTGGCCAGCACCCCAGGCCACGCTAAAACCACCGGCCCATGTTGCCAAGCCTCACCGCTGTGGGTGCCTTGCCATTCATGTTCTACGCCACTGGAGTCGCGGTGGCGTTGGGGGCTGAGGAAGTCATCGGGGTATAAGACGAGTTCATGAAAACCTTGATACCAGTCCAAATCGCCCAGATTAAGCAGCGGCAGTTGGGCTTGTGCGGCTAAGCGCAGTTGGCCTTCTTCGGTAAGCTCAACGCCAGGCATGGGCGTTAGATGTTTAGCCTTGAGGAACAACACGCTGCTTTCGCGTAACCATTTGTCCTGCGCGTCGTCCAGCCCGTCAAGAATACTCAGGTGCTGGCGAACGTCATGCCATACGTCTTCCGCAACCGGGTGTTGCGCCAGAATTCGCTGGCGCCTCCATTCATTCAGAGACCACATAGGACGCTTCCCAATCAGGCTTTAGACGGGCTGCGGCCGAAGCGGCTGCGAACGACACCAATAATCATCGGGACCAGTGACAGCACAATAATGGCGACCACCAGCAACGACAGGTTGGTTTTGATGAACGGTACGTTGCCAAAGAAGTAACCCAGCGTGACCAGCCCGCCGACCCACAAAATGGTGCCGAACACGCTGAACATAAAGAAGCGCGGGTAAAACATGCGGGCGACACCGGCCACGAACGGGGCGAAGGTGCGGAAGATCGGCAGGAAACGCGCCATGGTCACGGTTTTGCCGCCATGGCGTTCGTAGAAGTCGTGGGTTTTTTGCAGGTAATCGCGACGGAAGATTTTAGAGTCAGGGTTACTGAATAAGCGTTCACCTGCTGTTCGTCCAATGACGTAGTTGGTGCTGTCACCAAGTATCGCCGCCAGCATCAAGAGTGCGCCCAGCAACACCGGGTCCATGCCCCCGCCAGCCGCGACAGCGCCTGCAATAAACAGCAACGAATCACCCGGTAGGAATGGCATAACCACCAGCCCGGTTTCACAAAAAATCACCAGAAACAGGATGGCGTAAATCCATACACCGTAGTCTCTTACCAGCATGTCCAGGTACACATCGAGGTGCAGGATAATGTCGATAGGGTTGAAATCCATGTAAGGCACCTGTTTTGATGACCCGGCTCAGCAGGTCTGTGCGGGGGAGTAGGTATTTAACTACAGCGAATGTAGTTTTTTCGTACATTTTGATCCGGAAGGATTATACGGATTGACGCGAATTGTGCTGCTTGAGTTTGTAGCGAAGCATGTATTAATTCGCTTGAAACGCCGCGTAGGAGCTGCCGTAGGCTGCGATCATTTGACGTTTAAGATCAATGGGTCTCAGCCTGCGGCAGCTCTTGGCGTGCGGATTAGCCAGTAATTAAAGGTCTTTGAGCAAGAAGTTTTCGTTGGGCGTTGTTACGTCGAGTGTCTGTACTTGCGCTTCATCCTTCAAATTAACGCCTGACAACTGGCGACGGCAGGCTTCGCGCATCAGGTACGCCAGGCGATGAGCGGCCATGCCGTAGCTCAAGCCTTCAAGCCTCACGTTGGAGATGCAGTTGCGATAGGCATCGGTCAAACCGACCTTGGGCGCGTAAGTAAAGTACAACCCAAGGCTGTCCGGCGAACTGAGCCCAGGGCGTTCGCCGATCAGCATCACCACCATTTTGGCGCCCAGCAGAACGCCCACTTCATCTGCGACCGCGACCCGACCTTGTTCCACCAGCACTACCGGCGATTGACTCCAACCCTCCGTGTGGAAGTGCTCTTGCATGCGAGTTAAAAAAGGCACGGTATGACGATGAACGGCCAGCGCAGATAAACCATCGGCCACCACTACGGCCACATCGAAGCCCTCGGTATGGCCGTATGCATAGTCGCGCAGGTGTTGGACTGAGGCGTCATTAAGCTTGCGCCCCAAGTCCGGCCGTTGCAGGTAGCTGTGCCGATCACTGGCGGCGCTGTGCACCAGCAGGCTATCGCGGCCCAGTTCGGCTAACTGGTCACTCAACCCCGCATGATCAAAAGGCAGATGCACCGCGTCCCGCGCTTGAGCATGGGCGAATTGAAAATCCAGTTGCGCTTGGGTCGGCATGCTGGTGCCGGTGCGTCCTAGGGCGATCCGCGCTGGGGTTAGGCGGCGCAGCTCCAGCCACGGATTGAGGCTGTCTGTGGGTGTCGTGGCCATGTTCAGCGCCCTCCCAAATGAGCCAGTGCCTGGCGGAATGCAGGCGGTAATTGATGACCGAATTCAATCCGGCCGTCGCTCTGGGTAAAAATACCGATCTTACTTAGCCACTGTTCGAACTCGGGCGCAGGCTTTAGTCCCAAGGTTTTTCGGGCATAGAGTGCGTCATGAAAGGACGTTGTCTGATAGTTGAGCATGATGTCGTCTGACCCCGGAATGCCCATGATGAAGTTGATTCCGGCCACACCCAGCAGCGTTAACAGGTTGTCCATGTCGTCCTGATCGGCTTCGGCATGGTTGGTGTAACAAATATCGCAGCCCATCGGCACGCCCAGCAACTTGCCGCAGAAGTGATCTTCGAGCCCGGCACGAATGATTTGTTTACCGTTGTACAAATACTCGGGGCCAATAAAACCGACCACGGTGTTAACCAAAAACGGTTTGAAGTGCCGGGCTACCGCATAGGCGCGGGTTTCGCAGGTTTGTTGGTCCACGCCAAAGTGCGCGTTGGCAGACAGCGCGCTGCCTTGTCCGGTTTCGAAATACATCAAGTTGTTGCCTAATGTGCCGCGATTGAGGCTCAAACCCGCCTCGTACCCTTCTTGCAGCACATTCAGATTAATCCCAAAGCTGGCGTTGGCGGCTTCGGTGCCAGCAATCGACTGAAACACTAGATCCAGCGGCACACCGCGGTTGATCGCCTCAATCGAAGTGGTGACGTGAGTCAGGACGCACGATTGTGTCGGGATGTCATAGCGCTGAATAATCGCGTCGAGCATCTTTAGCAAGTCGCAGATCGAAGCGATGCTGTCAGTGGCCGGGTTAATGCCGATCATCGCATCACCATTGCCGTACAGCAGCCCGTCAAGAATGCTGGCGGCGATACCGGCGGGGTCGTCGGTTGGGTGGTTAGGCTGTAGACGGGTCGACAGGCGGCCGCGCAGGCCCATGGTGCCGCGGAATTGGGTAACGACGCGGACTTTTTGAGCCACCAGAATCAAGTCTTGGACGCGCATGATCTTCGATACTGCGGCGACCATTTCCGGGGTGAGGCCGGGGGCCAGTGCGCGCAGGCTGTGTTCATCGGCGGCGTCACTGAGCAGCCAGTCACGAAAGCCGCCCACGGTTAAGTGGCTGACCGGGGTGAAAGCTAGGCGGTCGTGGCTGTCGATGATCAGCCGGGTGACTTCATCGGACTCGTAAGGAATCAGCGCTTCTTGCAGAAAGTACGCGAGCGGCATATCCGCCAGTGCCATTTGCGCGGCAACGCGCTCGCCATCATTGAGCGCGGCCACACCCGCCAGAACGTCGCCGGAACGGGCCGGGCTGGCTTTGGCCATGACGTCTTTGAGGCTGTCAAAGCGATAGGTGTGGGTGCCCACTGCGTGGGAAAAACTTGCCATAC
>NZ_LLWH01000084.1 GCF_001411475.1 Pseudomonas endophytica | reverse complement strand
TTACTGTCAAGCGGTTATTTAAGAAGTTTTCAAAGTTTCATTTGGAAATCTTTAACAACTTCAACCACTTGCGCTTTCGATCTCTCGTTAGCGGGAGGCGAATTCTACAGCGTTACACGCCGCTGTCAACACCCCACTTCCTGCCTCGATGATTTGAAGCTAGCACCGTCAAAACATATCCAACTCATTGATATTCAAGGAGTTTTCCGTTTCGACTGCGTCGGAAGTGGGGCGAATTATAGGCCGTTATAAATTTGAGTCAAGCACTAATTGAGCGAACCTATCAATTAGCCTTAACTTGCCCAAAGACCAGCTATATAGAGGGGGCTGACGCCCCCTCTATATAGCTACAACACACTCGCTTGTCGCAGAAGCTCAAAGTCCGCCACCCCAAGACCCAGCACACGCCCCAATACCTCTTGAGTATGCTCCCCCAACAAAGGTGGCGCGTTGCGATATTCCACTGGCGTCTCAGATAACCTGATAGGGCTTGCCACCTGCGGTACCAGTCCAGCTAGCACATGCGGCAGCTCAAAAGCCAAGCCCCTAGCCTGCACCTGTGGATCAGAGAACACTTGGGCTAGATCATTGATCGGCCCACAAGGTACACCGACTGCCTCTAGCTGCTCCACCCACTGCGCGGTTGTCTTAAAGACAGTTGCCTGCCGAATAAGCGGCACTAACACAGCACGATTGGCGACCCGCTGCTTATTACTGGCAAAACGCGGATCATCCGCCCACTGTGGCCGACCCGCCACCTCTGCAAACCTACGGAATTGACTGTCATTGCCTACCGTCAGAATGAAATCGCCATCCGCCGTAGGAAAATCCTGATACGGCACAATGTTTGGGTGGGCATTCCCCAGGCGCTTAGGAGAAACGCCTGCAGTCAGATAATTCATGGCCTGATTCGCTAGACACGCAACCTGCACATCCAGCAATGCCATGTCGATATGCTGCCCACCTCCACCTTGCTGACGATGAGCCAGCGCAGCCAGCATTGCGACCGTCGCGTACAACCCCGTCAGAATATCCGTCAGCGCAACCCCAACCTTAACGGGTCCTGCCCCTTCCTCCCCTTCAGGCCGCCCGGTAAGACTCATTAGCCCGCCCAAGCCCTGAATCATGAAGTCATAGCCTGCCCGCTTAGCATAAGGCCCCGTTTGACCAAAACCGGTAATAGAGCAGTAGATCAACTGAGGATTGGCCTTCTTGAGCGACGCATAGTCCAGTCCATACGCCTTTAGGCCGCCTACCTTAAAGTTCTCGATCAAAATGTCGGACTTTGCGGCCAACTCACGCACCAATCGCTGACCTTCAGGCTTGGTGAAATCTATCGTCACCGACTGCTTATTACGATTCGCCGACAAGTAATACGCGGCCTCGCCCGTACTTTCCCCATAAGCATCCTTGAGGAAGGGAGGGCCCCAAGCGCGTGTGTCGTCACCATTGCCAGGGCGCTCGACCTTGATCACCTCAGCCCCAAGGTCTGCCAGAATCTGCCCAGCCCATGGCCCAGCCAGTACTCGCGATAAATCCAGCACCCGCAAATGCGATAAAGCACCCATGAGCCAAGCTCCTATTAATAGAACGCCTGAAGACCTGTCTGCGCCCGCCCAAGAATCAAGGCATGCACGTCATGCGTCCCCTCATAGGTGTTCACCACTTCCAAGTTAACCAAGTGACGAGCTACTCCAAATTCGTCCGAGATACCATTTCCGCCCAACATGTCCCGTGCCATCCGCGCAATATCGAGCGACTTGCCGCAGGAGTTACGCTTCATGATCGACGTAATCTCAACAGCCGCGGTTCCTTCATCCTTCATCCGCCCCAAGCGCAGGCAACCCTGCAAGGCCAACGTAATCTCGGTCTGCATATCCGCCAGTTTTTTCTGGATCAACTGCGTAGCCGCTAGAGGCCGACCAAACTGTTGACGATCCAGCGTGTATTGACGCGCCGTGTGCCAGCAGAACTCAGCCGCCCCCAGCGCGCCCCACGAAATGCCGTAACGAGCGGAGTTCAGACAGGTGAATGGGCCTTTCAAACCCCGCACATCCGGGAAGATGTTTTCTTGCGGCACAAAGACGTTATCCATCACGATCTCGCCCGTGATTGACGCACGCAACCCAACCTTGCCGTGAATGGCTGGGGCGCTCAGGCCTTTCCAGCCTTTCTCTAGGACAAAGCCACGGATGTCCCCCTCGTCATCCTTCGCCCAAACCACAAATACATCTGCAATCGGACTGTTGGTGATCCACATTTTGCTGCCCGTCAGGCTGTAGCCGCCATCTACTGATCGTGCACGAGTAATCATCGCGCCAGGATCAGAGCCATGGTTAGGCTCTGTCAGACCAAAACAACCGATCCACTCACCTGATGCCAGCTTCGGTAGATACTTCTGCTTTTGCGCCTCAGTACCGAACTCATTGATCGGCACCATAACCAAGGAGGACTGCACACTCATCATCGAGCGGTAACCTGAGTCAACGCGCTCAACCTCACGGGCAATCAGGCCGTAGCTGACATAGTTCAAGCCACTCCCACCGTACTGCTCAGGGATCATCGCTCCCAGCAAGCCCGTCTCACCCATCTCGCGAAAGATCGCCGGGTCAGTCTGCTCATGACGGAAAGCTTCCAGAACACGTGGCGCCAGCTTGTCTTGAGCAAATTGCTCAGCGCTGTCACGCACCATGCGCTCTTCTTCAGTGAGTTGCTGATCCAGTAACAGTGGATCAATCCAGTTGAAGCTTGCTTTACCCGCCATTAAAGAACCCTCGCGAAATAGATCAAATGTCGTAAGTCGATCCTAGGCCGCCCCTATAAGGAGCACAAACGAGGATTCAGCACGCCGTTGTGATAATTTCTCACTCCGTGACAGCTTAAAACGCCGTTTTTGATCATCATTAGTGAGGAAGCCGTACATGCGCCGCAAGATACCGAGCACTACCGCCCTGATCAGCTTTGAAGCGGCCGCACGTCATGAAAGCTTTACCAGGGCCGCACACGAACTATCCCTCACACAAGGCGCGATTTGCCGACAAATCGCCAGCCTCGAAGAATTCCTCAGCGTGGAACTCTTCAGGCGTTCGAAACGCGGCGTGAAACTGACAGAAGCAGGGCTTTCCTACAGCCGCAGGGTTGCAACCCAATTGGATGCGGTAGAAAGAGACACGCTATCGGTCATGGGCCAACAAGGTGCAAACACCATAGAACTGGCCGTCGTGCCCACCTTTGGCACCCAGTGGTTACTGCCGCGGCTCAAGGATTTCCAGCAGCAGCAGCCTGATGTCACCGTCAACCTGACAAACCGCACTCGCCCTTTTCTGTTTGCCGACACCGATTATGATGCAGCCATCTACTTCGGCGATGGCGACTGGTCCGGCACATCTTCCTATCCGCTGATGGGAGAAAACCCACTGCCTGTTTGCAGCCCTTCACTCCTGGGCGACCTGCAAAGCCTAAGCGCACATGCTCTGGCCGAACTCCCCCTCCTACAACAGACAACACGCCCCTATGCCTGGCGTCAGTGGTTTAACGCCCAAGACATGAGCGTAGCGCGTGATATGACCGGGCCCCGCTACGAGCTGTTCTCGATGCTGGCCCAAGCCGCCATACACGAAATGGGCGTAGCTCTGATCCCACCATTCTTGATTCAGCGTGAATTAGCTGAAAAACGCTTAGTCATCGCCAATCAGCTCACCCTGCATAGCACCAAGGCTTACTACCTGATGATTCCAGAACGCAAAATTGAGTCAGCATCACTACAAGCCTTCCGCGACTGGTTAATCAAGCAGGCTGCGGCTTACAGGCTGGTTTGAGCTAAATCAAGATCAAGAAAAATTAGGTAGTACCCTATAAAAAACAACTACATATATACAAAAATGTCGCGATTTTGCACGTATGACTTATGTCTAGCTGGACAAAGCTAAAAGCCAGTAACCACGTGGCCTGCAGGGTATTTCCGAAAGTTATGCAGCGATAACCAAAAGAAATGTGATAAAAAGTAAAAAAACACCGTATTTCTCTACAGGCCATATAAACAAAGGCTTACAGCTGATTCTTGCGAAATTCGGTCACTGCATGACTTGTAGTAAAAAATACGTCACCCTTCATAAGTTCTTGAAAGCCCCAAAAATCGCCAGCAGAATGCCGCGCCCCACCCAATATTTGGCGGGGCCGTGCTGATCGGCCGCCCCAGTCGCACCATCCGCAGTGCGCTGGCTTTCTTATAAAAGATCACGCAGGAGATATGACGTGCGCATTGGTGTTCCTCTCGAAACCCAAACGGGTGAAACGCGGGTTGCTGCAACCCCGGAAACCATCAAGAAGCTGATCGGCCAAGGCCATAAGGTCACTGTTCAAAGCGGCGCAGGTGTTAACGCCAGCGTTACCGACAGTGCCTATGAAGCCGCAGGCGCAACGATTGGCAGCGCCACAGACGCCTTTGGCGCCGAGCTGATTCTGAAAGTGGTTGCTCCCAACGATAGCGAGTTGGCCCTAATCCGCAGCGGCTCGGTACTGATTGGCATGCTCAACCCGTTCAGCGACGAAACCATTGCCAAGCTGGCCGAACGCGGGATCACGGCATTCTCTCTTGAGGCGGCGCCACGCACCTCGCGTGCGCAAAGTCTTGATGTGTTGTCATCCCAAGCCAACATTGCCGGTTATAAAGCCGTACTGCTGGCCGCCCACCACTATCCGCGCTTTATGCCGATGTTGATGACAGCCGCAGGCACTGTAAAAGCTGCCCGCGTGTTGATTCTCGGCGCAGGCGTTGCTGGCTTGCAGGCTATTGCGACGGCCAAGCGACTGGGTGCAGTTATTGAAGCCTCTGATGTACGGCCTGCGGTTAAAGAGCAGATCGAATCACTGGGCGCTAAATTTGTCGACGTCCCGTACGAGACCGACGAAGAACGCGAATGCGCAGTCGGTGTCGGCGGTTATGCGCGCCCAATGCCTGCCAGTTGGATGCAGCGTCAAGCCCAGGCCGTGCACGAGCGGGCGAAGCAAGCCGATATCGTCATCACCACTGCACTAATCCCAGGCCGTAAGGCTCCGACGCTATTGAGCGCCGAAACCGTCGCGCACATGAAGCCGGGCTCTGTCGTCATTGACCTCGCGGCAGCCCAAGGCGGTAATTGCCCTCTGACCGTGGCCGATCAGGTGGTGGTCGAAAATGGCGTGACCATTTGCGGGCCAACCAATCTGGCCAGCGCAGTCGCGGCGGATGCTTCGGCCCTGTACGCGCGCAACCTGCTGGATTTCCTGAAACTGGTCTTCAACAAAGAAGGCCAATTTGAGATCAACCTCGAAGACGACATCGTCGCCGCGTGCCTGATGTGCCGCGACGGTCAAGTTGTGCGCAAAAACGGCTGAGGATAAAAACAATGGAAGAATTCATCTCCCCCGGTATCTACAACCTGATCATCTTCGTGCTGGCCATCTATGTGGGCTACCACGTGGTCTGGAACGTGACACCCGCTCTGCACA
>NZ_LLWH01000083.1 GCF_001411475.1 Pseudomonas endophytica | reverse complement strand
GTGACACAAAAAACATCACAACGATGGGCTGTAGGAGCTGCCGCAGGCTGCGATCTTTTGTTTTTAACGATCAAAAGATCGCGAGCGAGCTCGCTCCTACATAAAGCAAAAGCACCTGGGGCAATCGAGCGTCGACCGGCTGCTCCTACATTTGATAGTGCACGCAAACCCGTGGCTATCGCGGCTGCGCTCAGAGCATTAACTTAACAACGGACTCCGACGGGTCGCGCGACTTGCCGGCTTTTTTAAGTTCGGCTAGGTAGTCGTCCCACAAGGCTTGCTGGCGTACCCCTAACTGATACAGGTACTCCCACGTAAAGAGCCCGCTGTCATGGCCGTCATCGAAGGTCAGTTTTAGCGCGTACTGGCCTGCGGGTTCGACCTTGGTCAAGCCGACATTAATTTTGCCGAATTGAAGAATAGGCTTGCCGTGACCCTGTACCTCGGCGGACGGCGAATGCACGCGCAGCAGTTCGGCTGGCAGATGGTACTCCTCGCCAGTCGGGTACTTGAGGGTTAAGGTTTTTGAGGCTTTGTGCAGGTTGATGGCGCTGGGGATCATGGTCATAACCTTTTGGTCATCACTCAAACAGGATAGCCGCTGGTACAGGCTGCGATTGAGGCGTTTGGCCTTATCGCAGCCCGCAGCAGCGGCTACAGGTGTTGCGTGTCTTACAAGATGTAGCGCGAGAGGTCTTCGTTCTTGGCCAGCTCGCCCAAATGGCTGTTCACGTAGTCAGCGTCAATACGAATCGGCTCTGCGCCAGGTGCGCTGGCGATGTCGCCTGCGCTAAAAGACACTTCTTCAAGTAGGCGCTCAAGCAACGTGTGCAGGCGACGGGCACCGATGTTCTCGGTCTTCTCGTTAACCTGCCAAGCAATTTCGGCCAAACGCTTGATGCCTTCCGGCATGAACTCGATGTTCAGGCCCTCAGTTTTCAGCAGTTCGCGGTATTGCTCTGTCAGCGAAGCGTGCGGCTCGCTGAGAATGCGCTCGAAGTCTTGCGGGGTCAGTGCTTTAAGCTCAACACGGATCGGCAGACGGCCTTGCAGCTCAGGCACCAGGTCGCTTGGCTTGCTCAGGTGGAACGCACCGGAGGCGATAAACAGGATGTGGTCAGTTTTGACCATGCCCAGCTTGGTATTGACGGTACAGCCCTCGATCAGCGGCAGCAGGTCGCGTTGCACACCTTCGCGGGAAACATCAGCACCGCCCACATTGCCCCGTTTGGCGACTTTGTCGATTTCGTCGATAAACACGATACCGTGCTGTTCGACGGCCTCTAAGGCTTTGGCCTTGAGCTCTTCGTCGTTAACCAGACGGCTGGCTTCTTCGTCACGCACCAGTTTCATGGCTTCTTTGACTTTCAGCTTACGGCTCTTGCGCTTGCCTTTGCCCATGTTGGCAAACAGGCTTTGCAACTGGTTGGTCATTTCTTCCATGCCCGGCGGGGCGGAAATATCGACGCCAGCCACGTCCGCGACTTCGATTTCAATTTCCTTGTCGTCAAGCTGGCCCTCACGCAAGCGCTTGCGGAATAACTGACGAGTGTTGGAATCTTGGGACGACGAAGCCGCTTCTTCATTAAACGTGCGGGCAGGCGGCAGCAGTGCGTCGAGAATGCGCTCTTCGGCGGCATCTTCGGCCCGGTGACGGACTTTAACGATTTCCTGCTCGCGCAGTAGCTTGATTGACGCATCAGCCAGATCGCGGATGATCGACTCAACATCGCGGCCCACATAGCCCACTTCGGTGAACTTGGTCGCTTCAACTTTGATGAACGGTGCGTTGGCCAGCTTGGCCAAGCGGCGAGCGATCTCGGTTTTACCGACACCGGTAGGGCCGATCATCAGAATGTTTTTCGGGGTGACTTCTACGCGCAGCTCTTCAGGGAGCTGCATGCGGCGCCAGCGGTTACGCAATGCGATCGCTACGGCGCGTTTGGCGTCGTCCTGGCCGATGATATGGCGATTAAGTTCATGGACGATTTCGCGGGGAGTCATGGACATAGTAATTGGCGTTCCTCTAGCTAATTAAGGTGCACATACGGGCCAGCACTCTGGCCTGACAAGTGGCTTATTCAGCGAGGTCCTGCTCCTCAATAGTGATGTTGTGGTTGGTGAATACGCAGATGTCGCCAGCAATGCCCAATGCAGTCTCGGCAATTTCACGGGCTGGTAACTCGGTTTTCATCAGCAGCGCGCGAGCTGCCGCTTGGGCAAATGCACCGCCCGAACCCATTGCAATCAAGCCGTCTTCTGGCTCAACCACGTCGCCGTTGCCCGTGATGATCAATGAAGCATCTTTGTTGGCAACCGCCAACATGGCTTCTAAACGGCTCAGCGAGCGATCGGTACGCCATTCTTTGGCTAACTCGACAGCAGCGCGAACCAGATGGCCTTGATGTTTCTCAAGCTGGCCTTCGAAGCGCTCGAACAAGGTGAATGCATCAGCTGTGGCACCGGCAAAACCGGCGATAACTTGTCCGTGGTACAGGCGACGGACTTTTTTCGCATTGCCTTTCATCACGGTGTTGCCAAGAGAAACCTGGCCGTCGCCAGCCATAACGACTTTGCCGTGGCGGCGTACTGAAACGATGGTGGTCAAGGGAGAGTCTCCACGCAGCGGGGCGAAAATGCCTGATGAAGATACATATGGGGGTTGTAGCGAGTATTTCAACAGCGGGGAGGGAATGGAGTGTGAGATCCGTCCGGAGCTGCCCAGGGACGAAGGCTGCGATCTTTCAACGCTGGAAAAGATCTCAGCCTTCGCCCCTTGGCAGTTCCTACGTCAAGGCTTAGCGGCGTTGTTGCAGCAACAGGTTATTGAAGCCGCCGCCCGCCAATTGCTTTTGAGCCACGGTCAGTTGTTCGCGATTGCTGAACGGACCGACCAGTACCCGATACCACGTTTCGTCTTTCACCGTGCCTGACTCAACTGCGGCGGTTTGGCCCAGCAGGATGATTTGTGCGCGCACTTTGTCAGCATCTGCCTGTTTGCGGAACGAGCCTGCCTGCAGGAAGAACTTGGTGGTAGGCGCTTCTTTGGCGACGGGCGGCGCAGGTGGAGGGGTCAGACCGTTCAAGGCTGCTTGAGCGCGTACGGTGTCGATTTTGGCCGCTTCAGCAGGTGAAACAGGTGCCAGTGGCGCGGTGGGCTGTGCCGGTGGTGTTTTTTCCGGCACGGCTTCGGGCGGCACGATGACTTCCGATTCGGGCAACAACGTGTAGAAGTCGTACTTGGGTTTGGCCGGCTGAGTCGGGCTTGGCGCTGTTTTGTTGGCTTCAGCCGCTTGCGACGTTTTTGCAGGCTCTTGCTTGGAGCGTTTAACGTCGTCGCCTTGGCCCGGCTCGAGTTTCATCAAAAACACGACAAACGCGCCGACCGTCAGGCCGATGGCCAGCCACAACCAGCCCGGAATCGGCTTTTTGGCAGGCGCCTGATACCGGCTGGCGCCTCGCTTGGGTGCAGGTTTTTTCTTGGCGGCCAACTTACATGCGCTCCAGAGTTTCCAGGCCCAGCAATTCCAGGCCTTGCTTGAGGGTCAGGCCAGCCAAGGCTGCCAGGCGTAAACGACTTTGTTTTTGTGCTTCATCTTCGGCGTTCAGAATTGGGCAGTTCTCGTAGAAGCTAGAGAACAGGCCTGCCACTTCGTACAGGTAGGTACATAGGGTGTGGGGCGTACCTTTTTCGGCAACGTTGTTCAGCACTTCACCGAATTGCGCCAGTTTTGCCGCCAATTCTTGCTCTTGTGGAGCGTTCAGTACGATATGGCCTTGTACTTCGTCGAAACGTTTACCCAGCTTGCGGAACACGCCCGCTACACGGGTATAGGCATACAGCAGGTAAGGTGCGGTATTGCCTTCAAAGTTCAACATCAGGTCAAAGTTAAAGCTGTAATCGCTGGCGCGGTGCTTGGACAGATCTGCGTATTTAACCGCGTCGATGCCGACTACTTTAGCGATGGCGCGCAGTTCTTCTTCGGCCAGCTCAGGGTTCTTCTCTTTCACCAAGGTGTAGGCGCGTTCTTGGGCTTCGTTGAGCAGGTCGATCAGTTTTACAGTGCCGCCATCACGGGTTTTGAACGGACGGCCATCAGCGCCGTTCATGGTGCCGAAGCCCATGTGTTCCATTTCCATTGGATGGGTGACAAAACCGGCTTTGCGGGCTACAGCAAACACTTGTTGGAAGTGCAGAGCCTGACGTTGGTCAACGAAGTAAAGAACTCGATCCGCCTTCAATACGCCGCTGCGATAGCGCACGGCAGCCAAGTCCGTGGTTGCGTACAAATAGCCACCGTCGGCCTTGACGATGATGACTGGCAACGGCTCGCCTTCGGCATTTTTGAACTCGTCGAGGAACACGCACTGCGCGCCGTTACTCTCGACCAGCATGCCTTTGGCTCTCAGCTCGTTGACCACATTGATCAGGTCATCGTTGTAGGCGCTTTCGCCCATCACGTCGGCCATGGTCAATTTAACGTTCAACAGTTCGTAGATCTTCTGGCAGTGCGACAGCGAGATATCTTTAAATTTGCTCCACAGTGCCAGGCAGTCAGGGTCACCGGCTTGCAGCTTGACCACTAGGCTACGCGCGCGGTCCGCAAATTCTGGGGACTCGTCGAAGCGCTTTTTAGCGGCCCGGTAGAAGTTTTCAAGATCAGACAGCTCATCGCTGGTGATCGGGTTTTCTTCCAGATAAGCCATTAGCATGCCGAACTGGGTGCCCCAGTCGCCGACGTGGTTCTGACGGATCACCTCGTCACCAAGAAATTCCAGCACCCGCGCGACGCCATCACCAATGATGGTTGAACGCAGGTGGCCCACGTGCATTTCTTTGGCCAAGTTAGGCGCGGACATATCGACAGCTGTGCGCTGGAGTGGGCCGGATTTGCGCACGCCCAGCTTGGGGTCGGCCAGCGCAGCGTCAAGGCGCGAAGCCAAGGCTTGAGTGTTTTGGAAGAAGTTCAGGAAGCCGGGGCCCGCGATTTCGACTTTGCTGATTTGCTCATCGGCTGGCAGGGCGGCGATGATTTTTTCAGCCAGATCGCGTGGTTTCATACCAGCAGGCTTGGCCAGCATCATGGCGATGTTGCTGGCGAAGTCGCCGTGAGTTTTGTCACGGGCGTTTTCCACCTGAATCGCTGGCGTCAGGCCTTCAGGCAACACACCTTCGGTGACGAGTTGAGCTAGGGCTTGTTGAATCAGCTGGCGAATGGTGTCTTTCATGGTCTTCTCTTTCGACCGCAATCGCGGCAGCGCTTCAGTGCGCAGGTGGAAAAACTGGGTATTGTCCGCTAAGGGTGCTGCAAGCTTCAAGCCTTAAGCTGCATGCCGCGTGAAGGTCTTGGTGCTTGAAACTTACAGCTTGCCGCTGTTCCTTTAATAAAGATCGACCGGATCAACGTCCAGCGACCAACGGACTTGCCGACCGCTGGGCATTTGTTCAAGGATCAGTAGCCACTGGCTGAGCAATCGGTGTAACGGCGCGCGGGCGTTGGCTTGCAGCAAAAGTTGACCGCGAA
>NZ_LLWH01000082.1 GCF_001411475.1 Pseudomonas endophytica | reverse complement strand
TGAGTTTCGTACTCAATCGCTCGGGGGATGCTTCGGCGCAAATGAAGCAGGCTCTTAGCCCGCAATTGATTGAGAAGGGGGCCTATTTGGCACGCGCGGGTGACTGTGTGGCCTGCCATACCAGTCATGACGGCGGCAAGCCGTTTGCTGGAGGGCTGGGGATTGCTTCGCCAATTGGCACCCTCTATTCCACCAACATCACCCCAGATGCAAAAACCGGTATCGGTCAGTGGACGTATGGAGATTTTGAGCGCGCCTTGCGCCGTGGTATTGGCCACGATGGCAGTGCGCTTTATCCAGCAATGCCCTATCCGTCGTATGCCAAAGTATCTGATGCCGATACGCAGGCGTTGTACGCCTATTTCATGAAAGGCGTGAAGCCGGTTGAACAGGCCAACAAAGCTAACGACATACCGTGGCCGTTGTCGATTCGCTGGCCATTGGCCTATTGGCGCACGGCCTTTTCGCCTCTGCCAAACACTGCTGACACACCTGCCAGCGCCACTCCTGAGCAGGCTCAGGTTGAGCGTGGCGCGTACCTGGTGCAGGGCTTGGGGCACTGCGGCTCATGCCATACACCTCGGGCGTTGACCCTGCAGGAGAAGGGGCTTGACGAAAGCGCCGCCAATTATCTGGTGGGGGCAGAGCTCAATGGTTGGGCCGTTCCGTCATTGCGCGGTATGCCGCACTGGTCGCAAGAGCAGATTGTTGATTACCTTGAGACGGGTCGTAACAGTGTCGCTGCTGTTGCCGGCGAGATGACGGATGTTGTGGCCAACAGCACCTCGCACATGAGCAATGATGATCTGAACGCAATAGCGATCTATCTCAAGTCACTTGAGGGTGCAAAAGATCCGGCTTATCGCTATCAAGCGGTGCGAAGCGAAGCGACGACGGCGAAACTGACCGCGGCTAAGGATCTGACCCTTGGCGAGCGTTTGTATGTCGACAACTGCGGTGCTTGTCACTTTGTCTCGGGTAAGGGCGCAGAGCAGATCTTTCCGCATTTGGATGGCGCATCAGTGGTCAATGCACAGAATCCAGCGGCGCTGATCAATCTGATTTTGGCCGGAGCCCAGACCCCATCGACCGAGAAGGCGCCTTCTGTGTTGCCGATGCCGGGTTTCGCAGATCGCATGGATGATGAAGAGGTTGCGCAGTTGGCGACTTTCTTGCGTCAAGGCTGGTCGAACCATGCGGATAAAGTGACGGCTGAGCAGGTGCAAAAAGTGCGTAAGACGGTGCATGAGCACTGAGTGTGAATAGACCGTTAGCTGACGTGTTGCGTTAGCGTTAAGGCCAATTCAGGTCACGTCTGAGTTGGCCTTTTTTATTTAGGGTGGTTGGGGCGGCATCACTTTAAGTGTGATTTATAGCGCTACCTGAAACCCGATAACCCTGTCAGCGCTAACCGGCACGCAGCGCATCAATCACTAAGCGCACGGCCAGTGACGACTGGCGGCGGGTTGCATAGTAAGCGTGATGCCCCGTAAACGTCGGAAACCAGTCTTCAAGGACCCAACGTAGATGACCTGCCTGCACATAGGGCTCGACCAATGCTTTGGGTAAATACGCCAAGCCGAAGCCCTTTAACGCGGCCTCTAACATTTGATAAGAATTGTTGAACACCAACTGGCCGCTGACCTTCACCTCAAGACGTTCCTTGCCGTTATTCAACTCCCAAGGCATGAGTAACTCTCGGGAGGGTAATCGCAGGTTTATGCAATTGTGCGCAGTCAGGTCGGCAGGTTCCTTTGCTGTCAACCTGCCTTGCAGATAAGCCGCAGAACCGACGATCGCCAGTGTTTCATCAGGCGCAATGCGAACTGCAATCATGTCTTTGGCGACCTGATCCCCCAAACGAACACCCACGTCGAAACGTTCTGCCACGATGTCCAGCAGCCCGTAGTCATTGATGATTTCTATCTGAAGGTCAGGCTGCTCAGTGAGAAGATTTTGGAGTTTAGGCCATACATATTGGTTGGCAGCGTAGTCGGTGGTAGATATACGCACTGTGCCGATGGGCTTATCGCGCAACTCAGCCACGGCCAATAGTTCTGCTTCGATCTCTTCCAGCTTAGGGGCGACCGTGTCCAAAAGGCGCTGTCCAGCCTCGGTGGTCGACACGCTGCGCGTGGTTCGGGTTAGCAGCAGCATCCCTAGTTGGGTTTCCAGCGCGGTCACGGTTCTGCTTAACGAAGACTGCGAAACACCTAATTGAGCCGCGGCTTTGGTAAAACTTCGTTCACGTGCAACGGTGAGCAGCGCAACGAGATGGTTCAGATCGGGAATGGCCATTTATGCACCATTGCATGAGTGTATTCCTATTTTGCCACCTAGTACTTGAGTCCCCCAAGCTCTAGATTATTTCCCACGGCGATTAAGCCTCAGCACAACAGGGAGATTTCCATGAGTGATTCAGGCCAAACCATTATCCGCAGTGGTACCAAGCCCTCCGTCAAAGGCCCTGACACTTGGTTTACCGGTTCAGTGCGTATCGACGCTATGTTCCAGGCCGCAGCGCCGGGTCGAGCGACGGGCGCTATCGTGACCTTTGAGCCATCAGCCCGAACCTTTTGGCACGCACACCCGCTGGGCCAAACACTGGTGGTGCTCACCGGTGTGGGGTGGACACAATGCGAAGGCGGCCCGCGAACCGAGATCCGCGCGGGCGATGTCATTACCTGCGCGTGCGGCAAACGGCACTGGCATGGCGCCGCTGCAACCACAGCAATGTCCCACTTGGCGGTCACTGAAACAGTCGATGGCAAAAACACCGACTGGATGGAGCCGGTGACAGACGAACAGTACCTCAGCGGCCCGCTTGTGACGGAGTGAGCCACTTTTAGCCAAAGGCCAATGCGCTCCATCCGCCTAAGCTGTGACGAGGGTTCACAGAAGGTGTGAATGTCTGAGTATTCTCGTGCGTGAGCGCATCACTTAATCTCACTCAGCGATTGCAATCTGGCTCGCTCGCCAGTCACACGTTGAGAGAAAATTAATGAATGCGCCTGTTAAGCCTGATGAACTTGCCATCCCTTACGCATTGCCGCAGGTGCCTTTTATGTCTCCAGACATGGTGCATCCGGGCGTCATGACTACTTGGCTTGATGACGATAATCTCTGGGTGCCTGTCACTGCGACAGTATCGTTTAAGCCACTGATGCTGAGCGTTAGCGGCGGGTATTACATCAACCTGCTGCGTGTGCGGCAGAGCGGCGTGTTATCACGCCACCGGCACTCGGGCGCCGTGCATGCGCTGGTACTGAAGGGGCGTTGGTACTACTTAGAGCATGATTGGGTTGCGGACGAAGGTTCCTTTGCCTTTGAACCACCGGGGGAGACGCACACGTTGTTCGTCCCGGAAGATGTTGAAGAAATGATCACCTGGTTTCACGTACAAGGTGGTTACACTTACGTCGACCCGCAAGGTGTCGCGGTGGGCTATGAGGATGTTTTCACCAAGCTCGAAGCGGCTCGCAAGCATTACAAGACGTTAGGCTTGCCGGACGACTATATTGAGCAGTTCATTCGCTGACAGCTGAATAAGAACGCGCTACGGCGCGTTTTTTGTGTCGGCCCAACACGTGAAATAACAGGCGTAAAGAGCGAAGCGGTATGGATCAATACTCACAAATGCTGGCCTTTATTTGGTCAACGGAGTGCGGAAGTTTTTCTGCTGCCGCCAGGGCGCACGAGATGTCGCCTTCGGCCATTAGCAAGCTCATCGCGCGGCTCGAAGACCGGCTGCGGGTTCGTCTGTTTATGCGCGGCTCGCGCGTGCTCACGCTGACCGAGGAGGGCGCGGCTTACCTGCGCAGTGCCAAAGCGGTGGTCGAAGCGATGAGTGAGGCGGACTCCCTGGCGGAAGGGCTGCCTTCCAGAGTCAGCGGCACGCTACGGATTCACACCATGACCTCATTTGCGAAACAGCAAATCGTGCCGTGGTTGCCAGCGTTTCTGGACACTTATCCGGGGCTTGATGTGGAGATTCAGCTCGGCGCTCAGTTCGTTGACCAGTTCGAACAGGGGCTGGACATCGCTATCCATAGCGGGGCGCTGCCCAGCTCGTCGAGAGTCGCAAAAAGAATCGGCGAGTGTGAGTGGCTACTGTGTGCTTCGCCGGGCTATCTGGAAAAACACGGGACGCCACAGCAGCCCAAAGACCTGATGAACCATCGCTGTTTTAATTTCAGTTTTGCCAGCCCTTGGAACACCTGGGCTTTTGTCCAAGACGGCTTGGGAGTCACAACCCCGGTACAGCCTAGAGGGTCGTTTACCCAAGGCGAGCTGCTACGAGACATGGCCAAATCGGGTGCCGGAATCGTTCGCCTTGCAGACTTTCATATTGGCCAAGACATCCAAGACGGCTCGTTGGTACTGCTGCTGGATGAGTATAAAGCCGACATCCTAGAACCGATTTACCTCCTCTACTCAGACCGTAAGCACTTAAGCCCACGGATCAGAGTGTTTATCGAGTTCTTTCAGCAAAAATGGATTGAGCACCCGTGGAAGGTGGTAAGGCCAGTGCACCCGTGCGGTGAAGTCATCCGCGGTGCTAAGTAAAACTCAGGCATGGAGCCTACTTGAGTTCTGCGGGGAGGCGTTTACCTTGGCAACAATTGCATCGTTGGCCCAAGCTGCGAAATAAAAAGTAGCTTCATGCTGAGCGAAAGCAAGCTGGCGCACTTCAACTTTATCGGCGACACGTTGATCGGTGAGGGCGTGAATATTGAAGCGGGTGCAATCATTGCCAATTACCGTAACGAACTGAATGGTGCTGATATCAGAATCCGTCATGAAGGCAATGTGATCGTTACGGGTGTGAAAAAATTCGGTGCCTTGGTCGGTGACGGCTGCAAAATCGGAGCCAATGCAGTCATCGCTCCCGGCGCGTTGTTACGGCCAAACACCTACGCTCCGCGTCTGGGGCTGATTGACCAGTTCGCTTACGAATAAGCAGCCTCAGCTTTAGAGCTGACTTTTTCTACCCTCCCTATGGCCCGAGTTGGGAAACGTAAGCTTCACGTTTCCCCTCGAAACCAAGCGGGTCAGCTTTCACTAAAGCGACATCGTTTTAAAACGAGTGGACGCTGCGCTCAACGTCGAACCGCCCAGTTGACGCCTTTCAGCGGATCAGTCTGCCGCTTAAGGCTTGGCGTTTTCATCAAAGATTGCAGCGAGCGCTTCGTTGGCACGCTTGGCGCTTTGCGGGTCGGCACGCTCATCTAGGACTTGCGCTAGCGCTCGCAATTGGTCTTCGGTCAGCCCCACGTTCAGGCTGATGCGCAGATGTGACTGCAATTGTGACTGCACGCCGGGAATGGCCGCGAGCATCGACACCGTAGCCAGTTCTCGCTCTTGCCAGCTCAGGTTGTCACGCTCAAAAATATCGCCGAATAGGTGGGTCTTCAGGTATTCGTCGATCACCGGAGCAAACTCAAATAGCGGGCCCTTTACAGGTGCGCCAACCAGCTTGGTTTGATTGACAGTCCCGGCCTTCCGCAACGCGTCACCCTTCGCCCTCGGTTGGCTCGGC
>NZ_LLWH01000081.1 GCF_001411475.1 Pseudomonas endophytica | reverse complement strand
CGATATTTTCGCCCGGACCTTCTACATCGGCGGCGTGGTCACCCTGCTCAGCCTGCTGTTCGGGTTTCCGGTCGCCTATTGGCTGGCCACTTTGCCTGAGGGTAAAAGCAACCTGCTGATGATTTGCGTGCTGCTGCCCTTCTGGACCTCCCTGATCGTGCGCACTGCGGCGTGGGTGGTGCTGTTGCAGTCAGACGGCATGATCAACCGCTCACTGCTGTTCTTAGGAGTCATCGACACACCGGTGCAGTTGGTGTTCAACCGCACCGGGGTGATTATCGCGATGACCCACGTATTGCTGCCGTTCATGATCTTGCCGCTGTACAGCGTGATGAAAAACATCCCCAGCAACTACGTGCGAGCGGCTATTTCACTCGGCGCCCATCCGTTTGTAGCGTTTTGGCGGGTGTACGTGCCGCAGACCTTTGCCGGGTTAGCCGCAGGCGCATTGCTGACCTTCATCCTTGCTATTGGCTACTACGTGACACCGGCGCTGGTGGGCGGAGCCGCGGATCAAATGGTCAGCTATTTCGTCGCGTTCTACACCAATAAAACCGTCAACTGGGGCATGGCGTCAGCACTCGGGAGCTTGCTCTTGATTGCAACCCTGCTGCTGTATGGGGTGTACGGCAAACTCACCCATTCCAACCAGGCGAGGGCATAACCATGTTGCAACCTTATGCGTCCAAAGCCGAAAAACTGGCACGGTTCGGATTGGTGTCGATCTGCGTGCTAGTGCTGCTGTTCTTGATGATTCCGGTGTTGGTGATTATTCCGCTGTCCTTCAACTCGTCATCGTTCCTAACCTACCCGATGGATGGATTTTCGCTTCGTTGGTACAACGAGCTGATGACGTCTGCAGAGTGGCGCCAAGCCTTTAAAAACAGCTTCATCATCGCCCCGGTGGCCACCGCACTGGCCATGATCTTGGGCACCTTGGCATCGGTGGGCTTATGCCGCGGCAACTTCCGGTTTAAAGGCTTAGTCATGGCGTTTCTGATCGCGCCGATGATCGTGCCGCTGGTGATTGTTGCGGTGGGCTTGTACTTCTTCTTTGCCAAGTTGCAACTGCTTAATAGCTACATCGGCTTGGTAGTGGCGCACGCCATCTTGGGTATGCCCTTTGTGGTCATCACCGTGAACGCAACCTTGCAAGGTTTTAATACCAACTTGAGCCGAGCGGCTGCGAGCTTGGGCGCCCCGCCGCTGACGGTTTTTTTCAAGGTGGTTTTACCGCTGATTGCCCCCGGCGTGATCTCTGGCGGGCTGTTCGCGTTTGCCACCTCGTTTGATGAAGTCGTGGTCACGCTGTTTCTGGCCAGCCCTTCACAACGCACCTTGCCCTTGCACATGTTCTCGGGTATTCGCGAAAACATCAGCCCCAACATTGCAGCCGTCGCCACCATCATGATCGTGCTGTCGGTGTTGATGCTTCTGACCCTAGAAGTCCTGCGACGGCGCAACAAGAAACTAAAAATCAAACAACAATAAACACACTGCCCGCCTCTTCTGGGGTGCTAACCAACGCCGTAAACCTTCTCCGAGTTCAACCCTGGGGGCGGGTCACTTTTGTCCAAATATTGAGGTTTCTATGCCTAATTTAGTGGGTGATGTTTCCAGTGCAGCCCGCATCCTGCCTGATCTCAATGGTGAAAAGCTGTTTATCCGCAACGGCAAAGGCGCCTACTTGTGGGATGACCAAGGGCACCAATACGTCGACACCGCTCTGGGCTTTGGCGCTGTGCTGCTGGGCCACTCGAATGACACCGTCAACGCCGCCGTGGGCCAAGCGCTGGGCGACAGTGCCGCGCCGTCTTGGGCGCATGTACGCGAACATGATGCGGCCACTGCACTGGCCAAACACACCGCAGCGCTGTCCAAAGTGATTTTCACCAACTCGGGCAGCGAAGCGGTTCACCTAGCTTGCCGAGCTGCGCGGGCCTACACCGGTCGCGGCAAAATCGCCAAAATGGCCGCGGGTTTCGACGGCTGGTTCGATGACGTCAGCTTCGGCAACGTCACCTCCCAAGAAGCCAACTTTAGCGACGGCAACCGCCCATCCACAGACCGCGTCACGTTACTGCGCTTTAACGACTTCAACGATGTTGAACGGCTTTTCGCCGAAGACAGCCAGATTGCAGCTGTGGTGTTGGAGCCGATGCTGGCCAACGCAGGCTGCATCATGGCCTTACCTGGCTACCTCAAACACGTACAAGACATCGCGCACAAACACGGCGCGCTGGTCATCAGCGATGAAGTGCTGATGGGGTTCCGCCTACACCCTGGGCTTGCGGCACTGCAAGAAGGTTTGGACCCCGATATCGCCAGCATTGGCAAAGCCATCGGCAACGGCGTACCGGTGTCGGCGGTCGTAGCTAAGCCGCAGATCATGGCCGGTTTTGAAGAGGGCCGAGTGATACGCGGCGGCACCTTCAGCGGCAACCCTTTGGCCTGCGCGGCAGTGACCAGCACCTTGGCGCAACTGGACGTTCTTGATTACGAACAACTGATTGCACGCGGCAACGCCCTACGCGCGGCCATCGAAGCAACTTTTAAGCGCCACGGGATGATCATTACCACCAGCGGCTACGGCAACGTATTTGGGATCTGGCTGGGCGCGGTTGCCCCGACCACCTACGAACAGGCCGCGCAGATCGCCAACCCGTCCTTCAGCAAAGCATTGCACCTAGCCTTGCGTGAAGCGGGAGTACTGATCATGCCGTCGCCGTACGGCAGGTTATACCTCTCGTTTGAACACAACGACCGCGTGATTGATCAAATCAACACTGCATTCGAACAGGCGGCGGCCAAACTGAGTGCTGAATATGCCAACGCGCTTAGCCGCTGACGAGGCACGCTGCGTCTACAGGGGTATGTGAGGTACTTTCGGCCTAACGCAGCGCTGCGTCTACTGCGCGTAGGAGCTGCCGCAGGCTGCGATCTTTTGCTTTTGAAGATCAACAGATCGCAGCGTGCGGCAGCTCCTACAGGGTGGATTCGCCAAGAGGTGAAATACGCAGCTACGTATCTTCGTTTGTGAGAGCCGTTACAGCGCTAATCTTGGAGTCTTTCACTACTCCAAGAGGGCAAAGGAATGCCGTTAACTGCAAGCAACTGCCGACTCCGTAAAGGACGTACTTCCCAACCCAATCAGCTTTATGTCCTGACGTGTGTAACCCATCAGCGAAGGACCGTGTTCAGCAATTGGCGTCTCGGACGCCTGCTTGTTAATTAATTGCGCCAGGCCGAGGATGCGAGTCTTGCTACCTCGCAGGCTTGGGTGATCATGCCCGATCACTTTCACTGGTTGATCCAGCTCCACCAAGGCACCCTTGGGCAACTGATGTGTCGGGTAAAGTCGCGTAGCAGCAAGTCGATCAACGAGCGCACGGCAACCCAAGGTCGGCTCTGGCAGCGCGGCTACCATGATCGTGCTGTGCGGCGTGAAGAACACATAAAAGTAGCTGCTCGCTACATCGTGATGAACCCCCTTCGTGCCGGGCTGGTTAAAAAGGTCGGTGATTACCCTTTATGGGATGCAATCTGGCTTTAAGATCACAGCCTGCGGTGCTGGGTGCAATTACGGGGCTCCTACAAGGGGTTTGGGGTGTCCGGGGGTTGTGCAAAAGTTTAGGTAAAACACCGCTGTTCGCGCAGCAGTAGTTCCAGCTCTTGCGTGGGCAAGGGGCGGCTGAAGAGGTAGCCTTGAACTTGGTCGCAGCCGTTGTCTGTCAGAAACTCCAATTGCTCATCGGTTTCGACACCTTCGGCAATGACCTGCAAGTTGAGGCTGTGGGCCAGCTCGATGATGGTCCGGGTAATGGCCGCGTCTTGGGGGTTGTGCGGTACTTCGCGGATAAAAGCGATGTCGATTTTCAACTTATCAATCGGAAAACGACTCAGGTAAGCCAAGCTCGAGTAGCCCGTACCAAAGTCGTCGATAGCGATTTTTAAACCCATCTCACGCAGGGCCAACAAGCTGGCGATGGTTTCTGGGGTGTTGACCATTAATGAGCTTTCGGTCAGTTCAAGCTCCAGCCATTTGGACTCAATTTGATGCTCATTGAGCGCACGCTGGATGCTTTCGACCAAGTCACCCTCGGTGATCTGCTGCGCCGAGACGTTGACCGCAACCTGCGCCAACCTCAACCCTAATCGCTGCCATTGGGCAATTTGCTTGCAGACACTGGCAATCACCCATTGCCCTACCTCGGATATAAGCCCCATCTCTTCAAGGATCGGTACGAAGACTGCCGGGGACACGCTAGGTAACCCCGGTCGAGGCCAGCGCAACAGCGCCTCAACCCCGCAGATTGTTCCGTCGTTCAGGTCAATTTTAGGTTGGTAGTACAGCTCAAAGGCTTTCTTGCGCACCGCCTCTCGCAACGCGGTTTCTAGCTCTTGGCGCGCCTGAACTTCAACGTTCATTTGTGCGGTGTAAAACCGGTACGTGTCCCTACCTGCCTGTTTAGCACGCGTCATCGCGGTCTTGGCTTGTTTGATCAGGCGTTGAGCGTCGATGCCATCATCGGGGTAAAGTGCGATCCCGATGCTCGCCGTCATCGTCACCTCTTGCTCATGAACCTTAAAAGGCTCACGCAGCTCTTCACGAATACGCTCCACGATTTGTTTGGGCCCCGACTGACCTTTGCGGATCATCAGGATCAAGGCCAACTCATGCCCGTCCATTCGCCCCAATGTGTCGCTGACATTAAGGCAGCTGGCCAACCGAGCGCTGAACTCAACCAGCACCTGATCACCGATCAAATGCCCCCATATTTCGTTAAAGCTATTAAAGTCATTCAAATCGACCGTGCACACGGCCAATTGCCACCCCCTGAGCGCGGCTTGGGTCAGGCCCATTTGTAAGGTGGTGTAGAACAAGTTGCGGTTGGGCAAACGGGTCAGCGGATCGTAGTTGGCCATTTTCAACAAACGCTCGTCGCTGCCCATTGCGGACTGGAACCGCTCGACGTCGATGGTGCGCTTTTGCAGTTGTTGTTCGAGCATCAAGGTGTGAACTACTTGATAGTCGCCAAACGCTTTGAGCCGTAGCAAGTTGCGCACCCGCAGCCATAGCTCGGCACTGACCACGGGTTTGCTGAGGACTTCTTCGGCACCCGCCTCCAGCCCTATTAGCCGCGCACTTGGCTCGCTGAGGCCCGAAAGCATAATGATGGGGATATTGGCCGTTAACAGATTCGACTTAAGTTCACGGGCAACTTGATAGCCGTCCATGCCTGGCATCATTGCATCTAGCAAAATTAAATCAGGCGGTTGATTGGCGATCATCATTAAGGCCATTTCACCTGAACTGGCACTCAGCGTGTTATAGCCCTGATCCTCAAGTAACTCTTCCAGCAGCTCTCGGATACATTCGTCATCATCAACAATCAGCAGTGTGGCCGGCGCTGTAGACATGAAAAGTCCTCAATTCAGTCGGCCTAGGTTCTCAGCCTTTGGCAATCTGCCCCTGTTTGCCAATCGTTTGAACTCCGTTAACGCGGTGTTCGCTCATTAATTGGGTGGGAGTAAAGCATTCTTCTCCGGGTTTGACCACGCGCCGCACTAGATAATTCAGTCATCCGCCGCGTTGGTGGCCAACGGCTTAAGAACAGCGCAGTCACGTTAAAAGGCGGAGGGTTTATAAGGGGTTTCC
>NZ_LLWH01000080.1 GCF_001411475.1 Pseudomonas endophytica | reverse complement strand
GTGGCCACTATTTTTGGAGCCGCCGATCGGCGCCATGGCCGAGACAGCGCGGTAGGTGTTGACCCAGATGATCCCAGAGCGAACGTCTCGCGCCAGTCGATGGGCGCGGCCCAAGTCGCGGGTCCAAATACCCGCAGCCAGACCGAACTGTGAGTCGTTGGCAATCGCCAGTGCTTCAGCTTCATCTTTGAAACGGATGACCGAAGCCACTGGGCCAAACACTTCTTCCTGCATGATTTTCATCGAGTTACGGTCGCATTCAAACAAGGTCGGTTCATAGAACCAGCCATCGCCTAGATTCTGTGGGCGCTTACCGCCCAAGCGCAGACGCGCTCCTTCGGCGATGGCATCAGCCACCAAGCCTTCAACCACGGCCAATTGCTGAGCGGTGGCCATAG
Organism: Pseudomonas endophytica; assembly: GCF_001411475.1. GTDB lineage: Bacteria > Pseudomonadota > Gammaproteobacteria > Pseudomonadales > Pseudomonadaceae > Aquipseudomonas > Aquipseudomonas endophytica. The sequence goes on along the minus strand of NZ_LLWH01000080.1, from coordinate 5,267 downwards.
GCCCCATCTCGCTGCTGTCTTCCTGCGGGTTGCCGATGCGGATTCGTTTGGCGCGTTCGATCAAACGATCAACGAACTCATCGAAGACTTCTTCCTGCACCAAAAGGCGCGACCCGGAGACGCAGCTTTGACCCGAAGCGGCATAGATCCCGGCAATAGCGCCGTTGATCGCGCTGTCGAGGTCGGCGTCGGCAAAGATAATATTCGGTGATTTACCGCCTAGCTCCAGCGATAACTTGGCAAAGTTCTCGGCGCTGCTACGTACTACATGGCGTGCTGTCGCGGCACCTCCGGTGAAGGCGATTTTGCGGATCAGCGGATGACGTGTCAGGGCGGCGCCTGTGCTTGGGCCGTAGCCGGTGATGACGTTGACCACGCCCGGCGGGATCCCCGCTTCTAGAGCCAGGCGCGCCAACTCGAGAATGGTCGCCGATGCATGTTCAGACGGTTTGATCACAATGGTGTTACCTGCCGCCAGGGCCGGTGCCAGTTTGATCGCAGTCAGGTATAGCGGGCTGTTCCAAGGAATGATCGCGGCGACCACGCCCATGGCTTCGTACACCGTGTAGGCAAATAAATCTGGCTTGTCGAGTGGCAAGGTGCCGCCTTCAAGTTTGTCCGCCAGACCTGCGGTGTAGTAGAAAAACTCCGGCAGGTAGGCAACTTGACCGCGAGTTTCACGAATCAGCTTGCCGTTGTCGCGGCTTTCCAGCTGCGCCAAGTGTTCCTTATTCTCGGCGATCAAATCGCCCAAGCGCCGCAGTAATTTGCCGCGAGCGGTGGCGGTCAGGCCGCGCCAAGTCGGGCTGTCGAAGGCCGTCTGGGCAGCCTGCACGGCGCGCTCGACATCGGCTTCATCAGCGTCGGGCAGTTCGGCCCACGCTTGAGCTAAGGCCGGGTTCAAGCTTTCGAAGGTTTTGCCTGAAAGCGCATCGACCCATTCACCGCCGATGCACATCTGGAAGCGTGCGAGTGTCATGCAACGATCCCCTTTATAGGATTTTGTCGGGAGTACGCCGTATCAAGAAACCCCAGCAATACTTGGTTGACCAAGCGCGGCGATTCAACGGGCATCATGTGGCGTTGCTCAGCGAGTATGGCGACTTGAGCGCCAGGAATCCGCTCAGCTAGCTGCACGGCCATTTCTGGGGTCGAGCCCGGATCTCGCTCACCGGTGGCGACCAGTGTAGGCACCTTAATGCTGCCCAAATCGTCGGCGCGGTACATATCCTGAGTGGCGAATAACTCATAGGTGGTCAGATAACCCTGCGGATCATTGCCCGCTAAAGTCTGACGCAGAGCCGCAATTTGTGCCGGATTGGCGGCTTGGTATTCGCGGCTGAACCATCGCGAAAGCGCAGCTTCAGCGTTGGCATTCGGGCCGTGCTCGGCAGCTTGTGCAGTACGCGCAATGACCCCGGCTCGTTGTTCAGCGCTGCGGTTGAATACGCTGTTGAGTACCACTAGGCCTTGCAGGCGTTGCGGGTAATGCAAGGCAAACGCCCTCGCCACCAAACCACCCATAGAAAACCCGATTACAGTGGCTTGGGTGAGCTGCAAGTGGTCGAGCAACTCCAATAACTGATCCGCATAACCGAGCAGGGGCGTACCCGTCTCCGGAAGTGCGCTGGCACCATGGCCGAGCATGTCATAGGCAATCACGTGGTATTGAGCAGCCAGGCCAACGACCTGACCGCCCCACATTTCTTTGTTCAGGCCCACACCGTGGATCAATACCACGGGCTGGCCTTGGCCGGTCGCCAGATAACTGGTGCCAGCCGGGGTGCGTTCAGCGGTGAGCCGAATCATGGAGCGCTCCTGCATGCCTTATTGTTGTCGTTAGGCGGATCGGGGTTACTGGGCTTTTTCCGCAGCCAGTTCTTCCAAGTCGATGTAACGATTGCCGATGCGAGGGTGCAGGCGCCCGCCATTGGCGCAGCCCAGAACCACAACGATCTCGTCAGCGCGTGGTGCATCTTCAATCTGCATTTCGAGAGTGATGTAGTGCGAGCGCAGACCTTCATCATCCTTGTGCATCATCGGAATCTGGATCGACGTGCCCGGGCCACCGCGTTTGTTGGTGAAGCTCAAGTAACTCTTGGCTTTAACAGCTTCGCGGTAGTGGTTGCCGAACCGCAGGGTGTGAATGACGGCGGAGGCGTGCTCGATCTCACCATCGGCGCCTACCACAGCAGCCTTACCGTAAGCTTCGATATTCTCGGCGCCGCCAATAATGCCGACCAGACGCTCGACCATCAGCGCACCTAAATCGGAGCAGTTAGCGCGAATTTCCGGTTTCAGGTCTTCAACAAAACCGTGGCCCAGCCAAGGGTTCTTGATCACGACGGCCAAACCCACCATGGTCACCGGCTTATCGGTGGCCTTGCCGCCTTCAATAAAGGTTTCTTCGACATAACTGACGATCTTGCGTATTTCGAAACTCATGAGCTGCTCCGTGGGGGTAAAGTGTTCGTACGTCTGATGGTATACCATAATATAGTAAGCGCAAGTGCCAATAACCGGATACTCGTCTCAAGACGATCAAGGTAGGGTGTTTGGCAGTGTCTGCTATACCCATGCGCTACTCTGTTCAACACCCATAAGGACAGCGCGTGATGTGCGACATCACCTCAGCAAAAGGAACGCAGCAATGACCCAGCAATCTCAGAAAACCCAGGCACTTGCCGACTTTTATGTCGACCAGCTTTCGTCTTGGGCAAAGATTACGACCCGGCCTATGTTCGGTGCGGTTGCACTCTATCGGCACGACCATGTCTTTGCCATGGCGTGGCAGGGTGGCCTGTATTTCAAGGTCGATGACGATTCGCGCAAGCATTACGAGGCCGCAGGCTCTCATGCTTTGGGCTACGTAAGTGAAGGCGCAGAGCATGCGCTGAAATCTTATTGGGAAGTGCCTGCCGACGTGGTTGAGGACCATGAGCAGCTTCAACAGTGGGCCGAGCGGGCCTATCAGGCGGCGATCAAGAACGCGAAAGGTTGATTGACGACGATGGACCTGTCAGAAGCCGCTGAGGCCGATTCACTCGCACAGTTTGCGCCAGCCACCCGCGCTTGGTTCACTCAGACATTCTCTGCGCCCACGGCTGTGCAAACGGGCGCTTGGGCGGCTATCGGCGCGGCAGAAAATGCATTGGTGATTGCTCCTACCGGCTCGGGTAAAACGCTGGCCGCGTTTATGCAAGCCATCGACCAGCTATTTCGGGAGCGTGAAATAGCAGACGAGGGCGCAGTTAATAACGCCCTCTCTGCTACGCGCATCCTCTACATATCGCCCATCAAGGCACTGGGCACAGACGTGCAGCGCAATCTGCGTTTACCTCTTGAGGGGATCTCGGCACAACGTAAATGCCGTGACGATCCACTCGTCGAAATAAAGGTCGGCATGCGTACTGGCGATACGCCACCTAAAGAGCGCGCTCGTTTGTTGCGCCATCCGCCCGACATCCTAATCACGACGCCTGAGTCGCTGTATCTAATGCTCACTTCAAAGGCGCGGGAGACGTTGCGCGGCGTTCGAACGGTCATCGTGGACGAGGTACATGCGGTTGCGGGAGGCAAGCGAGGCTCTCATTTGGCCCTGAGTTTGGAGCGTCTGGACGCATTGCTTGCGGTTCCGGCACAGCGTGTTGGACTGTCAGCGACAGTTCGCCCTGTGGAGCGGGTTGCACGGTTCTTGGCCGGCTCACAGTCGGTCACGGTGGTGAACCCAGCGTCGAGCCGTCGTTTCGATCTACAAGTTGTGGTACCGGTCGAGGACATGACTGATATACCGGCCCGCAATGGTTCTGCTGCGGGCGATGGTTCTCAAGACAGGCAAGGCTCCATCTGGCCGCATGTTGAGGCTAGCATCCTCGACCAAGTACTACTTCGACGTTCGACCATCGTGTTTACCAATTCGCGAGGCCTCGCCGAGAAATTGACCGCGCGTCTTAATGAACTCTATGCAGAGCGCGTGGGCCGAACCGATGACGCCACCCAGGTGGCCATGTCTGGCAGCCCAGCCACTCACTATGTGTCATCCGCGGGCGGCACCGATGGACGATCCGCAGGGGCTGCGCCTTATATCGCCCGATCCCACCATGGATCGGTTTCTAAAGAACAGCGCGGCGAGATCGAACAGGCGTTGAAGGCTGGCGACCTGCGCTGCGTGGTGGCCACCTCTAGCCTAGAGCTGGGCATCGACATGGGCTTGGTCGATCTGGTGATCCAAGTCGCTGCGCCTCCTTCGGTGGCAAGTGCCTTGCAGCGCGTTGGCCGTGCGGGCCACCATGTAGGAGGCATCTCTGCAGGATTAATCTACCCGCTCACTCGGCGTGATCTAGTTGACGCCGCCGTCACAATCGACGGCATGCTGGCTGGGCGTATAGAAGCCATTGAGCCGCCGCGTAACCCACTCGATGTACTCGCGCAACAGACCGTGGCCGCAGTGTCCATGGACGCTATAGATGTTGATGATTGGTTTGCCAGCGTACGCAGAGCTGCACCCTTTGAGAGCTTGTCACGGGAGGTGTTCGACGCGGTGCTGGACATGCTCGCAGGGCGTTATCCCAGCGACGACTTTGCCGAGTTCCGCCCGCGGCTGGTCTGGAACCGCGAAACAGGTCAGTTGACCGCGCGCCCGGGTGCCAAACTACTGGCTGTCACCAGCGGCGGCACCATACCTGACCGCGGCATGTTCAGCGTCGTTCTGCCTGAAGGCGAGGAAAGCGCCGGCTCACGGCGGGTCGGAGAGCTCGACGAGGAGATGGTTTACGAATCTCGGGTCAACGACATCATCACGCTGGGCACTTCTTCCTGGCGCATCCAGCGGATCACTAACGATCAGGTCGTGGTGACCCCCGCTCCGGGACGATCGGCACGGCTACCGTTCTGGCGCGGTGATGGAGTGGGGCGCCCAGCGGAACTGGGTGAAGCCATTGGTGCGTTTCTATCCTTGCTCGAACGTAGCATCGAGCGCGATGACAACCCGCACTTCGACAATGAGCTGGAGTCGCGGCTTGAGGCGGCAGGCTTGGGCCGCAATGCGATTAACAACCTGTTCAGCCTGGCCAGTGAACAACGTGAAGCGACCGGTGTGCTGCCTACGGATCGTAGGCTGGTGCTGGAGCGTTGCCGAGATGAAACGGGAGACTGGCGCGTGATCCTGCACTCGCCGTATGGGCGTCGAGTCCATGAGCCGTGGGCGCTCGCGATTGCCGAGCGAATTCGTCAGCGCTGGAAGGTGGACCCGTCAGTTGTCGCCAGCG
>NZ_LLWH01000079.1 GCF_001411475.1 Pseudomonas endophytica | reverse complement strand
ATGAATACTCTGTCGCATCTTATGCACAGGTATGATCGTACGAAAGACATCACTTTAGATACAACAGCTGAGGATGGGATAGCAAGTAATAGCTCTTCTGAATATACCGTATGGACCAGTCTGTCAGATCTTCATAATGGCGTTATGATGGTGAGGGGATACAAAGACTATAACTACGCGACCTACTCTTTTGAAGCGTTCAAAGATTCTAAAGAACCGGTGTTTAAAGAAATCAACTTGTAATACTGATTCAAATACATCAAGAGCATGAGCGTTATGCTTTCATCCGTCGGCGCCCCTAGGGGCTGTACTAAATGTTTTCGAGCGAAGGTTAGGCAGGGCGAAAACAGGCGAGGAAGCGGAGTTTACGGGTAGTAAATGAGCATTTCGAGCCTGTTTTCAACACGGCATAACCGAGCGCAGATACATTTCGTACCGAGAGTTAGATATTTCCAAAGCTTCACTTTCTTTAGCGGGAATTAGAAAACCCGAACCATTAGCCAATGCTCTTTACCCCATGCCTGAAAGCACTCCAACACCTGCCACCCGCGCTTGGCGTAGTAGTCTTGGCGATCATGGGTGTGTAGGTACAGTTGTGAGCTGCCGCTGGTCTTAGCTGCGTTGAAGATACCCTCAATCAGTTGCTCCGCTAGGCCTCGGTTTCTTGCATGCGTAGCTACGTAAACGCATGCGAGCCATGGACCGAGTTCCGGTCGCGCTGCCAGGTCGTTTGTAGCGAGTGCCGCACCGCCGAGAATATGATCATCCTCTAAAGCAATCAGGCTTGGCCAGTCGCCGTTAGTCTGTCCCTTCGCGAACTCAAGTTGCCAGTCAGTCAGTGATTGTCCAATGAACTCGTAAGCGAACTGTCGATGCAACCACTCAGCCATAGTGTTGCTGTATTGCATATGGTCACGGAGCCAAACCAACTGAAGCATGGGGTTCTTCCTTGTTTAATTCTTATGAGCGAGCATGATTCAGAGCGGAGTAGAATCTGACGCTATCGCTGAAGGGCCGCTGGTAAGTGTTTGACGGTTATTTTCTTTGGGCAGCGGACTGCCTTTGATCGGTCGGCTCGGTAATTAGCGTTTTAGGATTAGCCCCAATCAAGTCATGCGAGGATGAGCTCATGCGCAATTTTAAGTGGGCGCTCATTCGCACGGCATTTCAATGCTGCAACTAAAACCCGCTGGGTCGAAACGACTGTTAACGGTCGATCCAGGAATGGACTGTTGAATTAGCACTGATCCCAAGCCTCTACGGGTGGGCTCATGGACGGCAGGCCCTCCTTTTTCTATCCAATCAAGAATAATTATGGGTTTGTCGTTGTGCAGGCTCCAATTTATGGTCACACCACCGGCATCGTTTGATAACGCTCCATATTTCAAAGCGTTAGTGGCTAATTCATTAATGACCAGCGCAAGGGGGAGCGCAGTTGCGGCGTCAACACTTGCAGGAGGGCCGCTCACACGTATTCGGTCTTCGCCAATAAAAGGACCTAGCTGTTCAACTATGAGTGCCAACGTGTCAACGGAGTCGCTTGAACTTCTCATAATTGCTTTGTTGGCCTTAGCCATTGCTGAAAGTCGATCACCAAATGATGCACTGAGTGCTTCTAGGGTTTGGCTTCTCTTCAACGACTGGTGGAAAAGAGCATACACAATAGCAAGGATGTTATTCACACGATGTGAAAGCTCTTTAGCGATTAATTCATTTTTCTCAGTTTTGTAGTGCCGTGAGCTGACATCTTGCATCATTCCAATAACGCGGACACCCACGCCAGTTAAGTTACGCATGATGGACCCGCGGTCTAGTACAGCAATATAGGAGCCATCAGCAGCCATAAAGCGGAATTCAGCTTCCCAGAAGGTCGAACCGTTTTCGATTGCATCCGCCATGCTTGAGATTACCCGCGAACGATCTTCTGGGTGAATATGTTCTTGGCGCCATAGTAGGTTGTTACCGATGTGGCCCTGCTCGAAGCCGAACAAATGTTGCAGGCCTTCACTCCACCACACTTGATCTGTTGTCAAATCAATGTCCCAAAGAGCGTCTGTATTGGAGTTATAAATGTCTTGGAGCCTTTCTAGGCGAGCCCGCTCGGCAACCTCTTGTGCGTGCTGTTCAGTGATGTCTCTGGATATCACTGCATAAGTAGTTGTTGGGCCGGGGATGGCCGCTATCGTAACGTCCCACCATTTGAGGTTGCCCTTTGCGGTAGGGCAGGGCGCTTTGATGGATGCTACCCCCTTCAACTTGGCAACGGCGAGTCCCTCTTTAGCCAGCTCCCGAACATTTGCGGGCCAAAGCTCGGGCCAGTAAACATTACGAATATGATCAAAATGATCAATCTCCATGACCCGCAGCCCATCTTCGTTGAAGCACAAGATCTCGCCGTCCTCGTTTAAAACCTTAACGCAGTCGGGGGAAGAAGCGAGGACGCAGAAGCCATTCAAAGCGGTATTGTCAGGCGCGATCATAAATGAGGGTCAAGAATGGAAATAGCCGCAAACATAGCACAAAGAAGGATGTGTAAATTAGTGCGTGGGCGTGGAATGAACAATTGTCAAACAAAGTGCATAGTTCTATTGCCCTCAATAATTTTGCGCGTTACGCATAATAAGTGGCATCTATTCATGTGGTCCGCAGCCAGTGGCATTGAAAAGAGACATTGCAACCACCGAGCACGCAACGCTTAAAGGCTGCCATCTCACGAGTCGATAGCCGCAAAAAGAAAATGACGTTAGCATTCCCATCATTGGGCTTAAACAGCCTGTTTTTAAGTCAGGGTCGCATCGTGGAAAAGCTAAAACGCCTTCAAAGCGGAATAGAGGGGCTAGACGCTCTGCTCAAAGGAGGTCTGGTCGCGGGTGCTTCATACATCATCCAAGGACGCCCTGGCTCTGGAAAGACGATTCTCGCTAATCAACTTGGATTCTTTCATGCACGCAATGGCGGTCGGGTTTTAGTCGCCACGCTGTTAGCCGAATCCCATGATCGTCTGTTTCAATTCCTTTCTACGCTGAGTTTTTTCGACTCATCTAAAGTCGGCGCAGAAATTCAGTTTGTCAGCGCATTCGATACCCTAGAAAACGAAGGCCTAGACGAAGTTGTGAAGCTGCTTAGGCGCGAAATTAGTCGTCAAAAAGCGACGCTGATGGTGGTAGATGGCCTGCTTAACGCGCGTTCAAAGGCTGATTCGCCCATCGACACCAAGAAATTTATCGCAGAGCTACAAGGGCATGCGGCATTCGCGGGGTGTACAGTTTTGTTTCTCACGAGCTCGCAACTCGACGACGGCAGCCCTGAACACACTATGGTAGATGGCGTTATTGAAATGGGCGAGGAGCTGTTCGGCACCCGTTCGGTACGCCGTATTCAGTTGCGTAAAACTCGCGGCAGCGGAGCCATGACAGGGCTGCATGAGTGTGAAATCACTGACGACGGAATGGTTATTCACCCTCGGCTTGAGAGTCTTTATAGTCACCCGTCAGCCCCTGATAGTGCTGACATGACACGTATTGCCAGTGGCGTTAGATCGCTAGACGACTTACTCGGTGGAGGACTTTACAGCTCGAGTGTCTCACTGGTCATGGGGCCGTCTGGCATTGGCAAAACCACACTAGGTCTCAAGTTTCTATCTGAGTCTACGGTGGATGCGCCAGGCTTACATTTCGGCTTTTATGAAAGCCCGCAAAGGCTGCGCTTGAAGGGGCAGTCCCTAGGTATCGACATCAAAGACATGGAGCAGAGCGGCGCGTTGACCCTTGCTTGGCAACCAACAACTGAAGGTTTGTTGGATGGCTTGGGTGCACGACTGTTGGCGATTGTTGAGGAAAAGGGCATCAAGCGCTTGTTCATTGATAGCCTCAACGGCATGACTCGAGTCTCGACAAATCCAGCTCGCATTACTGATTTTTTAAGTGCTCTTATGAACGAGCTAAGGGCTAGAGGCGTTACTGTCTTCGCGTCCTGGGAGATGCGCGGCCTGTTTGGCTCTGAGGTCAATTCGCCGAGCTCCGACCTGTCCAGTGTTGTCGATAATCTAATACTGATGCGTTTTTATGAGAATCAAAATGAACTAAGCAGGACGATCTCTATTCTGAAAGTGAGAGACAGCTCCTACGACCCCTCTCGATTTGAGGTTGTCATTCGTGACCAAAATGTTTTCCTGATAAAGGCTTTAAGACATGAACCGTCAGCTCCCATTGAGTCATCACCCGGTTCATTGTCTTAAACCTTTGCGCGGGATGAATTGATATGCCCACCATCCTGGTAGTCGACGACGAGTATTTGATTGCTGAGATTCTCAGCTTCGCGCTGGAGGATGAGGGGTTCATGGTCGTAAAGGCCAGTAATGGTCAAAAAGGGCTGGATGTTCTGGAAAGAGAGCGGCCGGAGCTGATAATTACCGATTACATGATGCCTGTGATGAATGGTCAAGAGTTCGCATCAGCCGTCCGAGCTCAACCTTCCGGGAGTCAATTGCCAATCATCCTGATGAGTGGCGCCCAAGCACACATCGGTATACAGAGACCGGATTTATTCAATTCGGTTTTCCCAAAGCCTTTCGACGTTGATTTATTAATTGCCGAAGTTAAAAAACTGTTAGATCACGATTGACTTTCAAATAATAAAATTAAGGACATAGAATAAAAAGAGTAAGGTTGCGCGGCATGCATGTTTAATTTTCATAAAAATGCTGATGGCTGTGTAGTAAAAATCTTGCCTTGTCGGGCGAAAACATCTTCGTAAATTTCACTCCGCCCTACATAAAATAAAGGATTAAGCGTTCGTCTATTTTGTGGGGCATCGACTCCTAGCTGCGCCTTAGGCATTTATGCCGGAATCGACAGTCGATGGTAAATTCTCGCTAGCTGACTAGAAGTCTCGTGTCATTTGACCTGCCCGCGCCAACCGGACGGGGCGAATCCGAGTGCTTTCAGGTGCTTGATTGCCAACGTTTAGCCGCCGGATCACGCGCGTCGTTCCGATATAGCTCAATGGCAGGTTGTTATTCCATTAAATGAGTACAAATTGGATTTATAGTACGATTTAATCTATTCATATAATTTCGAAATGCATGGAGTATTTGTCTTTGAAAAGAATGGCGCTCTTACCTCTCAGCCTCGCTCTGTTTGTGACCTGCACAACGGCTTTTGCAGGTTCGACCTTAGACCGGGTGACTAAAAAAGGGGAAATGACCGGGGTCCTAATGGAAAGCTATCCGCCATTCTCCTTCCTTAACGATCAAAACCAACTAGACGGGTTTGACGTTGATGTTGCTAAGGCCGTTGCCGAGCGGTTAGGGGTTAAGCTCAAGCTGGAAACACCGTCTTGGGATGTGATCGCTGCTGGTCGCTGGAGTGGGCGTTATGACATCTGCGTCTGCTCAATGACTCCAAGTAAGGCGCGAGCTGAAGTGTTCGATTTTCCAGTCGAGTACTACCAATCTCCGGCAGTCATCGTGGTTAACGCCAAAGATAAAGACATCGTTGAAGGCAAGGATTTATCAGGTAAGAAGGTGGGGGTGATCAGCGCGTCAACCTACGAAGCTTATTTGAATAAAGACTTGGTGATCGAAGGCGCAGAAGATAAGCCGTTGAATTATCCATTTGAGAATGTCCAGATTGCTCCCTATGACAATGAAACTGTAGCGTTCCAAGATCTGGCATTAGGGAGTGGGGTGCGTCTGGATGCGATGGTAACTAATTTGATCACGGCCCGTGAACGGATTGCCCAAGACCCGCGCTTCAAAATTACCGGCGCCCAGTTGTATGCAGAACCCAACGTGGTAGCGATTGAAAAAGGTGATCCAGAGTGGAGTGCCAAGGTCACTGAGGCCATTACTCAACTTAAGGCTGACGGCACACTCAGCAAAATTTCAGAGAAGTGGATCGGTACCGATATCAGCCAATGACAACGCACAACTCACACTCCGATAAAACGAGTTTAGTCGCTGACGGTGAGCCGCGTCGCTTGAGCCAGTTGTTCGGCTTTCGCACACGGCTCTATCTTACGTGGGCGGTTCTGCTCGGTTTGTGCGTGATGTTCTTCTTGAGCTTCGACCTGAAGCTCTCGATCATCTTGGATAAATTGCCCAACTTAGTTGGCGTGCATCTGGGGCCCAGTGGTTTCTTGCAAGGCGCAGCGCTGACGTTGTTTTTGTGCTTTTGCTCGATCTGGTTCTCATTGCTACTGGGCTTTGTAACGGCCCTCGCACGCCTTTCTCGCAGCGCAGTGGCCTTTGGAATCGCGACTTTTTACGCCTCGTTTTTTCGTGGAACACCGTTGCTGATCCAGATACTGCTGATCTATTTGGGCTTGCCCCAGATTGGCGTTGTTCCGGGTGCAATCAGCGCAGGCATCATTGCCTTGTCGCTTAACTACGGTGCCTACCTCAGCGAGATTTTCCGAGCGGGCATCTTGGCTGTCGCCCCCGGACAACGCCAAGCAGCGATGGCGTTGGGGCTTTCGCCGACAGCAACCTTTGTGCATGTCATCCTGCCACAAGCCATGCGCACCATTATTCCGCCGACAACCAGCCAGTTTATTTCGATGCTCAAAGACTCATCTTTGATTTCGGTCATGGGCGTGTGGGAGGTGATGTTTCTTGCGCAGTCTTATGGGCGTTCGTCTTATCGCTATATTGAAATGCTGACCACCGCAGCCGTTATCTACTGGTTGATGTCGGTAGGTCTTGAGCTGATACAGCACCGCCTTGAGCGCCACTATGGCAAAGGATTCGTTAATCAGCGCTAAGCCCGGTTATAGGTGACTCATTCATCGTTGCTGAGGGTCTTTTGAAAAGACATCACGTTTTGATGTTGGATAGACCTCTGGCGTATGTAGTTACTCTTTAGACACGCATTTTGTATTTAGAAAATTATAGGAAGTAACATTCAATGGTCATTCTTGATGGTGGTATGGGGCGTGAGTTACAGCGCAGTGGTGCACCTTTCAGACAGCCTGAGTGGTCAGCGCTTGCATTAAGCGAGGCACCCGAGGTGGTGGTTGCTGTTCACAGCGCGTTTATAGCGGCCGGTGCTCAAGTCATCACTAGCAACAGTTATGCAGTGGTGCCCTTTCACATTGGGGAGGAGCGTTTTGCTCAAGAGGGATTAGAGCTTGCCTGCGCAGCGGGTCAACTGGCTCGCAAAGCGGCTGACGCAAGTTCCCACCCCGTTAAGGTTGCGGGTTCCCTTCCACCGTTGTTCGGTTCCTACAGACCTGACCTTTTCCAGCCTGAGCGAGTTACAGAGGTACTCACGCCTCTGCTCAAAGGCTTGGGCGCGCATGTGGATCTATGGCTGGCAGAAACTCAAAGTTCGCTTGCCGAAGTCCAAGCGATCCACGCGCATTTACCGTCAGACGGCAAACCATTTTGGGTGTCTTTCACCCTCGAAGATGAAGATGTAGACGGTGTTCCTCGCTTGCGTTCAGGCGAGACAGTGGCTGACGCTGTGCAAGCAGTCGCAAAAATGAACATCGCTGCTTTGTTGTTCAACTGCAGTCAGCCTGAGGTAATCGGTGCTGCGGTTGATGTGGCGAAATCAGTTATCAACCGTTTAGGTGCTGATATCGCGATTGGTGTCTACGCCAATGCCTTCCCGCCGCAACCGAAGGAAGCGACTGCAAATGACGGCCTGGATGAGCTGCGCGAAGACCTCGACCCTTTTGGTTACCTTGAGTGGGCTAAGGACTGGCAGCAAAGAGGCGCCAGCCTGATCGGTGGATGCTGTGGAATAGGCCCGGAGCATATTGCAGCACTTAAACAAAGCCTCGCATGATCCCGAATCACGCTTGTGATGAGTGAGCAGCAACACGGCCGCTCTTGTCGATTGTTCTGCCTTAACAGCAGGCAACGTGAGCGGCTTAGCTGGGATCAAGTCGCAACAACCAGCATCTACCTCCTGCCAAGCTTTTGTTGTAGCCGCTTGAAATAACGATTGATGATTACTTTATGGGCTGGCCCCACCGGCACCATATAACTACGCCCAAAGAGGTTATGCGTCACCACCGATGATGTGATGGTAAACATGCGATCTGTGATCGACAGGCAGATCATCACATCCAAATGCCTGTCACGCTCGGTCAGAACCAACATATCTGACGCACTGTGTTCCACCAAAAAGAAATCCAGATAATCGCCAGGGTGGACTTCTTTGCGATCAACGCCGGAAAACCCGCCAATGCGCTTCACGCCGAATAAAGACGAAATCCCATCCCTGATACGGAAAGCGAGACGCATGGGCAACCCTGATCCACTCGTCATGATGTTCCACGCTTCAAGAGGGGTGATTTGAACAGGCAATAAAACCGACCGGCAGTCGTAGTAATCAAGATCGGACAGCGCGCGTAAGGTGGGCGCAGGTGAAGGGATAGCCAAACTAAATTCCTTTTAGTGGACAACGACGTGACGGCTCTCACTGTTTCTCGGAGAAAACCGTTCAGGGCGGATTGTTTCGTCTCTAGAGAATCTCGATCACGGGCGTTATGAGCTTGGCACCGAGGGCGATCTCTTCGGCTAACACGCTTTTTAGCGTTTCCTTGCTGCCTTCTTTCATGGTTTCTGCTAGTCGCTGACGAATCGAAAGGCCATGGGTCAGACAGTGCGGCATCGCTTTCAACGCTTCTAATCCTTTTATCGTCAATATGGCTCCTGACACGTGGGTGTCGGGGAGTATCTCCCCATTCAGGTAGCCGGAGCCGATTAGCCAGCGAGCGGTTGCATTAAAAAACTCAGCATCACTGTTTGATAGCTCAAGCAGGCAAAGGCCATTGCCTTCAGATGTACAGGTAGGTGTGGCAAGTTCTCTCGCAATAAGAGTGCAGGGAATTGGAAAGCGCTCATACAACTCAGCGAAAATTTTGCCAGCCAGATCATTGAATTTGTCGATATTGGTCACTGACATGTTGCAGAACTCCGATCACACAGACTGAGGTGTTGAACAAGGTGGAGGCTAAAGTGTAGTTGTTTCAGCACAGCCGAGCTCACTCTATCAGCCCTTTAAACAGAAGGCTGTAGCGCGTGCTGAGCGCTTGTGGAATCCAAGCAGCGTTGCTGCGCATGGTAAGGGCAAGGCGAGCCACCTTGGGCGATACAACTTCCGGTATACGACAGGGGAACTTTTAGACCGCCGCGGTTGACTGAGGGTGAGTCTTTCAGTTTGGAGTTAGGCGTTTGAATAATGAACAGGGAGGTTGCGAAGCCTGAATTTCAAAGCTTGATATACTCGACCGTGCTTACCTCTCGCTTTTGCCATCGGATCAGCAGGGATTACACTCATTGTGCGCTTTAGCGTGCTATCAACAAGGAGCTTCTCATGGGTCAAAAACCAGAGAATGAACAGCCCGCAAGCCCTCAAACACCCAGTGGGGATGGGATTCCAGCCCCAAGCGGAGCCGCCAACCTAATCGATACTGACTATGTGATTGGCCAAGATAATATTAAAGGGGAGTTTTCATTTTCACTGGATATACACGGCAAAGTTTTTATCATTTCTGCCGCCACTGTTTTGTTGTTCGTTATTCTGACGCTCGCACTGCAAAACGAGGTGGAACCTTTATTTAATGCTATTCGAAACTGGATAACCGGGCACCTTGCCTGGTTGTTCATGAGCATCGCTAATATATTTGTAGTGCTGTGTTTTGTCTTGATTTTATCCCCGCTGGGTAAGGTTCGGTTGGGGGGTAAGGATGCCAAGCCAAGCTATACGTATGTGGGTTGGTTTTCGATGCTCTTCGCTGCGGGGATGGGCATTGGCTTAATGTTCTACGGCGTGGCAGAGCCGATGTCACATTACGCTGCATCCATGAACGGTATTACGCTCGACGCCAATGGCGTACGAACGGACTCTGCGCCGTTGGGCGGTGCTGCCGGGGATATGAAAGTGTCGGCTGATTTGGCGATGGCTTCCACTATCTTTCACTGGGGTTTGCACCCGTGGGCCATTTACGCAATTGTGGCATTGTCTTTAGCGCTGTTCTCATACAACAAAGGTTTGCCCCTTTCGATTCGTTCGATTTTCTATCCGTTATTGGGCGAGCGGGTATGGGGATGGCCGGGTCACCTGATTGATATTCTGGCTGTATTTGCCACGTTGTTTGGTTTGGCAACATCGCTCGGTATTGGTGCTGAACAGGCAGCGGCAGGGATTGAATATCTATTCGGTATAGAGTCTAACAACCTAAGCAAAGTCTTACTGATCATTGGTATTACCATAATTGCTCTTTGGTCGGTTCTGTCAGGCTTGGACAAAGGTGTAAAAGTGTTGTCCCAGATTAATATGGGACTGGCGCTGTTGCTCTTGGTCTTTATTATTGTCGTGGGCCCAACACTGGCGATATTTACCGGCTTCTTCAAAAATATGCTGACGTATGTCGAGTATCTTCCAGCGCTTTCGAATCCTTTTGGTCGCAGCGATGTCCAATTTACCCAAGGTTGGACAGCCTTCTATTGGGCTTGGTGGATTAGTTGGTCGCCATTTGTGGGGATGTTTATTGCGCGTGTCAGCCGAGGCCGGACGGTCAGAGAGTTCCTAGTCTGTGTATTGCTCATACCCACGATTGTTTCAGTCTTGTGGATGACGACGTTTGGCGGAACAGCCATTGATCAAGCGACAGTGCAAGGGCTTACAAGTGTTAAGGATGCTGTGCTGGAGTTGAAGTTGTTCGCCATGCTCGGTGAGCTTCCACTGATGCAAATCACGTCATTTTTAGGTGTGATTCTTGTGATTGTTTTTTTCATCACCTCATCAGACTCAGGCTCACTGGTGATTGACACCATCACTGCCGGCGGCAAAGTTGATGCGCCTGTGCCGCAGCGTGTGTTTTGGGCGGTGATTGAGGGTGTTATTGCAATTGCGCTGTTGTTAGGGGGAGGGCTGGTAGCGCTTCAGGCTATGGCCGTCTCGACTGGTTTGCCTTTCGCAATCGTGCTTATGCTCGGCTGTATATCCCTTGTAAAGGGTCTGATGTCTGAGCCTCGCTAACTCTAGTTAGTGGGCATTAAATAGACTTGATGACACTGGAGGCCATCGTAACTCGATGGCCTCCAGCCTCATTGCCTCACTCAGCTCCATAACTCGCCTATTGGGGTCGCTCGGCTGTAGCGATTAGCAATCTGTGCTTGGAGTAATTCTGCGGTTCCCAAGGCGTCAATCAAAGCGTGATGAGCATGGTAGGCCGGAAGATTAAGCCGTTCGCGACTGTCGGCCAATCGGATGGACGCTTGTTTACGCCTTAATAGGCGATCAAGCCAGCTCAGCTTTTTGCGATACACCCGTGCCTCTAGCTGCATGGTGTCGATGACCGGAAACTCTATGCCTTCACCCAGAGACTCGCGCAAAGCTTGATCCAGAAAGCCGCGTTCAATATTTCGATAGTGAACCACCATCACTTTGCCTGTCATCGCTTCCAAAAGAGCATCGCGTACCTCAGAAAACCGCGGCGCATTCGATATTTCTGCATGGGTGATGTGATGAAAAGTGACGGATTTTTCAACCAGCTCGGAGCTTGGTTTCAACACCCAATACATTGATTGGTTGCAATGGATGCGCTCTAACGTGAGTGGTATCAAGCCAATACTCACAATACTGTGGGCCTGTGCATCCAACCCGGTTGTTTCAATATCCATAGCCAGTAATTGAACACGCTCAACGGGCGTCATTGCTGAGACAACACCCCCTTGATAAAAGCGACGTAATTGGGCGTTTTTGGCTTGGCCAGACAACACTTCGAACCGAGCTGACCAATCCAAGATAGGCGCAGTGACTGTTTTTTTTAGGCGCATCACTGTGAGAGTCGTCCTTTGGCTGGATAACGGAATCGCAGATAATTTTGCGCGTTGCTTAATATCTGAAAAGCTTCTTTCAGGTTATGCCGTTCGTTATTAGAGAAGTTTGCAGGCTCAATATAGTTATTAGGCGATGCTCCCTGCTCCAGGGCGTCTGCCTGATGTCGGATACGCACCATCGACAGAAACTCCAATGCGTACCGAAGGTGTTTTACTGCTTCTGGAGGCATGACATTGCTTGCAGTGATGGCATCCAGTCGGTCAAAGGAATTTTGCGCGGTACTGCCGCAGGCCAGTGCATGGATTCGAATGAGATCGGTCAGTGGTGCGGTGCCTCGGCCTTTGAGATTGATGATTCTTTTCTGTTGCCCATCGGTCTCGACAACAAACGTTCGAAAGAACCCTAAAGGCGGTGTGCGGTTGAGCGCAATTCTGGCCATGGCATTTAGAAATCCAGGGTGCGCTTTGGATTTTGCAGCGCATAGCACTTGCAGTTCTTGCACAAACTCGAGTTGCCCGTAAACGCCGTCAAGGTCGAAGAAAATACAGCTGTTAAGCAGTGTCGTAGGGTTCGGTTTTTCGATCCACGTTTTAAAATAATTTCGCCACACGCTTATCGGCTGACGCCACTGATCATTGGTCGCCATGATTGCACCTTTGCAGTAGCTGTAGCCGCAGGCGGCAAGGCCATCACTGACAAAAGTTGCCAAACTTCGAAAGTAGGCATCATGAAGTTCTGGGTTGAAGCTGTCATCCAATACCAAGGCATTATCTTGATCGGTGACCAGTAACTGTTCATCTCGCGCCATAGAGCCCAGTACCATGAAGCAATAGGGTATAGGTGGAGGCCCGAATTTTTTCTCGGCGAGTTCCAAAAGACGCTGGGTAAATGCCCGGCCGATGCCCGATATTGCACTGCCAATCATATGGGCTGTGGCGCCGTCGCGAACCATGCGGATGTACGTGCCCCGCAAGTCTCGTAACAGCGACCTTAAACCTTCAACGGATGTTTGGTTTGATATTCGATTGACCAAGTACAAACTACTTTGTGACTCGTACCGGATGATATCCGAAAGGTTGATCAAACCAATTGGGCGACCGTGATGTACTACTGGCAGGTGATGAATATTGCGACGCAACATTACCAGCATGGCTTCGAACACGGAGTCATCTGCACTGATGGTCAGCGGGTCGACCGTCATGATTTCATGGATCAACGTTTCTTCTGCGTTTATGCCTCCAGCGACCACGCGGGTTCGCAGATCGCGATCAGTGACGATGCCTTCAATCTGCGCTGTTTGCAGTTCAGGGGCGGACATTATCAAGACGCAAGAAACGCTTTGTTCTGTCATCTTCCGTGCAGCGTCTCCAATGCTGACAGTGGAGTTTACCCAAACTAAAGATCTTGAAATCAGTGCCCGGCACTTGAGTTGAATCAACTCGCTAGCCCTGCCTTGTGCTTCGACCGCAGACTTTAGTCGTGAGTGTCCTTCTGCTTCTACAAAATCGGCAAATGAATCGTGGTCGGCACATAACTCAGCGAATACAGGAGCAGGAATGAAATAGATCAGGCTGTCTTCAAGCGCTCTTGCAGGGAATCGGACTTTATTACTGCGCAGCAGGCCGGCCTGACCAAAAATATCGCCCTCAACCAGCCGGTCATGGAGTTCTCCATTGCGTCGATAAATCTCGACTGCCCCACTGCGCACATAATGCAGGTCTTGAATAGGCGCGCCGGCTTCTAGGATGTCAACTCCCGCTTTGAAGTAGCTTACGTCAACCTGTCGGGCAATATTATCAACCGACTCTTTAGGCAGTGAGTCGAAGGGGGCGAAGCGGGAAAGGTGATCGCTGATTTCCTGTAGCTCGATGTGCATGCAGCCTCACAGTCAGTTAGAAATTCTAGAGGTGACGATTAATAAATGCGGTTGATCGGTTGAGTCTATCTGCCAACACGACCTGAACATATTCTTTGCAGACCCTCAAGTAACCTATGCAATAAAAACTTGAGGCGTTTGTATTTTGAGGTGTTGATTGTTCGTTTGTGCGCTTTGGAATGCTTAAACATAGACCTTCATGGCGGTTGAAGATTCGAAATTTCCCATCTCATTTGACTCTTGAGCTTCACGCTTGGAGCATCTGAGGGTTCCACTGGATTTATTAGCCGGGTTTGTCAGTAGATGCTCACTAATCTGTGTGAAATAGACCTCTAGCGTGTAAGGACATGATGGTGTGCAAGGTCGGATAATTCTGCACTGATGCTAAGGGACTGATTCGCAAGGATTTGTTTGTTTCATCATATTTCAAGATATTATGACGTCGGATGGGTCTTGCTTTAGCGATTTGTCATGTCATGGGTCTGTTTATAGCTATTAATCACTGGCCGCACGTCTTTATACGGTGAAAAAAACTGTTGCGTAATTCTTATACTGCTTCTGCGTTCAGGCCCCTGTTTAGGCGAGTTTCGCGCTATGCAAATGAGAGGTCGGCACGTCTCTCTGGTGCCATGTTTCTAATAAGTCTAAGAATGAGAAATAGTTTAATGAATAAACAATCAATCCAGATTGCCCTTGCTTATATGTCCGTCGTTATTGGTGGGGGATTTGCCTCCGGTCAGGAGGTACTTCAGTTTTTCACCGGCTATGGGCTTATAGGTATTGTTGGAACTCTGGTGAGTGGTTTGATGTTCGCCTTCCTCGGCATGCAGATCGCACGCATGAGTTCAACGATGCAAGCGAGCTCGCACAAGGACGTTCTCTACATTCTGTTTGGTGCGCGCATCGGCTTGGTCGTCGACATTGTGCTGTCTTTCTTCCTGTACGGTGTTGGCGTGGTGATGTTGGCCGGCAGCGGTTCGATCTTTGCCCAGCAATACGATATGCCTCCGTTGTTCGGTGGCGTATTGATGATGGTGTTGGTGATTGCCACGTTGTGCATGAACGTTAAGCGCATCATTGACTTGATCAGCGCCGTAATGCCTTTCCTGTTGGCGATGGTGCTGATCATCACCACTTACTCGATCTTCAGCTACAACGCTCCGATCGAGACGCTTGACGCGGTTGCGCGTGAAAACAACCCGACGGTTACAGGTAACTGGTTTGTGGGTGCTTTGTTGTACGCCTCTTTCAACATCGCCGTTGGCTTTCCGATGTTGGCTGTTATTGGTGGCATGACCAAGCAACCCAAGGCTGCGGCACTTGGCGGCATACTCGGGGGCCTTGGTTTAGGCGCGCTGATCCTGCTGTTGAACATCGGTCTGTTTGCCAATATCAACCAGTTACAGGGCATCGAAATGCCTTCACTTGCTCTTGCTGGACGCATCTCACCCATGCTTTCGATTGTTATGTCGGTGGCGCTGGTTTGTATGATTTACAGCACGGCCGTGGGCATGTTCTTTGCGTTCAGCGCCCGTTTTGCCAAGCCAGAAACAAGCCGCTTCAAGTTGATTAGCGCAGTCACGGTGTGCATTGGCTTGGGCCTGAGTCTAGGGGGGTTTAGTAAGCTGGTGGGCACTGTTTACCCGCTACTGGGTTATGTGGGTTTCGCGCTGATTCTCGCTATTTGCTTCAACTGGCTACGCAGCCGCTCTAAGGTAAAAGCGCAGGAGGCTGCTTCCTGAGCTTGAGTCTGTGAGATGTCGTTAAACGCTATCGACCCTTGATTGCTTGCGATCCTTTAAAAGATCGCGAGCAAGCTCGCTCCTACCCATGCAAGTTTTGCGGATTTTGGGCATTGAGGCCGTTAAAGGTGATTGTCGTTATGGCGTTGCGCGCAATCACCTTTGATATGTTTGGCGTGAGTCGGGTATAAGAGAGGGCGATAAACCCAAAGGAGCTGGTATGAAGAGCAAAGTTAAAAAAGGCCATGTGTTTTTGATTATTTTTATCGCATTCGCGGTGTTCAGCTTTTTGATGACTAACTGGGATCAATCCTTGTAAGCATCTAAGGCGCAGTTGAGGTGGGGATTACCTAACACCGGCTGGCGTGCTCTACAAAGAAGGGTGACTGTATTCAGTCACCCTTCTTGCATTCAGCCTCTGACGAAACCTGTCTGAGCCCACCGCCGTCCACTCACATCATGCGTGCATGTTGGTCCCATAAAATCCAGATCGTGCCGGCAACGATCAATAGCAGTATTAAGGATGTAAAAAGAATCAGCATTAGGTCGTCGCGGTGTGATTTGCCTAAGTCGATGTGCAAGAAGAAGCGCAGATGTACCACTACTTGTACCAAGGCCAGTGCCCCTAGCACGGCAAGAGCTTGGGTGCCTGTGACGAGTTTTAACCAGACCAGCCCGAAAGCGATTAAGGTCAGTACTAGCGCCAACAACAGGCCGATGAAGTAACTACGATGTTCGTTGCTCGACTGGCCCTGCAAGTTACTGTTCGATGAAGATTCTGGATTCATGTCGCAACTCCGAACAGATAAACAAAGGTAAAGATCCCGACCCATACGATGTCCAGCATGTGCCAGAACAGGGCTAAACGCAGAAGGCGCAGTTTGACGGGTGTATTGACCCCGATGGTCATTACTTGGATAGCCAGCACGATCATCCAAACAATGCCCGCCGATACGTGGACAGCGTGGGTGCCAGTCAGTAAGTAGTAGGCAGACAGAAAACCACTCGTTTGCGGCCATGCATTGTGGTTGACGATCATCTCGTAATAATCGTGCAGCTCCAGCGCCACAAAGGCAGCCCCCAGCAATGCCGTAAGACCTAGCCAAGCGAGAAGCCGTTTGCGGCTGGTGCTGTATTTCATCGCTAAGACGGCAAAGCCAAACGTGAAGCTGGAGAGCAGCAGCAACAGCGTTTCAACGAAGGCAGAACCGAGATCAAAGACCTGCGCAGGTGATGGGCCATGGGCAATACCCTGTGTACTCATGGCGGCATAGGTGGCAAAGAGCGCGGCAAACAACACCAAGTCGCTCATCAGGAAAATCCAGAACCCGAAGATGACTTCTGAAGCCTTTGCGTGGCTCTTGCGATCAGTCACATCCAGGTTTACCCCCGGATGCAGAGAGTGGGGCGCATTCATAAGGCTGACTCCAAAATGTCATCAGGCAGCGCTTGGCTCGGCTGTCCAATTCTGTCCGGGGCGGCCTTGCCCCGATTTTTCGGGCTCATTTCTAGATCCCGCGTGACGCCAGGAGTGGTGCGTACGGCGGCCAGAAAGGCTTCGTGTTCAGCTTCGACACGGCTGGCCGGAATGATTTCGGTGGTCTGCGAGACGAAGGAACGTGCAATCACCACGGCCCAAGCGGCGATAAATGAGAGTACGACCAACCACCAGATATGCCACACCAAACCAAACGCCAAGGTGAAGCTGAAGACGCCGATCAATGGCGCGGCCATCGAGTTGCATGGCACTTCAATATCGCTGTAGGCCGTAGGCGAGCGATAAGCCACCCCGTTTTTTTTGGCCTCGGTAAACGCGTCGCGGCTGTCGACTTGAGGCACGACTGCAAAATTCCAGAGCGGCGGTGGGGAGGGGATCGACCATTCCAGAGAGCGACCGTCCCAAGGGTCGCCCAACAAAACGTTGAGTTGGCGGCGCTGACGAATAGAAACACCAATCTGAACCAGCATGCACACCGTGCCGAGCAGAAGCAGCACCGCGCCGAGCATGGCCAACGCTAACCATGGATAAAACGAAGGGTCGGACCACATCACGGTACGTCGCGGCGCCCCCAGCATGCCGAGCCAGTAGAGCGGGAAGAACGCCAGCAAAAAGCCCGGCGCCATTAGCCAGAAAGACGCTTTACCCCAGCCTTCATGTAAGCGGAATCCAAAGGCTTTGGGGAACCAATACTGGACGGCGGCGAACATCCCGAACAGAACGCCCGGAATGATCATGTTGTGAAAGTGTGCGATCAGAAACAGTGAGTTATGAACCTGAAAGTCCACGGTTGGGTTGGCCAACAGAATGCCGGTCATGCCGCCAAGTACAAAGGTCAGTAAGAAGTTTATGTGGAACAGCATTGGCGTCGTCAGTCGGATTCGGCCGCGGTACATGGTCAGAATCCAGTCGTACACCTTAACCCCGGTCGGTATGCCAATGATCATTGTGGCAATACCAAAAATGGCGTTCACATTGGCACTTTGGCCCATGGTGAAAAAGTGGTGCAGCCATACTCCGAACGAGAACACCGCTATGCACATGGTGGCGTAGACGAGGGAGGTATACCCGTAGATTCTTTTGCTGACAAACGTCGACACCACCTCAGACCACACCCCCAGTGCCGGTAGCAAGAGGATATACACCTCCGGGTGCCCGAACAGCCAGAACAGGTTGGCAAAGTTCATCATGTTCCCACCGTCACCGTTGGTGAAAAAGTGGAAACCTACGTAGCGATCCAGAGCCAGCATGATCGTGGCGACGGTCAGCGGTGCCATAGCGAAGATCATCAAAATCGAGGTGCAGAGTGTCGTCCAGCAAAACAGCGGCATGCGGAACATTGACATGCCGGGGCAACGCTTTTTGTACAAGGTGACGGCAAAGTTGAGCCCAGTCAGGGTCGAGCCTATCGACGCTAGGGTGACTGACCAAATCCAATAGTCAACGCCTTCGCCGGGGCTGAACTCAATCCCGGTGAACGGAGGGTAGGCGCTCCACCCGCCGGTCGAGAACTCGCCGACCACCAGTGACACCATAATCAGCCCCGCGCCTGCTGCCGTTAGCATCAAAGAAATCGCGTTCAGAAGCGGGAAGCTGACATCCCGTGCCCCGATTTGCAGAGGCATGATGTAATTCATGAGCCCGGTAATAAACGGCATCGCCACGAAAAAAATCATGATCGTGCCATGGGTCGTGAATAGCTGGCCAAAGTGATCGGCCGACAGGTAGCCCGCACTGTCATAGGCCGCCAACTGTTGAGATCGCATCACCCCGGCTTCAATCAACGCTCTTAAAAACATGACCAAGGCGATGACGATGTACATGATGCCGATGCGTTTGTGGTCGACGCTGGTCAGCCAGTCGCGCCACAACGGGCCCCACCAGCGCATAGCGGTCAGCAGCAGCACAACCGCGACTGCGCCAAGGATCACAATACTGCCTGCGCCAAATGCAACGAATTCACTGGATGAGGGGTGCTTGATGGCGCCAGTAAACACCAGTGAGTCCCAGCTTAGTTGTCCGAAAATAGTCTCCCAGCTCACTGTTCTGCCCCTTCTGTGCGGGTGTGTGGGTGATGCTCACGTTCTAGTGAAGCCTTAGCGGTGGGGCTGTGCTGTTGGCCATGGCCTGAGGTAAAGCTGGCGAGAACACGCTCGAACAAACCTGTTTCAACCGTTCCGAAATAACGCGGCTCATGCTCAATACTGGGCTTGAGCAGGTGTTCGTAGGTTGTGAAATTCAGTGTTTGTTTATTGTGCTGGGTGTCTTGAACCCACGTGTCGAACTGCGAAGAGGGCATCACTACCGTGCGAAACGACTGGGTGTGAAACCCTTCACCGTTGTACTGGGTATTGCGTCCCAGAAACTCGCCTGTGCGATCCGCCACTAGGTTCAATTGAGTGCTCATGCCAGCCATGGTGTAAATCTGCCCGGCCAATTGCGGGATCATGAACGACTGCATGACCGTGCCGCTGGTGAGCTTCAATCGCACAGGTCGGTTCTGCTCTAGGGCCAAGTAGTCCAGAGTAGCGATGCCTTGCTGGGGGTAGATAAACAGGAACTTCCAATCCAGCGATACCACTTCAATTTCCAGTGGCTCACTGCCAAGAGGGCGGTAAGGGTCGTATTGGTGGGTGTGCGCCCAAAGTGCCGAGCTGAGGACAATGATCAGAATGATCGGGATGCCCCACAAAACGGCTTCGTTGCCCCAGTTGAAGTCCCAGTCTGGCCGGTAGGCCCCGCGTCCACCCCGGCGATAACGCCACAATACCCATGGGACCAGAATAAAAATGGGTACGACCACAATGAGCATCAGCGAAATAATCGTCTTGAAATGCTCAAATTGCGCGGCAGCAACGGGGCCTGCCGCGTCGATGAAACCAGCGTTGGTTATCGCAGTGTCTGCCGATGACGCCGCTTGCGTCAGTGCGGGTAGCAAAAGCCCCGACACTATCAGAGCGCAGGTAGTGATTCCTTTCACGCAGTCATCTCCATGAGTCGTACAACTTGATCAGCGCTTGTTTGATGTAGCGTTAGTTAAAGCATAATTTCAGATGATCTCCAGTGCGCGGACTGTGAGGCGGCTGCTGTGTGATAAAAAATCAGTTCAGACTCGAGCGTGTCACGCGCACAGGCACGGACTTGTAAGCCGGAATTCCGCTTTGTGGATCTATATTGTCCAGAGCAATTAAACAGTTGGCTTCGGGGTAATAAGCGCCTACGGAGCCGGGTGCGATTTGGTGCTCCACCGCGGTTAACTTTTCGTAGCGCATCTTTCTGCCGGAGGTTACGGTTTCAAGATCCACCAAGTCACCATGGGCTAAGCCGCGTTCTTGCAGGTCTTGAGCGCTAATAAACAACACATCGCGCCGACCAAAAACGCCCCGATAACGATCATCCATCGAGTAGATGGTGGTGTTGTATTGATCATGGCTGCGCAATGTCATGAGCCGCAGCACATCGCTGCCTTCGACCACCCAGTCCTCATCGACGCCGGGGTACACATAAAACTCGGCCTTCCCGGAGGGTGTTGGCCAAATGCGTTCGGTAGGCGGCAATGGCAATCTGAAGCCGCCGGGGACTCGGATTCGTTGGTTATAGTTCTCAAAGCCGGGGATGGTTTTTTCGATCAGGTCGCGGATCAGGTCGTAATTAGCAACCAGATCCTGCCAAGCAATAGACAAATGCGGCAGCGCAGCGCTCGCCATACCCGCGACAATTGCCGGCTCCGAGCGCAGGTGTTCGGATGCGGGCTGCAAGCGTCCGGCAGACGCGTGAACCATGGACATCGAGTCTTCTACCGTAATCGACTGCGCGACGCCATTTTGCAGATCTATTTCAGTGCGCCCCAAGCAAGGGAACAGGTACGTCTCTTTGGCGACCAATAAATGCGAGCGGTTGAGCTTGGTCCCAATGTGCACGCTCAGGTCCAATTGCTTCATGGCAGCAAAGCATTGTTCGGGGTCGGGCAGGGCAACGGCAAAGTTACCGCCCAAGCAAATCAGAGCTTTTGAGGTTCCGGCAACCATGGCCTGCATGGTTTGCACTGCGCCGTGCCCATGGGCATAAGGCGGCTTGAAACCCAATGTTTGTTCTATTTTTTGTAAAAAACTAGCGGAGGGTTTTTCGGTAATACCGACAGTGCGATTGCCCTGCACATTAGAGTGCCCACGCAGCGGGCATATACCTGCGCCCGGCTTGCCTAGGTTGCCGCGCAGCATGAGCAGATTGCACAACGTGCGCACGTTTTCGGTGCCGGCATTGTGCTGAGTGATGCCCATGCCATAGGTGATGATGGTGGCATTGGACTTAGCGTAAGCAGCTGCCACTTGCTCTAGGGCTTCACGTTTAAGCCCGCTGTGGCGCTCGATCAGTGACCAGTCGGTGGCGAGCAAGTCTGCTTTTAGGGCTTCAAAGCCATTGGTGTGGGTCGCAATGAACGCGTGATCGAGTACTTCACCGACACGCTCTTCAAGCTCCAACACCGCTTTCATTACGCCTTTGATGGCGGCCACATCGCCGCCGGCTTTTACGTTCAGATAGGTCGATGCAATCGGTGTTGAACCATAAGTTGCCATCTCCACCATGTTCTGCGGGTCAGCGAAGGTTTCCAGTGCGCGCTCACGGATAGGGTTAAACACCAAAATTGGCACTTTGCGACGTGAGACTTCATGCAGTGTGCCCATCATCCGCGGGTGGTTAGTGCCGGGGTTGTGGCCGATAGAAATGACTAACTCACATACATCAAAGTCTTCCAGCGACACCGTACCTTTCCCTATGCCAATGGATTGAGGCAGCCCAACACTGGTGGGCTCATGGCACAAGTTTGAGCAATCGGGAAAGTTGTTGGAGCCCAGCCCGCGAGCAAATAATTGGAACAAGTAAGCGGCCTCATTTGAAGCGCGCCCAGAGGTGTAAAACTCGACCTGAGTGGGATCTAGCCCTCGCAGCACCTCACCGATACGTTCGAACGCAGTGTCCCAGGCCACAGGTTTGAAGGTGTCTGAAGCACGGTCATACACCATCGGGTTGGTAAGCCGCCCATTGTTTTCCAGTTCGTGATCACTTCGGTTTAGCAGCGCCGTGACTGTATTAGCCGCAAAAAACTCT
Source organism: Pseudomonas endophytica (assembly GCF_001411475.1). Classification (GTDB taxonomy): domain Bacteria; phylum Pseudomonadota; class Gammaproteobacteria; order Pseudomonadales; family Pseudomonadaceae; genus Aquipseudomonas; species Aquipseudomonas endophytica. The sequence goes on along the minus strand of NZ_LLWH01000079.1, from coordinate 35,771 downwards.
GGTGTGACGCGTTTGCTGGTTGCTTCCCAGGTGACGGCCTTAGCGCCGTTCTCGCAAAACTCGAAGGTTGAGCGATGCTTTTTGTCTGGCCATGCGCAGCCTGGGCAATCGAATCCATCGGGCTGATTGGTATTGAGCAGCGTTGTAACCGCTTGCACATTCTCCATTTGCGTTCGAATGGCATTAGCGGTTGCCTTTAAAGCTCCCCATCCTCCGGCGGGGGCTTTGTAGTCGCGAATACCCTCGACTTTCCCTTGCTTAGACATGTTCACTCCTCGGCCATCTAAACATCCGACTTGGGAAGGCTAACTGCTGGCTTTCGCCTACGGCAAAGCGCAAACCCATAGACGTGTTCACGGTTATTGGTCTGTTTTTTATAAGGTTATTAACGCTTCGATTGACCATAGGTAAGCGATATAGATCTGTCAAGAATGGGCTTTGATCCCATAAAACCAGCTCTTGTAAACGTCCCCAATTATAAAAAACTTAATCAAATCTTCAGGGTAGACAACGTCATCACATGGCAAACTTTTTGGCTGCGACAACACAGACTACTACCGCGCCAGTAATGCCAAACATGCCGAGCGTGACTGTTTCATGCAGAAAAGTAGCGGCGAGGGCCAGTCCAAAAAATGGCTGTAATAATTGCAATTGACTCACGGCGGCAATGCCCCCTTGCGCCAAGCCGCGGTACCAGAAGAAAAATCCAATCAACATGCTGAACAGTGAGATGTAAGCCAGACTGAACCACGCAGACGGGCGGATACCTGCGAAAGAGGCTGGCGCCGATAGCCAAGCCAACGCTCCCATCAATGGCAGCGACAGTGCCAGAGCCCATGAAATAACCTGCCAGCCGCCCAAGGTTTTGGACAGTTTTGCGCCTTCTGCATAGCCCAAACCACAGATCAAAACGGCCAACAGCATTAACACGTCGCCTTTTGGGTTCGCGGTTAGGCCTTGCGATAGCGCAAAGGCAATCACCAGTGCGCTGCCTAATACAGAGAAAAGCCAGAACGTCGGTCGTGGATGTTCACCGGCTCGCAGGACGCCAAAGGCCGCCGTGCAAAGAGGCAGCAAGCCCAAAAAGATAATGGAATGTGCGGAACTCACATGTTGTAAGGCCAGTGCGGTCAACAGCGGAAAACCCACCACAACACCAATCGCTACGATCAACAGCGATAGAAGTTGACTTCGACCCGGGCGCTTAGCATTGAGCAGCGCCAGAATGCATAAGGCCAGTACCCCAGCGATGGAAGCCCGTGCAAAGGTCAGGAAAACCGGATCAAACGCCTGCACTGCTACGCGAGTTGCGGGCAGTGAGGCGCTGAAAATCACGACCCCGATAAAACCGTTGATCCAGCCCCAAAGGTTCTTCTCGGTTGCTGGAAGGTGCAAATTAGAGGTGTTTTGCATCACGTTTCACGCTCAAGGCTAATGGCAGGATTGATTTGCCGTCATCCTAGAGGTGAAGATTAAGGACAATCAAAATATTGTCATGGATACATCCTCCGATGCCCCGATCCCGATACAAGTCGCTGGTAGACACCTTTGCTGCTGATATCCGCTCAGGACGATTACTGCCGGGTACGCGGCTACCTACGCACCGCCAACTGGCGGCAACCCAAGGTTTGGCGCTAGTCACGGCCAGTCGAGTGTATTCAGAGCTTGAGGCCATGGGCTTGGTCAGCGGAGAAACCGGACGCGGGACGTTCGTCAGGGAAACGTCTTTACCGCCGGGCCACGGCATTGATCAGCCGCATGTCACGGCAGGCATGTTAGACCTCAACTACAACTATCCTTCAGTGCCGGGGCAGGCTGATCTATTGCGCACCGCGCTGCGCCAGCTCGCGTTATCCGGCGATTTGGAGTCGCTATTACGTTACCAGCCACATGGCGGGCGCCTACACGAGCGGGCTTCGGTGGCGCGGCACTTATCGACACGGGGTTTAAACATACCTGCCGAACAGGTGCTGATCGTCAATGGTGCCCAACATGGGCTGACGGTGGCGCTGATGGCCTTATTAAAGCCCGGCGATGTCGTGGCCGTCGATGCTTTGAGTTATCCGGGGTTCAAGGCGCTTGCGCAAACACTGCACCTAGAAGTCTTGTCTGTTCCTGCAACCGATCACGGTCCAGATCTCGATGCACTCGAAAAACTCTGTTGCGGTCGGTCGGTGCGTGCCGTGTACAGCATGCCAACACTCCACAACCCCTTGGGTTGGGTGATGGATATTGCTCAGCGTCAGCAATTAGTAGCCATTGCGCGTAAACATGATCTTAAAATCATCGAAGATGCGGCCTACGCTTTTCTCGTCGAAACCCCGCCATCCCCGCTCGCAGCACTCGCGCCTGAACGGACGGTGTACGTGTCAGGGTTTTCTAAAAGCGTCGCTGCGGGCCTGCGCGTAGGCTTTATAACTGCCCCCGCGTATCTGATTGCTAGCTTGGAACGAGTCATTCGGGTAACCGCATGGAACACCCCTGGCGTCATGACCGCCCTCGCCAGCGCATGGTTGGATGACGGAACAGTAAGCCGTCTAGAAGTGCAAAAACGCCAAGACGCACAAGCAAGACAAATCATTGCTGACGAACTTCTGGCGGGGCTGCACCGAGTACGCCATCCGTATTCCTACTTTGTTTGGCTGCCTCTGTCAGACGACGCACGTGCAGATCAAGTAGTGACGGCGCTCATGCGAGAGCAAGTCTCGGTTTCGTCAGCGCAGCCCTTCGCAACATCAGTGCATGTGCCTAGAGCGATTCGACTGGCTTTAGGGTCAGTCGACATGGCCTCATTGCGTGAAGGATTAGCGAAAGTGAAGTGGGTGGTTGAGGCGTATTCGTAAAGTTAATAGCTGAAGTCTCACTGACGTTGCAGTCTACATCTGACACTATCGGGCGCTTGTTTCATATCGCCTACATGTTCAGGTAAATTCCCCTACATTTGGCGTTAAGGCGCAGATCATAGGGATGGGGGTCATGTCAGGCGGTTGGAGTAAGGAAGAACTTGAAGCGTCCGTGCAGGCATACCGCGAAATGTGGGACCTTCAACAAGCCGGGGAAAAGTTTGTTAAGAAAGCGATCTACCGGGAACTATCGGAGCGGTTTGGACGTAAGGCAGGTGCTTTTGAGCGCAGAATGCAAAATATTTCTGCGATATATGAGGAGAGAGGGCTGGAATGGATCGTGGGTTTAAAGCCGCAAAAAAATATAGGCTCAGTCGTTAAGCCGCAACTTATAGAAATGCTTGATAGGCTGCTGTTGGAAAACACGGTTACTGCTGAAATCGTTCTGGCTGAGATAGAGGCAGACCAACAACGCGCATTTGATCCTCAGGGTGTCGAAGACGCACGTAAACGTGTGGTTGCAACTATCGTGCGTCGACGTGGACAGTCTGCTTTTCGTCAGAAATTGCTGGACGCTTATGGCGCAAAGTGCGCGATCACTGGCTGTACTCAAGCTGAAGTGCTTGAGGCGGCGCACATTCACCCCTATAAGGGGCAGCATACGCAGGTGATGTCAAATGGCTTACTTCTGCGTGCCGATCTTCATACGTTGTTTGACTTGTATCTGATTGCAATTGAACCCGAGACGCTGATGGTTCGTCTTTCTCCGGCATTGAGTCGTTCGGATTATGCCAAATACGCAGGCTTGCCACTGAATTTGCCAACGCCTGCAACCGCTAGGCCCAGCATTGAAACCCTTCAGTGGCACGCCGATCAATGCCCGTGGTTCAAATCCCCGACCGTGTCATCGGCTTAAGGAGTTGGCTGCCCAGATTCAACGCCTGAGTCACTAACGCTCTCAACTCGAGCGTGCTTTCACCTTGGGTGAACTGGGAAAGTTTTTCTCCTAAGGTGGAGTGGTCTTTTTCGCCTTCAGCAAAGGCACGCAGGATCAGTAGCCCGTTACTTGTGAGGATTAATTCAAAAAACGAAACCCCGGACATACCATCGAAGTGGATATAGCCAACGTCTGCCAACCACTTGACCGTGGCCAAGAACAGGTTTTCTTCTTGGCTCAATAACTGGCGGTTGCTGTCTTCGAGTTCTTTGTAGTCGATGAATTCTTCTGCGGTCAGGGTGATTGGCTGCGGGAAGTTGCGGTAAAGGCGGCCCAGGATCAAACCGGTATAGCTGTCGAACAGTTCTATATTGTTGGACGGCAGATCGTTAATGCCGTACGCGTTTTTTTCTTTGGCGGAACCTGCAAATCCTTTGAACATGGTTACCTCTGTCTGTAGCGGCCGTTTGCCGCGTTCGAACATTTGTCTCTATGGGTATAGCACAGCCCCAAGAAGGAGGTTTGAACCGCGAGCGTTTTAACGCGTTTTTGCGTCTAGCCCATTCAGCTCACAATACTCAGCCCATTGCATGCGGGCCATTTGCGCGACTTCACGATGGACTTCAAGGCGCTGAGCTTCGAACTCTTGCGCCGTTTCAGTGGTTAATTTCAGCGTTAATTCCCACGCAAACACACCTAGTCGCTCAGCCTCGGCTTCAAAGGCTTCATTTAAGCGTTCTTGCCGATACGCCTGCATGGATTGGCCCACTGCACGGGCGGCTAGCGGGTTTAGTTGCTCAAGCTCTGCGGCCAGATCTGGGCGTTCGCCAAGAAAACGATCCAGGGCTTTTTGATGTTGAGGTCCAGGTTCGGTCACACAAGCCTCCGTGTGCAATGGATAAATCAGCGCCAAGTGTAGGCATCTGCATCGCAGTTAATGGGCGGTGGGCTGCTTATGATTCAAAGGATGAGTAGCCAACTCGGACTGATAGGCCGTGCGACGCCCGGTGATGATGAACAGCACATCCACGCCAATTAAGGTAATGGCGGCCAGATAATCCGCGCGCGGAATGCTCAGGTCCCGTTCATAACAGCCTTGCGCATAACGGCCAACACCACCTGCCGCCCCAAACATTTCTTGTGTCAGCTTCAGACGCAGGCGTTCTTGTTTTAAGCGTGATCCGTAAGTACTCATAGATGCAGCCCGAGATAACCAGAGGGGTCACAAAAAAGAGTAATTCAAGTGGTGAAATAGGGAAAGGGGTGATAAGAAAACGCCTACAAAGGTGTAGGGCATTTACTAAAAGGCATGCAGGCGACGCTGTGACGTGCCTACATGCCTTTGGCGTTATACGTTTTGCTTTGGTTCGATTTCAGGCAAGAACCAGTTAAGGATCAGCGCACAAATACCGCCTGTGGCCACACCGGATTCCAGAACGTTGCGTATGGCTGCGGGCATGTGCGCAAGAAACTCAGGTACTTGAGACACACCTAGGCCCAAGGCCAACGACACGGCAATAATGAGCAGTGCGCGGCGGTCTAAATGAATACTGGCCAAAATGTTGATGCCAGAAGCCGCGACCGCACCGAACATCACCATGGCGGCGCCGCCCAGCACCGGCTCAGGCACCGCTTGAATCGCACCGGCTACGCTTGGGAATAACCCTAGCAGAATCAACATGCCAGCAATCCAGACACCGATATGTCGGCTGGCAATACCCGTCAACTGAATCACGCCGTTGTTTTGAGCAAAGATTGAGCTCGGGAAGGTATTGAACACCCCAGCTAGCAGCGAGTTAGCGCCGTTGACCAGCACGCCGCCCTTAATGCGCTGCATCCACACCGGGCCTTCAACCGGCTGGCGCGATACTTTGCTGGTGGCGGTCACGTCGCCAATCGCTTCGAGCGAAGTCACCAAGTAAATCACTAGCATTGGAATAAATAGAGCCCACGAGAAGCCCAAACCGAAATGCAGTGGCACCGGCACTTGGAACACATCGGCCTGATGCATACCCGTGAAGTCCAGACGGCCTAAATAGCCCGCCAGCGCGTAGCCTACAGCCAACGCAATGACGATGGCGCAACTGCGCATCCACACTAGCGGGATGCGGTTGAGGATCACAATAATCGCCAGTACCACCCCTGACATCAGCAGGTTTTCACCGTTGGCAAAGGTGCCGTTGGCCATAGCGCTGAAGCCGCCGCCCATGCTGATTAGGCCGACTTTAATCAGGGTCAAGCCGATCATCAGCACCACGATGCCCGTGACCAACGGAGTGATCATGCGCTTTACGAACGGCAAGACACGTGAGATGCCCATTTCGACAAACGATCCGGCGATCACCACACCGAAGATAGCGGCCATCACCCCTTCAACCGGCGTGCCTTGTTTGACCATCAACGCACCGCCTGCGATCAGTGGGCCGACAAAGTTGAAACTCGTACCTTGAACAATCAATAGCCCAGCACCAAAAGGACCAAAGCGCTTGCACTGAACAAAGGTCGCGATCCCGGAAATCACCAGCGACATAGACACAATTAGATTGGTATCGCGGCTCGAAACCCCGAGCGCCTGACAGATCAGCAAGCCTGGGGTAACGATTGGCACAATGATGGCTAACAGATGCTGAAGGGCAGCCAGAAAGCCGATCCACGGCTTGGGGCGGTCTTCTAGGCCGAAGACCAGTTCGCTAGTCTGGGTCTCGGCTTCATGCGGGGGGTTGGGTGAGGTCATGGCGAGCGCCCTAGAAAAAAGAGCGCGATTCTACTGGTGTTAGGCCAGCACGCACAGTGTTTGCTTGCACAGGTTTTAACCCGCGAGCCACGCTGACTTAAATCAATCGAATGATTAAGGCTTGCTGCGGTCGCAGTTAAAGGCTCGAAGGACAAATGGGAGCACCTTAAAAAGGACCTAACCTCATGCTTGAACCGACCTGGACTGCTGTGAAACATCATCGTCGACTGCAGCACATTGTGGCGACCCTAGTGCGCTTTGGCGCGCAGGACGTTTTAGTTCGGCTGGGATTGGGGCGTTTGCTGGCCGGGGTGGAGGCTAAGCCGGGCGAGTCGCTGCCCGCCAGTACTGCGCGGCGGGTACGCATGGCGCTGGAAGCACTTGGCCCGACGTTTATTAAATGCGGGCAGATACTGGCCAGTCGCAGCGACATCCTCTCAGCGCAATGGGTCGATGAGCTGCAAGCCTTGCACAGCCAAGCCTCGACACTGCCGTGGGTAGAGTTAGAAGACCAAGTGCTAGATGACTTGGGCTGCGCGCTGGACCAAGTGTTTGCCGAATTTGACACTCAGCCAATGGCGGCCGCGTCGATGGCCCAGGTGTACCGTGCGCGCTTACTGACGGGTGAAGCAGTGGTTGTCAAGGTGCAGCGGCCAGGCTTACGCCGACAAATGACCGCCGATTTGCAGCTTCTTGAAAGCTTGGCTCAATTAGTTGAACAGAACGATGCGCTGGCGGCATACCAACCGCGCCAGTTGGTTCGCCAGTTGGCTAAGGCGATGCTCGAAGAGTTGGACTTTACTCAAGAAGGGCAAAACTGCGACAGCGTAGCCCAGAACTTCGCGCAGACTCCGCACATCGTTATTCCGTCTATTTATTGGGCATTTAGTAGTCAGCGCTTATTGGTACAGACATTTTTGCCAAGTTATACGCCGTTGGCCCGTGATGCATTGATTGAGCAGGGGCTTGATCCAAGCCTGCTGGCTAAGCGCGGTGCGCAGGCGTTTATCAAAATGCTGCTGGAAGATGGCCTGTTTCATGGCGACCCGCATCCTGGCAACTTGCGGGCAATGAGTGAAAATCGCGTGGGTTTTATCGACTTCGGTATGGTGGGGCGTCTTGATGAGCGACGTCGGATCGAAGTCATGACCTTTATGCGGGCGTTGACTGAGGGCAGTACTGAGACATTGATCGGCGTTTTGATCGACTGGAGTGGCGAGCGGGTGCAAGATCTTTCGCTGATCGAACAAGCGGCCCGTGAGTATATGTCGCGCCACACAGGCGGCCCTTTGAAAATGAACGCGTTGATCACTGACTTTCTCGGCTTGATTCGCGAGTATCGCTTGTCGCTTCCCGCGGATTTGCTGGTGCTGTTTAAAGCACTGATTACCGCTGATGGAGTGTTGACTCAGCTTGATCCGGAGCTTGACTTGGTGGCAACGGCCAAGCCAGCAGTTGAAAAAATGCTACGCGAGCAATTTGAGTGGAAGGCAGCCAAGCGCTTGGGTATTGAGGGTTTGCAATTGGGGCGTGGGGTGTTGGCTGACGTACCTAAGCTGACCCGTTTAATGCTGCACCGATTGAAACATGGAGTTATCGACCTCAAGGTCGATATGCCGGGGTTGGAGCGTTTAGAGCGATCGTTGCGACTGGCATCAACGCGCTTGTCGCTGGCGTTGTTGATCAGCGCGCTGTTGATTGCCTTCGGCCCGCAAATCGCTACAGCGGGGCCGGTGTGGCTGGGGTTGTCGGCAGTTGGCTGGTTAGCTGCGATAGCCACGCTAGGCGGTTTATTGGCCTTTTTATGGAGCTTATTTAGAGGCTCGTAAAGGCCTGCGTTGCGAACTAAACATCTTTTGCTGCGGTTGCGGCCTCACTTGGTGCTGCTTCGCTGTGCGTAGGAGCTGTCGAAGGCTGCGATCTTTTTGTTTCAAAGGATCAAAGGATCGCAGCCTGCGGCAGCTCCTACAGTCCAGCGCATTGGGCTTGAGAACATGGGCGATGTTAAAGGTGCAACGCATGCCCCAAGGCGCGCAAGGCGGCTTCTTGTACGGCTTCGCCCAGGGTTGGATGGGCGTGGATAGTCCCGGCTATGTCTTCAAGGCAAGCGCCCATTTCCAGAGACTGGGCAAAGGCGGTCGACAGCTCAGAAACCCCAGCCCCCACGGCTTGCCAGCCAACAATCAGGTGATTGTCCCGCCGCGCAACCACTCGCACGAACCCGGTTTTGGATTCTAGGGTCATGGCGCGGCCATTGGCACTGAATGGAAAGCTGGCGCTGATAAAGTCCAATCCAGCCGCTTCAGCCTCAGCTGGGCTTTTACCCACTACCACCATTTCCGGGTCAGTGAAGCACACGGCAGCAATCGCGGCAGGGCTGAACTCGCGTTGTTTGCCAGCGATGATCTCGGCCACCATTTCGCCTTGAGCCATGGCGCGGTGCGCGAGCATCGGTTCGCCGGTGAGATCGCCAATCGCCCAGACGTTGCGCATGCTGGTGTGGCAGCGAGTGTCGACAGCAATCGCCGAACCGTTCATGGCCAGCGCCAACGTCTCTAGGTTAAAACCTTGAGTACGCGGTCGACGCCCGACTGCGACTAATACTTGGTCGGTTTCTAGCGTTTGACTTTCACCTAGACGATTACGCATCGACAGGGTTTGAGTGCTGGCCTGGAAACCTTCAACGCTATGCTCTAGGTACAAGGTGATGCCCAGCGCCTTGAGTGATTCGGCGACCGGCAAGGTCAGGTCTTTATCGTAAGTCGGCAAAATTCGCTCGCGGGCTTCAACCACTGTCACTTCAGCGCCCAGTTTGCGGTAAGCAATACCCAGCTCTAGACCTATGTAACCTGCGCCGACCACCGTCAGACGTTTCGGAATAGCACTAGGATTGAGTGCTTCAGTGGAGGAAATAATAGCGCCGCCAATCGGCAGAATCGGTAGGTCAATAGTGTGTGAACCCGTGGCGAGCAACAGGTGTTCGCACTCGATGCGCTGCCCTTCGACCTCTACCGCCTTGCCATCGAGTATTTTTGCCCAGCCGTGGATGACCTTAACCCCGTGCTTTTTCAGCAGCGCACCAACGCCCGTGGTCAAGCGATCAACAATGCTGTTTTTCCATTGCACGCTTTGGCCAATATCCAAGGTGGGAGCTTGCGTCTGGATCCCTAGTGGCGATTGGCTAGTACTGTAGCGTTGGGTGGTGTGAAACTGCTCGGCCACATGGATCAGCGCCTTGGACGGAATGCAGCCCACGTTGAGGCAAGTACCGCCCAACGATTGGCCTTCGATCAAAACCGTTGGGATGCCGAGTTGACCGGCGCGGATTGCTGCCACATAGCCGCCAGGGCCACCACCAATAATGAGCAGCGTAGTGTGTTGAGTTGGCTGCATGTTCACTCCAGAAACAGGGTGGCAGGTTGTTCGAGCAAGCCACGCATGGCCTGAATAAATTGCGCCGCGTCCATGCCGTCGACCACGCGATGGTCGAAAGAGCTGGAGAGGTTCATCATTTTGCGGATCACGATCTGACCTTTAATCACCACCGGGCGCTCGACGATGCGATTGACACCAATGATCGCCACCTCCGGCAAATTGACCACCGGAGTGCTGGCAATTCCGCCGAGCGCGCCGAGGCTAGTGAGGGTTATGGTTGAACCAGACAATTCTTCGCGGGTCGCCTTACCGGTACGCACGGCATTCGCCAAGCGGGCGATTTCATCGGCTGCGGCCCATAGGGTTAAGCTTTCAGCGTGTCGAACCACGGGTACCATCAGGCCGCCATCACTTTGCGCGGCCACACCGATGTGGGCAGCACCAAAGCGGGTGATGACTTGCGCTTCGTCGTCGTAGCGCACGTTGATCTGTGGGAAGTCGCGCAAAGCCACGACCATTGCGCGCATCAAAAAAGGCAGTAATGTCAGTTTGCCGCGACTGTCGCCCCACTTTTGATTCAGTTGAACGCGCAGTTCTTCAAGCGCAGTTACGTCGACTTCTTCAACGTAACTGAAGTGCGCAGCGCGGCGTTTAGCCTCTTGCATGCGCTGAGCGATTTTACGGCGCAGGCCGATCACCGGGATCTGTTGTTCGTCATTGCGTTGGGCATATCCGCCAGTGGGCGCTGCGCTGGCGGGGGTGTCTTGAGCCAGATAAGCGTCGAGGTCGTCATGCAGTACACGGCCAGCCGGGCCGCTGCCTTGGATAAAACGGAGTTCGATTCCGGCATCCCACGCGCGTTTTCGTACAGCAGGCGAGGCCAGAGGTCGCTCATTGGCTTCACGTGCCACAGGTGCTGCGCGCTGGGTTGGAGCCGGTTTGGGAGCCGGCTTAATGGCAGCTACCGATACTGTGGCGACTTCAACCCGTGCTTGGGTTGGCGCTTTGAGTTCAGCCACGGGTTCGGCGGCAACAGGCGCAGCAGCTTCGCGCAGATTGCCTGCGCCTTCGACTTCAATACGGATCAACTCACTGCCCACCGCCATCACTTCGCCGGGCTGTCCGCCCAGCGCCAGCACGCGGCCAGCCACAGGCGAGGGAATGTCTACGGTTGCCTTGTCGGTCATGACATCGGCCACTACTTGATCTTCGCTGACCATGTCGCCGACTTTGACAAACCACTCCACCAGTTCAACTTGTGCAATGCCTTCGCCAATGTCCGGCATCTTAATAACGTGCGTACCCATTCAAACCTCCATAACCCGTTGCAAAGCCGCACCCACTCGCGTTGGACCGGGGAAGTAGGCCCACTCTTGCGCATGCGGGTAGGGCGTGTCCCAACCTGTTACGCGTTCAATCGGTGCTTCCAAGTAGTGGAAGCAGTGCTCTTGAACCAGCGCAATCAGCTCGGCGCCAAAACCGCAGGTACGGGTGGCTTCATGCACGACGACGCAGCGACGGGTTTTTTTCACGGAGCTAACAATGGCATCCAGATCCAGCGGCCATAGGCTTCGCAGGTCAATGACTTCAGCGTCGATGCCGGTTTCTTCGGCAGCGGCTTGGGCCACGTAGACAGTGGTGCCGTAGGTCAGGATGGTGACTTCAGTGCCAGGGCGCACGATGGCGGCGCAATCCAGCGGGACGGTGTAGTAACCATCGGGTACAGTACTGGCGGGGTGTTTGGACCACGGGGTGACCGGGCGTTCGTGATGACCATCGAACGGGCCGTTGTACAGACGTTTGGGCTCAAGGAAGATCACTGGGTCATCGTTTTCGATGGCCGCAATCAGCAAGCCTTTAGCGTCATAGGGGTTAGATGGCATGACGGTGCGTAGGCCGCAAACTTGGGTGAACATAGCTTCTGGGCTTTGGCTGTGGGTCTGGCCGCCATAAATACCGCCGCCGCAGGGCATACGCAGGGTCATGGGGGCAATAAACTCGCCCGCCGAGCGATAGCGCAAGCGTGCTGCTTCGGAAACGATTTGGTCGGAAGCGGGGTAGAAGTAGTCAGCAAATTGGATTTCAGCTACTGGACGCAGACCGTAAGCGCCCATGCCGACAGCTGCGCCAACAATGCCGCTTTCTGAAATTGGCGCGTCAAACACCCGCGAGCTACCGTACTTGGCTTGCAGGCCCTCGGTGCAGCGGAACACACCGCCGAAATAGCCGACGTCCTGACCGAACACCACCACGTTGTCATCGCGCTCAAGCATGACATCCATGGCCGAGCGCAGGGCCTGGATCATCGTCATGGTGCTGATACTCACGGCGTTCTCCATCTGAATTTTATTGTTGTCGTTCATCTGGTTATAACCCCAATTCCTGACGTTGCCGACGTAGGTGGTCGGGGATGTCTTTATAGACATCCTCAAAAATCGTTGCGGCGCTAGGCATATGTCCGCCCGCCAAGGTGCCAAAACGCTCGGCCTCTTTTTGTGCGCCAATGATTTCGGCTTCAAGTTCGGCGCTGACGGCCGCGTGCTCTTCTTCCGACCAGTTGCCAGTGGCAATCAGGTGCTGTTTGAGGCGGGCAATCGGGTCGCCCAAGGGGAAGTGGCTCCAGTCGTCGGCCGGACGGTACTTGGAAGGGTCGTCTGAAGTGGAGTGCGGGCCTGCGCGGTAAGTCACCCACTCAATCAGTGTGGGCCCAAGGTTACGTCGAGCGCGTTCTGCAGCCCAGACGGAGGCGGCGTATACGGCGACGAAATCGTTGCCATCAACTCGGAGTGAGGCGATCCCGCAGCCAACGCCACGCCCGGCGAAAGTGGTGGATTCACCCCCGGCAATCGCCTGAAAAGTCGAAATCGCCCATTGGTTATTCACCACGTTAAGAATGACCGGGGCGCGGTACACGTGGGCAAAGGTCAGGGCTGTGTGAAAGTCAGACTCGGCGGTGGCGCCATCGCCAATCCAAGCCGAGGCGATTTTGGTGTCGCCCTTAATAGCCGAGGCCATGCCCCAACCCACTGCTTGTACGAATTGAGTGGCGAGGTTGCCAGAAATGCTAAAAAAGCCGTAGTCCCGCACCGAATACATGATGGGCAACTGCCTACCTTTCAGGGGATCGCGCTCGTTGGAGAGTAGCTGGCAGATCAGATCAACCAGTGGTACATCACGGGCCATCAAAATGCTTTGCTGGCGGTAAGTCGGGAAGCACATGTCATCAAGATTGAGCGCCAAGGCTTGAGCGCTGCCAATGGCCTCTTCACCCAGACTCTGCATGTAGAACGACATTTTTTTCTGACGCTGAGCGACCACCATGCGGGTGTCAAAAATTCGCGTCTTTAACATGGCGCGCATACCCGCGCGCATCACCTCTGTTGAAACGCCTTCGGCCCACGGGCCGAGTGCTTGGCCTTGGTCATCGAGTACGCGGATCAAGCTTTTGGCCAAATCAGCCGTGTCGGCGGGATCTACGTCGATAGCGGGTTTTCGGACCTTGCCTGCATCGGTCAGGCGAAGGTAGCTGAAGTCGGTCTTGCAGCCTGGGCGGCCGGAAGGTTCGGGAACGTGCAGGCGCAGTGGTGCATATTTGGTCATGGCTTTCTCTACGCTCGATCTTGTCGTGTTTATTAGGCGCGGGAGCTAGTGTTGAGGTCGAGGTCTAACGGTTAAAAGTTAAATCTCGTCCTACAACAATCATATTCCTGACAGTGAAGAATATTTATCTGTAGTTCGTTGCGCTTTAGGTGCAATAAAGATAAGAATTCTGCATAAACATAAAAAACAGGTGTTTTTGTCTCATGCGTAAGCTAGATAGAACGGATATCGGGATTCTTAACAGCCTCCAGCAGAATGCACGCATCACCAATGCGGACCTTGCACGTTCGGTGAATTTGTCACCGACGCCTTGTTTTAACCGAGTTAAAGCCATGGAGGAGCGTGGGCTGATTCGTGAGCAAGTCACCTTGCTCGACGCCGATATGCTGGGCCTGCACGTTAATGTGTTTATTCATGTCAGCCTGGAAAAACAGGTCGAAGAAGCCTTGCAGCACTTTGAGGCGGCCATTTCTGATCGTCAGGAAGTTATGGAGTGCTACTTGATGGCTGGCGACCCGGATTACTTGATCCGGGTGCTGGTGCCGAGTATTCAAGCGCTTGAGCGCTTTATGATGGACTTTCTGACCAAAGTGCCCGGTGTGGCGAATATTCGTTCCAGCTTTGCCCTCAAGCAAGTGAGGTACAAAACTGCGCTGCCCTTGCCGCCGGGCGGGTTAGTGCTTGAAGAGTAATCCGTGTGGGAGTGAGCCTGTCTCGCAGTCTTTTGATGCTTAATTAATGACGTGAGAGAAACACTGAGATCTCATGGTTAACGCAAGGCCGCCGCCCGAAATGAGATTAGACGAGTATTATTGCCGCGTATTTCTCTCTCAAGGTACTTCGCGATGTCTGCCGTTTTCTTGAAAAAAATCCTTAATGCAACCGCTTTGGTAGCGTTGATGACCGGTGCCAGCGCTGCGTTCGCTCATGCGCACCTCGAACAAGCGACTCCGGCCGCCGATGGCAGCGCCAGCGACGTTAAGGCGTTGCGTTTGCAGTTCAGCGAAGGTGTTGAGCAAGCGTTCACTAAAGTTAAGGTCAGCCATGACGGCCACCCTGTAGCGTTGAGTAGTGTGGAAACTGAGGCGCAAAACAAAAAAGTACTGATTGTGACGCCCAAACAGCCATTGGCTGCAGGGCAGTACGAGGTGAAATGGAATGCGGTTTCAGTGGATACCCATAAAAGTAGCGGCCAATACCGTTTTACGGTGAGCAACTGATCTGATGTTCAGCGCCATGGTTGTTTGCCGGTTTGTGCATTTCAGTGCGGTGCTGCTGTTGTTTGGTGGCTGGCTTTTCAGGCCCTTGTTGCTGGGCACGCAGTCAGGCAAACGAGCTGGGCGCTACAGCGCATATCGCGGCTTGGCAGGGGTGGCGCTGGTCAGTGGCGGGGTGTGGTTGCTACTGACCACCTATTCAATGGCTGGCAGCTGGGCGGACGCGTTGGACCCCGCAACATTGAAACTGGTGCTGGGTAGCACTTTTTTTGGTCAGGTCTGGGCTGCGCATTTACTGTTAAACGTGTTGCTGTTGATCGCGCTCTACGCAACGACTCGTTATAGCGTTATTTGCGTTTTGACCTTATTGCTATTGGCCACCTTAGCGCCTGTTGGTCATGGCGCCATGCTTGATGGATGGCAGGGCCAGCTGTTGATCCTCAATCAGATGATCCACTTGCTGTGTGTGGGTGCTTGGGTAGGTGGACTGCCGGTGTTGTGGTGGCTGTTATCGCGCCCTGTTAGGCACGACGCTGACCTAATGCTGCGGCGCTTTAGTAACGTTGGCTTTGTGCTGGTGGCTGGGATCATTCTGACGGGGCTGATTAACACGCGAGTGCTGACAGGCGCATTCTGGCCGACACCGTTGTTTGAGGGCTTCGCGCTGATCTTGTTGATCAAAGTGTCAATCGTCTGCTTGATGCTGCTGTTGGCGTTGTTCAATCTGCTCATGAGCCGAGCTGGCCGTTTGACTGTTTTGCGCAGCAGTATCGCCCTTGAGTGGTTGTTGGGTTTGTCGGCTGTAGCGGCTGTTTCATTGCTCGGAACCCTGCCACCGCTCATAGTCAACTGAGAGGCATCTGTCTAAATCTTCATCTAGAGCGGTTTTGGCGTCCGGTATATTTACCTCTCTCGTAACAAAATAAGACATAGAGAGGGTTCTTCGTTGGATCTTTCAACTGCGCTATGGCTGGCTCACGACACCCAACTGATCGTGTGCTGCCTGCTGGCAATCGTCGCCATCATCGTTTTAATCAGTGTCTGTAAGCTCACGCCCTTTCTGTCGATTCTAATCGGTACATTTATCGCGGGGATCGGTGCCGGATTGTCCCCCGAAATCGTCGCCAAGGCTTTCAGCAAAGGGGCAGGCAGCATTTTGGGGGAGGCCGGTATCATCATTGCGCTGGGCGCGATGCTGGGTGCCTTGATGGCTGAATCTGGGGCGGCCGATCAAATTGCCTCAACCTTACTGCGCCATGCGCGTGGCCGTGCCTTGCCGTGGGTGATGGCGCTGGTGGCGATGGTGATTGGCTTGCCCTTGTTTTTCGAGGTTGGGCTAGTGCTGATGGTGCCGATTATTTTTGTGATTGCTCGCCAGTCGGGTCAGCCGCTGCTTAAAGTCGCTATCCCCGCGCTGGCCGGCATGACGGCATTACACGCTTTAATGCCGCCGCACCCCGGCCCATTAATCGCGGTTAGCGCTTTGCACGCGGATTTGGGGCTGACCATGTTGCTGGGGTTGTGCTTGGCGATTCCGGCAGTGATTCTGGCCGGGCCGCTGTACGGCATTTGGCTGTCTAAACGCATGCACGTAGCTGAGCCTACTGAATTGGGTGAGCTTTTTTCCGCCAAAGTTCCTACCCGCCGCAAACCGACGTTTGGGGTGTCGCTGTTGATAATTCTGTTGCCCGTGCTGCTGATGCTAGGTAGCACCCTGGCTAAAGTGGCAATGGCCCCAGACAGCGGATTGGCCACTACTTTAAAGTTTTTGGGTGAGCCGTTGATCGCACTGGGGCTGGCAGTGCTTGCGGCGGTGATTTGCTTAGGCTGGTCGATTGGCATGGCCCGCGATCAAGTAGGCGGGGTGCTGCGCAAAAGCCTAGCGCCGATTGCCGTGTTGCTGCTAACCATTGGCGCCGGCGGTGGATTGAAAGAAACGTTATTGCAAGCCGGAATCAGCGACACCATCAGTAAAGTAGCCACCGGGGCACATGTGTCCTATGTGATGTTGGCTTGGCTGATTGCCGTGGCTTTGCGTCAGGCGACAGGCTCGGCAACAGTGGCAACTACCACCACTGCGGGCATTTTGGCGCCTTTGATCATCGGCCTTGAGGGCGTTCAAGGTTCGTTAGTGGCGCTGGCCATTGGGGCTGGGTCGGTGTTCTTTTGCCACGTCAACGACGCTGGCTTCTGGATGGTGCGCGAGTACTTCGGCTTGCAACTCAAACAGACGTTGATGGTGTGGTCTGTGCTGCAGACCATCGTTTCGTTGGTCGGGTTATTGGGCGCGTTGTTACTATGGAATTTGTTGGTTTAGCGAGAGGCATTGGCCTTGGCTCGCAATCTTTTGAGGGTTAAAAGATCGCGAGCACGTTCGATTCAAGAGGGCCGGGTGTCTTTAAATCAGCAGAAACACGGCCAGCAAGCCACCAAAGATCGCCCATTTTTCTAAGTAGTAGCGCGTACGGTTGCGTTTTTTGAGCTCTTTTCCACGCAAACGAATCTTATATAGTCGAGTAAAGGCTTTATTTAGGCCGCCGGTTTTATCGTTGGCATCGTTCGGTGAACTGGCTGCCGCCATAACGTTACGGCTGAACCAATGATTAAAGGCCGCCGCCCAGCGGTATTGCATGGGGCGCTCAACGTCGCAGAACAGGATGATGCGGTTTTTGTCGGTGGTGTTTTCGGCGTAGTGGATAAAGGTTTCATCGAATATCACGGCCTCACCGTCATGCCAGGCGTAGTCCTGGCCATCAACGTTGATGTAGCAGCCCGGATCATTCGGCGTGTCTAAGCCCAAGTGATAACGCAACGACCCTGCATAAGGATCGCGGTGGCGAACCAGTTTTGAGCCGGGCGGTAACTCGGCAAACATCGCCGCCTTGATGGTACCGATGCTATTAAGCAGTTGCGTGGTGCGCGGGCACAGTTCCACCGCGGAAGGGTGGTTGTCGCCGTACCACTTGAGATAAAAGCGTTTCCAGCCACTCTTAAAGAAAGAGTTGAAACCCACGTCGTTCGGTTGTTCAGAGCGTTTAATCTCACCCGCTTGCATGAGGTTTCGCGCTTCTTCGCGGATTTCTTGCCAGTGATCTTGCAGTACCTGCAACTGAGGGAAGTCAGCTTGTTTCATGTAAGGCTGGCTAGGTACTTTTGAAAAAAGATACAAAAAGCAATTGATCGGCGCCAAGAAACTGGAGTGGTCGCTCAGTTGGCGGCCTAACCTATGGCGAATCTTGCCCCGCAGGTGGACGTAGGCGATGGAAAAAACATAAACAGCAATAATGATGAGTTTCAAAAGTATCGTCACACAGTAAGAGAAACTCCCCGATCTGCACGCAATTTGCCCGACATCCTGTTGGAGTAGCCGGGTGCTGATCTAGCAAGGGGGAGCCAAAGTGTAAGGTTAAAACAGCTGCCTGCGCATTTTCCAGCTTTTGCCGACAGATATGTGTCTGTTTTCCTACAGTCTTTAGTCGAGCTGCACGTTTGGGGGAGCTTTACGCTTAACCGTTGGCGTTTTGGATAAAACGCTCGATCTCTTCGGCGTTTGGTGAGGTCGCTGGCCCCCAGCGCGTCACGGCGATAGCCGCAGCCGCATTAGCGCGTGTCGCGGCATTAGACGCGCTCTGGCCTAAACTCAGCGCTGCAATCATGACCCCGGTATGAGCATCCCCTGCGCCATTACTGTCAACGGCGTTGACCTTGAATCCGCCAACTAACCGAGCACCCTGAGCATCGCTGATCCAACAGCCTAGTGGGCCGTCACGTACCACCACCAAGCAGTCGGTGGGCAAGCGCGACCTTAGGCCGAGTAGGGCATCTGACATCGTTGTGCAGGAAGTGAAACTCTGCGCCTCGCTACGATTGCAGGTCCACAGGTGCAGGCGCGGCAGTAGAGCCTTAATCAAGACAGGATCAATGGTGTGTCCAAGCGGCCCCGGATCGAATGTAATGTGTGCCTTTTTCGGGAGGGCCTGCAGCCAATTGAGTAAGGACTCTGCCTTGCCCGGTTGCAACAGGCTGTAACCACTGAGGTACACGTAGTCGTCGGGCTCGACCTGAACCGCTGCGAGGTCTTCAGTGGACAGAACCCCTTCGGCGCCGATGTAAGAAATAAACGTGCGCTCGGCGTTGGCCTCCGTCAGTGCGACGCAGAGCCCGGTGTCCTTATACGGGTCAATCGGCTGGATGATCTCAATTCCAGCGTCCTGCATGGCCAAGCGTGCAATGTCGCCGAACTGGCCTTGCCCATGTCGCCCCACGTAAAGGGTCTGTAGGCCGTTACGCTGTGCGGCCGCCATGACATTGAATCCGCCACCGGCGTGAAAGGAGGCGCTTTTGGCCAGCGCATCTGCGCCCGAGCCGGGTAGGGCGTCTATGCGCATGACCAAGTCGATGATGACTTGGCCCGTGTGCAGCAATCTAGACATGGGTAGACCCCGAGATGCCTGGCCGACGGTCTTTTGCACCGCCCAGCAGGGCATATAAGCCACCGGCTACGACGAAGGTCACAACCCAGCCAAGACCGTTATGACCCAACCAAGAATCTGCCAGCGGTCCAACGAACCAAGTGGTGTCTGAACTGCCGACTTGGGTAAAGCAAAAACCCAGAACCAGCGCCAGCGCCCAGCAACCTAGTGCCCGCCACTCAATACCGCCTGTGTACCAGTAGCAGCTGCTGCGGCTGATGTTCATTAGATCGGTGGGGCTGTAATAGTGGCGATGTATCAAGTCGACGACAAAGATGGCGACCCACGCGGTTATCGGAATGGCCGTCAGAGAAATGAAGGTGATGAACGGGGCGTAAAAGCTATCGGCATACAGCATGAAGTAAGTCGAGCCTGCAAATATCGCGACAATGTCGACAACGACAGCCTGTACCCGCTTTATGTTGATCCCAAGCGTTAATGTCGTAAGCCCTGCCGAGTAAACGGACAGGTGATTGGACAGCAGCAAGCCGCCAAACGCGCTCAGCAGGTAGGGCACGGCCATCCAAGCGGGCAACATGTTGCGTATGGCGGCGATGGGGTCGGTGGCCGAAGCAAGGTCGTGGTTACCCACTGACAGTAAGCCGCCCAAGGTTATTAGCAGCACCAATGGAATGCCTGCGCCGCACGCTGCAGATGCCACCAACTGCTTGGCGCTTACGCTGCGGTGCTGATAGCGCGACATATCAGCACCGGCATTGGCCCAACCAATACCGGTGCCAGCAGCCATAATCCCGATACCGATAATCACCGCACTGAGCGGCGCCGATTGAACATTGAACACGAGCTGCCAGTCGATGGTGGCGCAGAGAAAACCAGCTACCAGTAAATTAAGCGCTCCAAACACATAAGTTGCCCACTTTTGAATGAGCAGTAATGTGGCATGGCCTAGGCCCGAAACCGATAAGGTTAGGAGGGTAAAAATAGCGATAAAAAGCAGAGTGAGCAGCGGCGCGTGTTTCGCTTCGGTGGGTGAGCCGAACACAATGGCGGACAACGCCAACAGCACAAAAGCTGCGGTTGTAGTGTTGACGGTTTCCCAGCCTAAGCGAGACATCAAAGAAACCAGCGTAGGTCCAATATTGCCGCGCACGCCGAAAACGGCACGGGACAATGTAAGGCTGGGGGCACGGCCTCTACGCCCAGCGATAGAGATGATGCCGACCACGGCGAATGAGCCTGCGGCACCGATTAGGGCAACAATAATGACTTGCCAAATAGCCAGTTGATGAAACGCCACTAATGTGGCACCGAGCGGTAAGCCGAGAATGCTGATGTTGGCTGCAAACCACACCCAGAACAGCTGTAATGGATTACCACGGCATTCGTTTTCGGGAACGGGTTCGATGCCACGGGTTTCCAGTTGCCCGGCGCTATGTCCGGTATTGGGGGTGCTCATTAGGGGGCTCCTGATGCTGTAAGTACAACCGTTAGGACACAATCACTCGCTGCACTTTGTGGGCACTGGTCGCAGGGCGATCCTTCGCGGTTTTTATGCGTTACGCAGCTTCAGTAACTGTTCAACCATGGGTTCTAGTTGCAGGTTATTCACGCCTCTGACTTGCTGAATCAATGCCTGTGGCCACTGCTCCAGCCCTGTGCACGCTCCCAGCATTGCGCCGAGAATACCGGCAATGGTGTCGGTGTCACCGCCAATGCTGGCTGCGATGCACAAAGCGTTGAAACTACTGAGGTTACCGCTGGCAACCCGTTGCGCAAGGGCAAAGGCGGCGACAACGGATTCCTGTGACGCAACCGAAGTGCCTATTACGTCGTACAACAAATCACCGAGGTTGTCTGGGTTGCACTCATGGCTGGCATGTCTCGCCCAGCGAATACGCGGGCCTATTCGGCCACCTGCAACCCAATGGCCATGATGTTCGGCGATGTAGGCCATTTCAGTGCCTGCATTCAGCGCATGTTCAAGTTTCTTGCCGTTAATACCACTTGAAATCACTGCAGCTACGGCTGCTGCGCTGGCGATACCCAAACTGGTGTTGTGAGTGACTTGGCAAGCTTGCACCACGGCCTTGATGAACTGATCGGGCTGGTTGATATCGGCGGCTATACCAACTGGCGTAATGCGCATCGCCGCGCCATTGGTAGTGCCATAGCGACCAGACTCTTCGGGGCTGTGGCCTGCAAGAATCATGTCGACAGCTCGCTTCGTGGAAGGCCCTAGAAGATCTTGCGAACCCTTAGCCTGCATCTGCGCCTCCCAGGCGATAAGGCGTTGTGCAAGGTCGGTAGGCGTGATGCTGCCATTGCTGTCTATTAGCAACTGGGCAACAAGGATGGCTTGCTCGGTGTCGTCAGTAATTGAGCCCTTGGGCATATTGGGGGCGATCGGTTGGTCGGCGGGGGCGTCTAAGAGCTCAGTGATTTGACCAAAGCGGATGATTATTTGTGCTCGGCTAAATGACTGGGTTGGCATGCCCAAAGCATCACCCAGTGCCAGGCCATAGAATGCGCCAAGCGCACGATCATTCGACTTCATGAGGAGCCCCAAATGAGTGGTGCATGCGAAAGTGTGTGGGGTCTAGCCAGCTTTCGACATGCTCCATCAACCGTCCGTGTCGGTCAAAGGTAGTGCGTAATGTTTTGAGAAAAACCGTCCCTACTGGACGCCCGAGCAAGTAGGCATCGTCTTCATTTAATGGCTCTGCCCCTAACCATTGGTCGCCGTGATCGCCAATGAAGCCGTAGGCGGCCAAGGTGATGGTGAGTGAGTCATCAATCATGCCGACCCCAGGTAACCCCTCAAGCCCACCGATAGCGGGAATAAATGAGCGCTCCAGCGATATTGCCGTGCCGTCACTGCGGCGGCGACGCCGGGCAAGCATGATGAACTGGCTCATGCCGAACTGAAGGGTTAAGTCCGGCCGTTCAATGGCTTGAAGTGCAAGCTGCTCGGTATGAATGCGTGCACCAGTACTGGCTAAGGCCTGGGCCCAGCCGTGCTTCTGGTCGAGAGGTATGCCGTCAAATGTCACAACCGAGCCTCCAGCAGTGCATCGGGCGATGTATTTGCGCCGCTCCAGCTCCATCAACGCTTTGTGCAATGTGCCGCGACTGACACCCAGTTCTAGGGCGAGTTGTTGTTCACCCGGCAAGACATAACCGTCTTCCATGAGCCCGCTTTCGATCTGGCGGACGAGCTCATTGACAACCTGTTGTTTTTTGGAGAATCGAGCTTGTTTTATCATGCTGAGAGTAATAGCTCAGGCAATACAGTTCGGCAATAAATTAGTTCCATCTATTGTTCGGATGGCTGGCAGTTTTAGGGGGCAGGTATCTTGAGCCTGAGAGTCGGATTTCTGTCACGCCATGACGCGGCCCTAATTAAGGGTTTAGCGCAGATTTAAGCCCAGTATCGACAGTAGGTCCTCTGGAAAAATAATAGCCTTCGTGTGCTGTAGCGCATCGCGCGACCACCAGCGGTGTTGGCTCATGACTTGGCGTTCTTGATCCGTCCAGCCAGCGTCGGTAATTTGTTCGTTTTTGACGCGGACTAAAAAAAATCGCTCATCGGCCACCACCCATTCGCCGTCTGGCAATTGCATCTCAAACGATCGTTGCGCTAGCTCTGAGCCTACATCGTCAACTACTACCCCGACCTCCTCATAAAGCTCACGAATGGCGGCCTGTTCGAAAGTTTCCCCCGGCTCTAGCCCGCCGCCTGGTGTGGCCCAATATTCCTGACCTTTAAGTGCGCCAGTCTTATGGGTAAAACGGAATAGGAGCACGCGATGTTCAGGGCTTATGACGAGTAATCGAGACGAAGGGCGTTGGCGCATCATTGTTCTCACTGGGGCCTTCACGGGAAGTAGGAGGGTGTAGATTATGCTAGCAGGCTCAAGGGAGACGGCGTCGTGTGGTATGACTGTTGACAGATATGACGGTGTCTAATGACGTGACCCCCACGCCTTCTGTCTACAACACGGCATGCCCAGCAATAGGTGAAGGGCATGCAGTGGCGTTTGTCTAGCTGCAAGCCTTGAGGTTGACCTGGCCTACGAACTCGTTACCACGGCCCATTACACAGGCGACGGCCTGGTTGCGTTGGCGCTCCCAAGTTTGGACCGGATAAGTCTTGTTCCAAGCTTCGTACAACTGACGATCTTGCTTGGAAAGACGCAAGTTGTAATGTTTGCTCATGTAGAAATAAGTACGCGCGATCATGCCGCGTATGGATGGGCGGGGCATGACCTTTTTGGCTTTGAAATCGACTTGCGTTAAGCAAGACCCGTATTGACCGGGCTGAGCGGGCAACCAACCAAAACTGAAATTGTTCCGGTCCCCGTTCACCTCGCCAATGCTAGGCACCAGATTATGCAAATCCGCTTCTGCCACTTTATAAACGGGATCATGACGTGTGCAGTTTTTTCGTCCGCCGTTCTGCCAGCATTGGCGTTGGTGGCCAATTTGCCAGGCAGGGACAATGTGCTCCCATTCAATGCGCGCCGCACGGTTGGCATTTTTGCGTGGAATGTAGCCGCAGCCTTTGAGGTCAACGCGGTTACCCGTGTATTTGCAGCCACAATAAAATTCTGTGGATTGCGGTGCATAAAGTTTCCAAGCGACTTTTTTAGCTTCGTTAAATGTTTGCGGGGCTGCGGCTTGTACGCTTATAGCAGTAAAAAAGAGGCTGGCAGAAACCAGTAAACGAACCCTCATTGACTCAGTCTTCCTCTTGTACGGTCCAGAAAACATTGACGCCGCCGCAATCGCGATGAGCGATGGTGACGTTATCGTTTTCGGAGATTTCTTCCAGCAAGCGTTCCCAGAACTCCGGGTTGTCACCTGCTTGCCGTTCAAGCACCGCCATTCTGTCTTTTTGGGCTTTAGGCGAGCTGATGATTTTTTGGATGCGCATACCGAAAACTTCGTACGGAGTTGGTGGGGTAGGCTCTTTCGCTGCTTTTTTAGCCATGATGCAGTCCTTGGTTAGCTGTATGCGCATACAGTATTTAACTGCGAGAGATTTGGCAACTATTGGATATCTCACGCTGCGGGGATCGGACTGCTTTTTTTCGATTAAGTGCAAAAACAAGGGGGGGATAACGTCAATAAACCACTCATTCGGGCAAATGAGTGGTGGAGTGCCAAACGCCGGGCGGCGTTTGGCGCGCAAGTTTTAGTATTCCCAGAACATCCGTTGCAGCTCTTTGCTGTCTTGGGTTTTGGTCAGGCCGACCATGGCCAGGATGCGGGCTTTTTGTGGGTTGAGGTCGTGCGCGACAATCCAATCGTTTTTGTCGTCAGGTTGCTCTGCGTTGCGCAGTACGAACCCGCCGTTGTTTACGTGGGAAGAACGAATGATCTGCACGCCATCTTTGCGCAGTTCTTGCAGGGCTGGAACAACGCGAGACGATACCGAGCCGTTGCCTGTACCAACGTGAATGATGGCTTTGGCGCCGTCTTTTGCCAGTGCTTTATAAGCGGTGTCGTCAACGTTGCCATAGGAGTAGGCGATGCCGACGTTTGGTAGAGATTTGATGTCTTTGATGTCGAATTCAGAGTCCATGGTGTGACGCTTGGCTGGCAAGCGGAACCAGTAGGAGTTGCCTTCAACAACCATGCCCAGTGGGCCCCAAGGGCTTTTGAAAGCTTCGGTTTTGATGTTCATCATTTTGCTGACATCACGACCCGATTGGATTTCATCGTTCATGGTCACCAGTACCCCTTTGCCACGAGCGTCTTTGCTACCGGCAACGGCTACAGCGTTGTACAGGTTGAGCATGCCATCAGCTGACATTGCAGTACCTGGGCGCATAGAACCGACCACGATGATGGGCTTATCGGTTTTTTCGACCAAGTTGAGGAAGTAAGCGGTTTCTTCTAGGGTGTCGGTGCCGTGGGTGATAACAATCCCATCTACATCCTTGCTGTCAGCCAATTCGGCGACGCGGCGCCCTAATTGCAGCAAGTTGTCATTAGTAATGCTTTCAGACGCAATTTGCATGACCTGTTCGCCACGCACATTTGCCAACTGGCTCAGCTCTGGAACGCCGGCGATCAGTTGGTCAATGCCTACTTTAGCGGCGGTGTAAGTGGCGCTGTTGGCAGCGCTAGCGCCCGCGCCTGCGATGGTGCCACCTGTAGCGAGAATAACGACATTAGGTTTAGCAGCTGCTTCGGCCTTAGGAGCAGCTTCTTGTGCTTGCACCGTGGGGAGGGTCAGGAGAATAGCCAAAGCGCCAGGAATAATAGTTTTCAATACTGCTGTTTTCATTGTTTTTTCTCTTATTAGTGAGCGCGCAGAATGGCGCAGCGCATGGCGTTTAAGAAGCCTGTGCTGATCGTGTACCAGCACACTCCATGCCAGCGCGGGTAACAATTTGTATTTGTTTTAAATTATTGTTTTGTAAGGAGAAATTTTATTTTTTTTCGAATTTTTTTAAGGCGGGGACGGGTTTCCGAACGTTGGAAGTGTTTTTTGTTCGGGGATTCGACTATTTCGTTGTTTGCCAAACTTTGTGGCGGTGCCCAATCTGAAGCAGCTCCAAACGCGCTGCTGTGAGGGTACTTTGCGCAGTGATTGTCTATCACCACCAAAAAGTGTAATGGCAATTATTGCCGGATGGGTGCGCACAAGAAGGTAATCGCTCAGAGCTAAGGCTTACCTTGGAGGATGACCTGTGACGCGAGGCTATGTTCAGGCTTATTTGAGCAGGTCAGCAGGTTTGTACTTTTCGAAAATCTGGCTAACGAAGGCTTTTGCAGCCTCTGTGCCGAGCTCTTTGACTAAAAGATCAATGCCGATGATAGCCAGTTCTTCTGGGCTGCCAGGGCTGTAGGAGCATTGACCTTGAACCCATTTGGCTTTGATGTCTGCAACGATGGAAACTGTTGTCATGGGTATCTCGTGAGGAGGGGCGAAAACGCGATTTTAGCAAAATGTCATCTTAAGGCGATCAAGAGAGTGAAATTATTCACGTCATTACGCGCCGCAGTGTACTGCTGCTGCGTGACACACTTGTACTTTTCGCAAAGGAGGTCGCATGCAAATTGATTTGGGCTGCCCCGATAGTTTTACTCTAGCTGCGGTGCGTCAATTATTGGCTTCGGCCAGTGATGATGTGCACACCCAATTGCGGGTGACGAAAGCGGGTATCGCGTACATTTCGTCAGGTGTAATCGGTGGGGTCGATATTGATGGGGTGCTTTTCAGGCTTGAGACGTGGGCGGCAGGTTCTGGGTATGTCGGAAAAATAGCGGCCAGCGATGAAGTGTGGGTGATGCAGGTTTTCAATGCTTTGAAAGAAAACTGGCCTAATCCACCTTATGACTATATTGATGTCTATTAATGGCTTGTACATATTTCGTCACGATTAGATATGGGGCAGCCTCAATCTGGTCGGGCAGAATCTGAAGCCCTTAGGTCTGAGCTGATATTGCTTTCAGGCCACATGCAACCTCTGTGCGAAAAAGCTGTCGCAAAGGTTCCGACTATTAATCTTAAGGAGGCTTCATGTCTTGGAAGCTAGCGTCATTGGGTTCATTGTTGGCGGTTGTAGCGCTGTCAGGATGCAGCAATACGCAAGAAATTGTGAACGAGCCAACAGCTCAGGCTGTGCCAACTCGTTGTGATGCCAAAGCTGCCGACTTTGTGATTGGCCAGAAAGCCTCTTCCAGTCTGTTGGAGCAAGCCCGCGTTAAGGCTGGCGCACAGACTGCGCGAATCTTGTCTCCGCACGACATGATTACCCTTGAGTATCGTTCTGATCGACTAAATCTCAATGCCGATGATAATGCGGTCATCACGCGTGTTAACTGTGGTTAACAACTTTTAGCAAATGTGCACGCATAAAAAACCCCGTCACGTGGACGGGGTTTTTTTGTTCGCGGGAGACTTACTCCGGACGAACTTGTGCAGCTTGCATACCCTTTTGGCCTTTCTCAGCCACGAAGGAAACAGTTTGGCCTTCTTTCAGGCTTTTGAAACCGTCGCTTTCGATAGCTTTGAAGTGTACGAACAGGTCGTCACCGCCACCTTGAGGAGTGATGAAGCCGAAGCCTTTTTCATCGTTGAACCATTTTACGGTGCCGGTTTGGCGATTAGACATGGTGTATCTCCAAGAAACTTATATTTTCAGTAGTACTGTGTTGCTCAGGCCAACTGGGCACACTTGGCTATCATAGTCGAAATGTGCGGTTTGGAACCCCCCCTGAGCCGTAGTTTGCAGCATTGTTAGCTTTTGTCTGAGGTTTAAAAAGGCGTTGGGCCCCGTTTTATGGGGCTTTCAGGGCAAAAACGGTCTTAAAAAAAAGCCGTTAATGAGCCATGTTTTTTAGCTCAAGAATGCATTTTGGCCGTTTTTGCCTTGTTTGGTTCTTCGTTAAACACTATTTCTTGGGTTGAGGACTTGCTTTGCATTGCGCAATTGCATTCAGAGCTTCCTGTTGGAGCTGAGGGTTCTTCGCGCCTTCGGGGCTCATCAATTCTTTGATTTGAGCCGTGGTGAAGTTCTTTTCAATTTTATCGGCGCCACATTCGCAGTGCGCCTTAGCTGCATCTTCACCGATGGTTTTTGCGGCTGCGGGCACACACTGGGCTGTGTATTGAGCTTTCAGATCTTTAGGCCAAGCTGCCTGAGCACTCAGTGGTAGCAACAGTGCCAGTGGTGCGGCGAGAGCTAATAGTTGAGTCATGCGCATGTGATTCTCCTTGTAATCGTTGAATCCGAAATGATGTCCCATTATCTGAGGCATTAATTAAGCTCAAGTTCATCCATTAGCAAAATCCGTGGGCTTATTGCGCGCAAAACGAGGAGGGGGGCGAGGTTCAAGCATCTGTGTTAGCATGCTCCGCTTGGCGGTTTTCTGTAATAGCGCTCTAGGAGTTGCTTGGCAGCGCCATACACTTTTGATTTGAATTCCAGTCACTCTGGTTCGGTTTACGGTTGGCCTTTAGGCTCCTGCCACTGTGAGGCAGGCATACCACCGAATCGCGTACTGGCTCATCCCAACCCACGTGACCTTTGGTAGGGGTCACCACTAGGAGAGGAGGCGCCATGCCAACTATTACTCTTCCCGATGGCAGTCAACGTTCATTCGATCACTCGGTCTCAGTTGCCGATGTGGCCGCTTCAATTGGCGCAGGTTTGGCTAAGGCCACTGTTGCTGGCAAGGTCAACGGCATGCTGGTTGATGCCTGTGATCTGATCGAGCATGACTCCACCTTGCAAATCATTACGCCCAAGGATGAAGAGGGGCTGGAGATTATTCGTCACTCTTGTGCCCACTTGGTCGGTCACGCCGTTAAGCAGTTGTACCCGACCGCCAAAATGGTTATCGGTCCTGTTATTGACGAAGGTTTTTACTACGATATCGCTTATGAGCGTCCGTTTACTCCGGATGACATGGGTGCTATCGAACAGCGCATGCAACAGCTGATCGAAAAAGATTACGACGTCATCAAAAAAGTGACTCCGCGAGCTGAAGTAATCGAGCTGTTTGCTGAGCGCGGCGAAGATTACAAGCTGCGACTGATCGAAGACATGCCTGATGAGCAGGCCATGGGCTTGTACTTTCATGAAGAGTACGTAGACATGTGTCGCGGGCCTCATGTCCCGAATACTCGTTTTCTGAAATCATTCAAGTTGACCAAACTGTCAGGCGCTTATTGGCGCGGCGACGCCAAAAATGAGCAGTTGCAGCGTATATACGGCACTGCTTGGGCCGATAAAAAGCAGTTGGCAGCATACGTTCTGCGTATTGAAGAGGCGGAAAAGCGCGATCACCGTAAAATCGGTAAGCGCTTGGGGCTTTTTCATACTCAAGAAGAAGCTCCGGGCATGGTGTTTTGGCACCCAAATGGCTGGACGCTGTATCAAGTACTTGAGCAATACATGCGCAAAGTGCAGCGTGATAATGGTTATCTAGAGATCAAGACACCTCAGGTTGTGGATCGCAGTCTGTGGGAAAAGTCTGGTCACTGGGCTAACTACGCAGAAAACATGTTCACGACCGAGTCGGAAAATCGCGACTACGCCATTAAACCGATGAACTGCCCTTGCCACGTGCAAGTGTTCAATCAAGGTCTTAAAAGCTATCGTGAGCTGCCGATGCGTCTGGCTGAGTTCGGTGCTTGCCACCGTAACGAGCCGTCGGGTGCTTTGCACGGCATTATGCGCGTGCGTGCTTTTACTCAAGATGATGCTCATATTTTCTGCACAGAAGAGCAGATGCAGGCCGAGTCAGCGGCTTTCATCAAGCTGACTTTGGATGTGTATGCAGACTTCGGGTTTAAAGACATCGAGCTCAAGTTGTCGACCCGCCCTGAGAAGCGCGTAGGGTCTGACGAGTTGTGGGACCGTGCGGAAAGTGCGCTAGCTGCTGCGCTCGATAGTGCTGGTCTGGCTTATGACCTCCAGCCGGGTGAGGGCGCCTTTTACGGGCCGAAGATCGAGTTCTCGCTAAAAGATTGTCTCGGTCGTGTCTGGCAGTGTGGTACCTTACAGCTCGATTTTAACCTGCCGATCCGCCTTGGCGCTGAATATGTCTCCGAAGACAACAGCCGAAAGCACCCGGTTATGCTGCACCGTGCGATCCTAGGGTCGTTCGAACGTTTTGTCGGTATCTTAATCGAGCATTACGAAGGTGCGTTCCCTGCGTGGCTGGCGCCAACTCAGGCAGTGATCATGAATATCACTGATAAACAGGCAGATTTTGCCGCTGAAGTTGAAAAAACTCTCAATCAGAGCGGTTTTCGTGCCAAGTCTGACTTGAGAAATGAAAAGATCGGCTTTAAAATCCGCGAGCATACTTTGCTCAAGGTTCCTTATCTCTTGGTTATCGGAGATCGGGAAGTCGAGATGCAGACTGTCGCTGTGCGTACTCGTGAAGGTGCTGACCTGGGCTCGATGCCCGTCGCCCAGTTCGCTGAGTTCCTCGCGCAAGCGGTTTCCCGGCGTGGTCGCCCAGATTCGGAGTAATTATTATTAAGCGTGAAATGAGACAAGATAAACGAGCTGCACCGAAAGCCCCGATCAACGAGAATATCTCGGCACGCGAGGTTCGGTTAATTGGCGCTGACGGCGAGCAGATTGGCATCGTCTCGATTGATGAAGCGCTTCGTATCGCTGAAGAGTCCAAATTGGACCTGGTAGAAATCTCAGCGGACGCAGTCCCGCCTGTTTGCCGGGTGATGGACTACGGTAAGTCGATCTTCGAGAAGAAGAAGCAGGTTGCTGCAGCGAAGAAGAACCAGAAGCAGATTCAAGTAAAAGAAATCAAGTTTCGTCCAGGGACGGAGGAAGGGGATTACCAGGTAAAACTGCGCAACCTGGTACGTTTCCTGAGTGATGGGGACAGGGCCAAGGTGTCGTTAAGATTCCGCGGTCGTGAGATGGCCCACCAGGAGCTGGGTATGGAACTGTTGAAGCGGGTTGAAGCTGACCTAGTCGAATACGGGACCGTCGAACAGCATCCTAAGATGGAAGGACGCCAACTGATTATGGTCATCGCCCCGAAAAAGAAGAAGTAACCACCAGGGCACGGCAGGCCTTGCGGTTATGTTTATCAACTGAATGCGGAGTATCCGAACATGCCAAAGATGAAGACTAAAAGTGGTGCTGCTAAGCGGTTTCTGAAAACTGCAAACGGTATCAAGCACAAACACGCTTTCAAGAGCCACATCCTGACCAAAATGTCGACCAAGCGTAAGCGTCAACTGCGCGGTAGCAGCTTGCTGCATCCGTCTGACGTGGCAAAAGTCGAGCGCATGCTGCGCCTTCGTTAATTTTGGATCAAGAATAGAGGAAGTAACTCATGGCTCGTGTAAAGCGTGGCGTCATTGCCCGTAAACGTCACAAAAAAATTCTGAAACTTGCTAAAGGCTACTACGGTGCACGTTCGCGCGTATTCCGTGTTGCTAAGCAAGCGGTAATCAAGGCAGGCCAATACGCCTACCGTGACCGTCGTCAGAAAAAACGTCAGTTCCGCGCTCTGTGGATCGCTCGTATCAACGCTGGTGCTCGTATCAACGGTCTGTCTTACAGCCGTTTGATCGCTGGCCTGAAAAAAGCTTCCATCGAGATCGACCGTAAGGTTCTGTCTGATCTGGCAGTGAACGAAAAAGCGGCGTTTGCTGCGATTGTCGAGAAAGCTAAAGCCACCTTGGCTTAAGTACCCCCGACAGTTCTTGGGCTCACAGCTGTGAGCCCAAGCGCTAAACGTCTTAAATAGGGGAAGAGCCTTCAAGCTCTTCCCCTATTTTGTATCTGGAGTCTGTACATGGAAAACCTGGATGCGCTGGTCTCTCAAGCACTAGAGGCTGTGCAAAGCGCTGAAGATATCAATGCCCTGGAGCAAATCCGGGTTCAATACCTTGGCAAGAAAGGCGAGTTGACTCAGGTGATGAAGACCCTGGGAAATTTGCCAGCAGAAGAGCGTCCCCAGGTGGGCGCTTTGATCAACGTTGCCAAGGAGCGTGTCACAGAGGTTCTCAATACGCGTAAGGCACTGTTTGAAGAGGCCGAATTGGCTGCCAAACTGTCTGCCGAGTCTATTGATGTGACCCTGCCTGGACGTGGTCAGACCTCAGGCGGTCTGCATCCGGTGACCCGGACTCTGGAACGTATCGAACAGTTCTTCACTCATATCGGCTACGGCATTGCCGAAGGCCCAGAAGTCGAAGACGACTATCACAACTTTGAGGCGCTCAACATCCCAGGCCATCACCCGGCCCGTTCGATGCATGACACCTTCTATTTCAATGCGAACATGCTGCTGCGCACTCACACCTCCCCAGTACAGGTGCGCACCATGGAATCGCAGCAGCCGCCGATCCGCATCGTCTGCCCAGGCCGTGTGTACCGTAGCGACTCCGATATTACTCACTCGCCGATGTTCCACCAGGTTGAAGGCTTGCTGGTTGATCGCGATATCAACTTCGCCGACCTGAAAGGGACGATCGAAGAGTTCCTGCGGGTATTTTTCGAAAAAGAATTGGCCGTGCGCTTCCGCCCGTCGTACTTCCCGTTCACTGAGCCATCGGCTGAAGTGGATATGGAATGTGTGATGTGCAGCGGCAAGGGTTGCCGTGTCTGCAAACAGACCGGCTGGCTTGAAGTCATGGGTTGCGGCATGGTGCATCCAAACGTGTTGCGCATGTCTGGCATTGACCCAGAAGAATTCTCGGGTTTTGCATTCGGCATGGGCGTTGAGCGTCTGGCAATGCTGCGTTACGGCGTGAACGACTTGCGTCTGTTCTTCGATAACGACTTGCGGTTCCTCGCGCAATTTCGCTAGTCGTAACGAATTCTTAGGAGAGCAGAATGAAATTCAGTGAACAATGGCTGCGTGGTTGGGTTAGCCCGCAGGTAGATCGCGACGAGTTGGTTGCTCGTTTGTCGATGGCCGGCCTTGAGGTCGATAGCGTTACGCCGGCCGCTGGTGTATTCAAAGGTGTTGTCGTGGGTGAGGTGCTCAGCACTGAGCAGCACCCCGACGCCGATAAGTTGCGCGTGTGCCAAGTCAGCAATGGCGCTGAGACGTTTCAGGTTGTTTGCGGTGCACCAAACGTGCGCCCAGGCCTGAAAATTCCATTCGCCATGATCGGTGCCGAACTGCCGGGTGACTTCAAAATCAAGAAAGCCAAGCTGCGTGGCGTAGAGTCCAACGGCATGCTGTGCTCGCAAGCCGAGTTGCAGGTTGGCGAAGGCAATGATGGCTTGATGGAATTGCCAGCTGATGCCCCGGTTGGTGAAGACTTTCGCGTTTATCTGAATCTAGAAGACGCCAGTATTGAAGTCGATTTGACGCCTAACCGTGGCGATTGCTTATCTTTGGCAGGCTTGGCCCGTGAGGTTGGCGCGCTGTACGCTGTAGAAGTGACTCGTCCTGTGGTGGCCGCTGTTGCGGCGGTACACGATGAAGTTCGCTCGATTGAAGTGCTGGCTCCCTCTGCTTGCCCGCGCTATCTGGGTCGTGTCATCCGCAACGTCGATTTGTCTCGTCCTACGCCGTTATGGATGGTTGAGCGCCTGCGCCGCGCAGACGTTCGTAGCATCGACGCTGCTGTCGATATCACGAACTACGTGATGCTGGAGTTGGGTCAACCGTTGCACGCATTTGACCTCGCCGAGATCAATGGCGGTATTCGCGTGCGTTTGGCTGAAGAAGGCGAGAAGCTGGTATTGCTTGATGGTCAGGAAGTTTCTCTGCGAAGCGATACGTTGGTGATTGCTGACCACGCGCGCGCTTTAGCAATCGCTGGTGTTATGGGCGGCGAACATAGCGGCGTTTCTGCTACGACTCGCGATGTTTTCCTAGAAAGCGCATTCTTCGATCAGATTGCTGTTGCAGGCAAAGCCCGTTCTTACGGTTTGCATACCGATGCGTCGCATCGTTACGAACGTGGCGTAGATTGGAAACTGGCGCGCGAAGCCATGGAGCGTGCCACAGGTTTACTGCTTGACATCACTGGCGGTGAAGCAGGTCCAATCGTAGAGACCGTTAACGAGCAATACCTGCCGTCGATCGCACCGATTACTTTGCGCGCTGCACGTATCACTCAGATGCTGGGTCTGGAAATGGATCCGGTTGAAGTTGAGCGTCTGCTCAGCGATTTGGGCCTGACAATCTCTGCTGATGGGGCAGGGCAATGGCGAGTGGACGTACCAAGTCATCGTTTTGATATCAGCCTTGAGGTTGATCTAATCGAGGAGTTGGCTCGTCTTTATGGCTACAACCGTTTGCCGGTTCGTTACCCACAAGCGCGTCTTGCACCACAAGCAAAAGCTGAAGCTCGCAGCGAACTGCCTGAGTTGCGTCGTCTGTTGGTTGCTCGCGGTTATCAAGAAGCAATTACTTACAGTTTCATTGATCCTAAACAGTTTGCATTGTTCAGCCCAGGTGTTGAGCCGCTGCTGTTAGCCAATCCGATCTCCAATGACATGGCAGCTATGCGCGCCTCCCTGTGGCCGGGTTTGGTCAAGTCTTTGCAGCATAACCTCAACCGTCAACAAGATCGCGTTCGTCTTTTCGAGAGCGGTCTGCGTTTTGTTGGTCAACTGGAAGGGCTGAAGCAAGAGCCAATGCTCGCAGGCGTTGTTTGCGGGACTCGCTTGTCGGAAGGTTGGGCACAAGGTCGTGATATGGTCGACTTCTTTGATGTCAAGGCTGACGTTGAAGCAGTGCTGGGTTTTGCCGGTGCGTTGGACGCGTTCACCTTTGTAGCGGGTAGCCATCCTGCTCTGCACCCAGGCCAGACTGCTCGTATAGAGCGTGATGGGCGTGAAGTCGGGTACGTAGGTGCGATTCATCCTGAGCTCGCAAAAACGCTGGGTCTTGACCGTTCCGTGTTCCTTTTCGAACTAGTGCTGGCGGAAGTAGCTTCAGGTAAAATGCCGAAATTCCACGAGCTCTCCCGATTCCCCGAAGTACGTCGTGACTTGGCATTGTTGGCCGATCGTGACGTTGCAGCCAGCGATGTGCTGAATGTGATTCGTGAAAATGCAGGTGAATGGTTGACAGACCTCAAGCTATTTGACGTTTACCAGGGTAAAGGTATTGATCCGCATAGAAAAAGCCTTGCCGTTGGCTTGACCTGGCAGCATCCATCGCGCACTCTTAATGACGATGAGGTGAACACCACGACACAAAATATCCTCACCTCGCTCGAAAACAGGTTGAACGCCACGTTAAGGAAGTGACGTATGGGGGCTCTGACGAAAGCTGAAATGGCGGAACGTCTTTATGAAGAGCTGGGCCTGAATAAACGTGAAGCCAAAGAATTGGTTGAGCTGTTTTTCGAAGAAATCAGGCACGCTCTTGAAGACAATGAACAGGTCAAGTTGTCAGGTTTTGGCAACTTTGATTTGCGTGACAAGCGACAGCGGCCTGGCCGCAATCCGAAAACGGGAGAGGAAATCCCGATCACGGCTCGCCGTGTGGTCACCTTTCGTCCAGGGCAGAAGTTGAAAGCCCGAGTAGAGGCCTATGCTGGAACCAAGTCATAACGACGAGCTCCCGCCGATCCCAGGTAAACGCTACTTCGCCATTGGCGAAGTTAGCGAGCTCTGTGCGGTAAAGCCGCACGTGCTGCGCTATTGGGAGCAAGAGTTTCCTCAACTCAACCCCGTGAAGCGTCGCGGAAACCGCCGGTATTATCAGCGACAAGATGTGCTGATGATCCGGCAGATACGTGCTCTACTTTACGATCAAGGTTTCACTATCGGTGGTGCTCGCCTGAGACTTTCGGGTGATGAAGCCAAAGATGACACCACGCAATACAAACAACTGATCCGCCAAACGATCTCCGAGTTGGAGGATGTTTTGCTTGTGCTTCGCAAATAAACCAGCTTTTAAAATACTTCCGTATTTCAAAAGCTTAAGGTATATTTCTCGTCGTTCTAGCAAGACGCAACATAAATGTAACGCCTAGTCGGGGCGTAGCGCAGTCCGGTAGCGCACTAGCATGGGGTGCTAGGGGTCGAGTGTTCGAATCACTCCGTCCCGACCATATTCTGTAAGGGAATCAAGGGTTTAGACCTTTGATTCCCTTTCCCGTTTCTGCCTTGCGCAAAACTGGCGCAAAATGCGCGCCAAACTCACCGGTATTTTCCC